>JABTTW010000001.1:3300000-3407903 GCA_015075745.1 Planctomycetia bacterium
GTCCCGTTGATCGGGACTCGGACCGGGCCGTACGTGTTCTTCAAGTCGCTGCCGACGGTGTCAGCGCCAAGATTGACCCATTCACCGATGTAGGAGTGGCCGATGAAGCCGTCGTGCTGCTTGTTCGAGTATCCGTGGAAGATTGTTCCTTCCACCTCGCCGCCGATCTTGCAGACCATGCCGATGCTGCATCCGCCGCGGATGGCCGCGCCGGGCTGAATGGTGCAGCCGTCGCCGATGTAACAGGGGCCCTGAATGACTGCGCAGGCGTGAACGGTCACGTTTTCGCCGATGTAGATCGGACCGGATTCAGCGTCCAGGACGCTGCCCGGCTTGATGCTGCTGCCGGCGCCGACGTGAATGGCGCTTCCATTTACAAGGTGCGCGCCATCAGCAATGCGACCAGCGAGGTCCATCGGCGTCAGGCCGCACTGCCGGATGATTTCGGCGGCGTTTTCTTTGATGAGCTGCCAGGGGTGTTCGATGAGCACGCCCGATTCGGGGGGGAGCTGCTCGGTGGGGCAGGCCGCCAGTAATTCTTTCAATTTCGCCGGATTGAGAAGAACATCAAGCGTCAGACGCGCGCCGATGACTCGATCGAACCTGCCGGCGACGAGCGCATCGCCCATCCACACGGCGGCGCCCTTGGGAATGTCGAACGCCGCGCGCATGAGGAATCGCCCGTTGACCCAGAGTTGATCGTCGCCGGTGGCCGGCTGATTGACGCGTCTGGGTTGGCGTTCGGCGATGACGGCGGCGAGGGAGGGGCGGACGAAAAGTGCATCGGCGGTCAGCTTTGTGGCCTTTTCGATCTTTGAGAGCAGATTGTCGAAGCCGCAGCGGAGATTAAAGGTGCAGCGAGAATAGACCAGCGGGAGGTGCGATTGGAATCCGGCGTCTTCAAATACCAGTAATTGCATGAATGACTACCCTGCGACGGCGCTGACCGGCACGCGGATGGAGCAACCAGCGTAACGTTTACCGGCGCGCCAGCGGATTGACAAGTCCGCGGCGAGGCGGGGTGCGCGACCAACGCTTGCGGCGTGCTGGACGCCCCCATGAATCCGTCGGAGAATGCGGCTCATGCTGATATATGATGGGTACATTCTCGCGAGTTCCTCGACGTCCATGCTGGTCAGCCTGGCGAGCGTGATCGTTCTGGGCGGAGCGGCTCAGTGGATCGCCTGGCGCGTGCGGTTGCCTTCGATTCTGCTCCTGCTGATCGTCGGATTCGTCGCCGGTCCGGTCAGTCAGTTGGTTAATCCCGACGATCTATTCGGAAAGCTGCTCAGGCCGTTCGTCGCCATCTCGGTTGCGCTCATCCTGTTCGAGGGCGGGCTCTCACTGAATTTCGGTGAACTCAAGGGCAAGGGCAAGATAGTTCGAAATCTCGTCACGGTAGGACTCGTGATAACCGGCGCGATCGCGACCCTTGCCGCGCGGTGGCTGATTGGTCTGGACTGGGCCCTCGCGCTGCTGCTCGGCGGCATCCTTACCGTCACGGGACCCACCGTGATTCTTCCGCTCTTGCGCCACATTCGCCCGAAGGGGTCGGTCAGCACGGTCCTTAAATGGGAAGGCATCGTGATCGACCCGATCGGCGCGTTGCTGGCGGTTCTTATTTTCGAAGTCGTCCTCAGTCAGCACACCGGGCGCGCCTCGACACAGATGCTTGGAATCGCCATTCTCAAGACCGTCGTCGTCGGCGGAGGGCTCGGCGCTTTCGCGGCATGGCTGATGATCATCACGATCAAACACTACTGGGCGCCCGAGTACCTTCAAAACTCCATCGCCATGATGCTCGTTGTGGCATTGTTCACGGCCTCCAATTACGTCCAGCATGAGTCGGGTTTGTTCACGGTTACCTTGATGGGCATCGTCCTCGCGAATCAGAAGGCGGCGGACGTACGTCATATTGTGGAGTTCAAGGAGAACCTGCGCGTCATGTTGATTTCCGCGCTCTTTATTCTCCTGAGCGCGCGGCTCAAATTCGACGACTTCAAAGACATCGGCTTCGGGGCATTGGCTTTTGTAGGCATCCTGATCGTTATTGCTCGACCTCTGTCGGTATTTGTATCCACGCTGGGATCAACGCTCAGTCGAGGCGAGCGATTGTTTCTGGTGTTCATGGCGCCGCGCGGCATCGTGGCGGCATCCGTGGCTTCCATTTTTGCGCTCGACCTGGAGCAAAAAGGATACGCCCAGGCGCGCATGCTCGGTCCGCTTACGTTTACGGTCATCGTTACAACGGTTCTGTTCTACGGATTCACCGCCCCGTACATGGCCAAGCGCCTTAAACTGTCGGAGCAGGATCCCCAGGGTGTGCTCCTGCTCGGCGGACACCGATTCGCGCGAGCCGTCGCAGTGACGCTTCGCGAGCTGGGCTATCGCGTCGTCATCATCGACAACAATCCGCAGAACGTCTCGGCCGCGCGGCTTCAGGGTACGCCGACGTACCCAGGCAGCGTGTTCCGAGAGCACATTCTGGATGAGCTGGACCTCTCCGGCATAGGCCGAATAATGGCCATGACGCCGAATGACCCCATCAATGTACTCGCCGGACAGCGGTTTCTTCGTGTGTTCGGCGCGGCGGGTGTTTTTCAGATCTCCCCCAAAGCCGCCAAGGAGGGTAAGGATGGACTGGGCAGTCAGGTTCACGGCCGCCTGTTGTTCGCCGATGAGGCGACCTACGCGACCCTCGACGAGAGAATCGGCCGCGGCGATGTGCTGAAATCGACCAAACTCAGCGACGCCTTCAACTTTGCGGACTTCAAGAAGATGTACGGCGACGATGCCCTGCCGCTTTTTGTCGTAACGGATGACGAGAAACTACGGATCATCACCGCTGACAAGCCATTCGAGCCCAAGCCTGGTTTGCGGCTGGTGGCGCTTGTCAGACCGGAGCCGACGTCGCCAACCGCGTGACCAGCCGCGTGACCGGCCGCTGAACTTTATTGTCAGGACAACGCGAGTCCCATCAGTTACCCATGAGTGCATTGACGAACGGTTGAAGGTCCATCCCATTGACGGCGGCATCTCCGTTCATGTCGGCCAGTCCAATGTTGCAGCCGGGGCAATTGCCGGGGTCGATCTGGGCATCGACCATAAAGGGAATGTCTGAGACGTTTAGGGCGCCGTCTCCATTGACATCTCCCGCGATCGGCGCGGCGACCAACGTCGTATTCAGGTACAGCCAGCCGCCGCCGGAGATTGGGTTGTAGTCGGAGACCTTGATGACGTAGGGCCAGCCGGCGTTGACCGGATAGTTTGAGATGAGCGACTGATAATAATAAACGCCGCCTGAGTCGTCGTTGCAGACGTAGTATCCGAAGTCAATGGGATTCACGCAGATCGGCCCGTCGCGTCCCTGCCAGTACTCGCCGCAGGGATTCGAGAAGCCGGCGCCATCGACGACCATCAGCACCGTATCGTAGTTACTGCCGAACGTGTCGACGGTGAGGCTTCCGCTGGTCGTCGGAACAAAGCTGTAATAGACCGAGTTGCTGTTTCCGTCCGGATGGCCACAGCCGTACTCCCACAGTTCCGTGCATGTTCCCGGAGAGACCGTCGCGGCTCCGGTATAGACCGCCGGCATGTGATTGGTGCCGGGCGAGCCGGGGATGGGCGTGCGATTCAGGCACGAGTCGTTCGCCGGGGCGCCGTAGTGGAAATAAAGGTCGAAGAAGAGTTCGCCGCCGCCGGAGGCGGTGTTGTAATCGGACACCTTGATCTTGTACTCCTGCCCGCCATTGACCGGAACGCCGAGAATTTCCGACTGAAGGGTGCCGTTGATGTCATCGTTGCAGGCGAGCTGATTGGGGAACCAGATGGGAAGCGTCCCGATGTAAATGCCGCAACCGTCAAACACCGAGACGACCGTGTCATAGTTGGAACCCCACGTATTCACGTCGATTGTTCCGTTGGCCGGCGGGGTGTAGCTGTACCAGACCGAGTTGCTGACGCCGACGTTGCCAGCTTCGCAGGATTCCGCGGGTTCGAAGTAATCGGAAATCGTCGCGTTGTATGTGAAGATCGAACCGGGGTTGTAAGAGGTCCCGGGGATGACGATGGGATCGGTGCATTCATCGTTGACGGGGCCAAAGATAGTGATTGAACGATGAGCGTTGACCAATCCCCAGCCAAAGGTTGTGTCGTAACTGTACGAGCCCAGGTCGGTCGCGCCGGACTTCATCGCGGTTTCGATATTGATGGGGTTCCAAGCCGGGTGGGCGACTTTGACCAGGGCCGCGACGCCCGCAGCGTAGGGCGATGCGAAGGAGGTTCCATTCACCCAGGCGTAGTCGCCGGTCGTGTCGTAGCCGGCTGAGCCGGTGCGATCGGTGGTGCGGATGTTTGTTCCCGGTGCGGAGAAGTCGATTCCTGTGCCGTATTGGCTGGAGGCGTTTCGGGCTCCGGTCTGGGTCAAGTTTCCGACGGCGTTGACGGTGTCGGCGGACGCCGGATAGGCAATGGATGCCGCGCCGCTGTTGCCGGTGGAGGCGAAATGCGTGAGGCCGTTTTCGTAGGCGTTCAGATAGGCGTCGTCGATCGCGGTGGAACTCGCGCCGTATGCGTTGCTGTTGTTGGTGATTTCTATGCTGTTGTTGACGGCCCAGTTCAGGGCATTGACCGTCCATGTATTGTTGGTCGTCCAACCGGGTCCGCAGGTCGGTGTGTTGGCGATCATGCACCTCGCCGACACGACACGACAGAGCGGGGCAATGCCGACAACGCCCAATGAATTATTGAACCGCGCGGAGATGCATCCCGCCACGGCGGTTCCGTGATTGTCGCATGCGTTGGCAGGCCCGCCGCCGGCGATGCCGTCGGCTGCGCCGGTGGTGAAGTCGCGGCCCGCGTTCTGGTTGATGTCGGGATGGTCCTGCTGGACGCCGGTGTCAATCACGAGGACCTGCACGCCGCTGTTGCCGCGGGTGATGTTCCACGCCTCATTACCGTCCATGTCCATGTCGTTGGTGCCCCAGGTCCCGTTGATCCCCTGGCCGGTATTTTCAATTCCCCAGAGGCTGCCGAATTCTGTATCGTTGGGATATATATCGCTCAGCCCGGAGAAAGTCATTTCCGGCTCGGCCCATTTGACGCGCGGGTCCTGGGCCAGCCGATTGGCTGCGGCGAGTACGTCGAAGCCGTTTTTCGGCGTGCCGCTGAGGCGAAAGGCGCCCTGCATCCCGCCGAAATTCTGCTCTTTGATCTGGAAATCTTGCGCCAGTTCGGCGAGTGCACCCGCCGCACGGGCTGCGTGCTGCGCTTTGAATCGAACGAGGATGTCCGGTGCGATGATGATCCATCCGTCAGGAATGAGCGGGCTCTTGAAGACTGGCGAGGCGAACTCGACGCGGCCGGTTTGAACGGCCGATTCAATTTTCGCTTTCGCGTCGGTGCAGTCCGTGAGGGGGCGGGAGAGTTTGACAAAGCTCAGTCGGTCAACGCCGGTGGGCTCAGTCGCGGTGATTGCGAGGCCGATTGTCTGCTCCGTGCGGTTGGAGGCCTGACTGAGATCGACGCCTTCAGCGGTGCGAATGGCGAGACGATCGGCATGGAGTTCAAGAGGGATAGGCTGACCGTGGTAGAAGTAGAAGTTGGGGGCGGCGGGGTCGTCGCCGGCTGGGACGTTAAGATCGAGCTGCGACATTAACAGCGCGCCGTCGGCCTTGGGATTGTTCGCAGCCCGCGCGCTGATCTCCTGTGCGCTAAGGGGGATCGGCCGATAGTCAACCGTGGCGTTGTCTTTGATATAGGTGAGCTCGGAGGCGATGTCATCAATCCGGGCAGGGGCATCTTTGAGACGGGCGGCTTCCGGTGAGGTTGATTCATCCTTGGAAGCGATGGGCGAACTTTCCTTAGGCGTGTCGGCGAGAAGCGACGCGATGGAGGTCAGCAAAAGCAGGTTGGCCAAAATGCAGATGGTTTTGGGGGCGGCAGGCATTTTGATTCCTTTCTTAATGTAAAGGCCTGAGAAATGGCCCAGAAGGTGGGGCTCCGTGCACTCCGGATGCGAGGCCGGGTGGCGCCGCTTTCGGGCCTAAGTTTCCGTGCGACATCCGGGGGAGGGGATTCACGGTATTTTTCGCAAGAGGACTTCGGATTGGGTTTTCTGGGGAGGCCTTTGTCGCTGGGACGGCGAATCCGCCCGGATTGAAGTCCGGGGCTCGTCCTTCGGATGGCTGGAGCGGGTCGAGAGCTGGGTGGTTAGCGTTTGGGATGGGGGATGTGAATTCCGAGTTTGGCAAGTTGTCGATCGACCTGGCCTGGCCAGTCGGCGTTTGCCAGAGGGCTTGCGGGACTGGGGTGGAGAATGTCGCCGATCGAGAGGTTGATACCGTCTAGGGCGATCCTTGCCCGATCGGCGGCGAACTTGCCGATGCCGATGACGTGCGACGGCTGGAAGTACTCGACGGTCTGCCGGAGGGCTTTGTCGCAGGCGTTAAAGAGGGATTTTCGCTCGTTTGCCGGCAGCTTGTCGGGGGTCAGGTTTCTGCCGCTCGACTCGAGGAAACAGAGCGGGCAATAGTTCACGATGAAGAACCGGGCGAAGAATCGCTCAGGGGTGCGGAAGCGGTCACGGGCCCACCCCCAAACGCGCTTGCCGCTTACTTCGCTGCGCGGGCAGTCAAATCCGAGGACGGGCCGTTTCTTGTGTTCGGCAGCGGGCTTTTTGACAGCCCCTCCGACTGCGAGCCAGTCACGTACGAACGACACCTCGCCAAAGGGCACACCCGTTTGCGTCATACCCCACGGGCCGGGATTCATGCCGACGAAAAGGGTCTCTCGCGGCGAAGATCCGTAGCGGGCGGCGTACTGGTCGAAAGGCCCTCGGGCGTAAATCAGGGGGTTATAAACGTGAGACACGGGGGCGCTGAATCTCAGAGGGCGGAGGCTCCTTAAGAGCTTGTCCGTGATCGAGTTCAGGCTGAGTTGGCGGGGTCCCATATGGCTACTTTCGAGGTCTCGGAGTCTCCGGCTATCGTCGGTCATTGCCCGTTGGTGTCAAATCGCGGCAATCTGCGATGGGGGGTTTGGATCGCGAAAGGGCGGAGGATAGAATGGGGACACCCTCAGCCCGCGGGAATCGCAGCGGCAGGGTCCGGTAGCTTGCAGGGCTTTGGCAACTGTCCGGCTCAGGTGTGGGAATCAGAGGCATTTAGCGTGAGTATCCTCCATTGCTACCAAGTGCTTGGCCTTCAGCCGGGCTCGACACTTCGCAGCGTCCACCGCGCTTACAAGCAGATTGTATTGAAGCACCACCCCGATCGCACCGGCTCGGACTCCGCGAGCCTGGCGATTTTCGTGGAGGCGACCGAGGCATATGCGACGCTCAAGCGGGCGTACGCAACGCGCGAGGCTTCCAAAAATGCAGGAGTGTGCCCCAAGTGTGAGAAGTTTGCGCCGCTGTTGCGCGGCATCGGCCGGCGACATTACTGTGCTGAGTGCCTGCTGGTGAAGCGGCGGAAGTTCCTTCCCATGCCGACCTATGCGCAGGCAAAGTGCCTTGGCGTCATCGGAGTACAGGGCGCGGCGGCCTATCTGATCGTGAGCTCCATTTCCATGCGGAGCATGCCGCACGGCATCGCGGCGGTGGGTCTGGCCTTCGTCGGCATGGCAGTCCTGGCATACGAGTACTGGACCGCGGATCTGATCGATTCGTAGAAACCGGCGTGGCGGCCCGTTTTCGCGACGGCGTGGCTGACCCGGTGTTCCCATTCCCCCCTAGAAAAAAATCTACTGAGCCGAGCGTGAGGGTTGCAGAGCCCCGGCGATATATTTCAATGGATGTTGAAATATCGACGGCCGGCGACGCCCGCCGGTTTCAGGAGGATGGTTCAATGAGAACCCGCATAACGCCCGGTGCGACGACGATTTTTTTCGCTACTGCCATAGTCGCTTTTCCTTTAGGGACAGCGAGGGCTACAGGCGAAGTCATTCCTGAGCACGAGCGACAGGCGATTGCCGAGAAATTCGCGCAGCGGCTGGCCGCCGAGGAATTTGATGAGGCGACAGAGGACTTTGACGAGACGATGACCCGGGTAATGGGCCCCAAGACTTTGGCCGAGACGTGGAAGAAGGTCGCGGAGCAATGCGGCGAGTTCGGCGGATTCGGGCCTGCGCGTCATGACATCGTGGGGGACTACGACGTCTATGTCTTCCCCGGCCGCTGGAAGGCGATCGCGCTGGACATGCAAGTGACGGTGACAAGGGACGGCAAAGTCACCGGCCTTTTTTTCAAGCCCGGCGCTTCAACGCAGCCGTACACGGCTCCTTCCTACATCAATAATGACAAGTTCACGGAGCGCGATCTGGAGTTCGGTCATCCTGACTGGCGGCTGAAGGCCAAGCTGAGCGTGCCGAAGGGTAGCCGCCGCGCGCCCGGCGTTGTGCTGGTTCACGGATCGGGCCCGAACGACATGGATGAAACCATTGGTCCGAATCGTCCGTTCAGGGACCTTGCGTGGGGCCTCGCCTCGCGCGGGATTGCGGTGCTTCGGTACAACAAGCGAACGCACACCTACGGCGGCGCGATGAAACCGGGAGATGTCAACGTTCGCGCTGAGGTGGTGGACGACGCGGTGGCGGCCCTCAAGACTCTGCGCGAACAGCCGGAGGTCGACCCGAAGAAGACGTTTGTGATCGGACACAGCCTGGGCGGATGCCTGGCCCCAATCATTGCCGAGGAGGACGGTCAACTGGCCGGCGTGATCGTGCTCGCCGGAACGCTGCGACCGATGGAGGATGTGGTGATCGAGCAATTGGAGTACCTCGCCGGGCTGCCGGGGGCCGGTCAGGAGGAGGCAAAGAATATCCTGAATTCGACGCGCGATGAGTTGGAGACATATCGCAGGGGAGCCGCGAAGGAGAATCCCACGTTGATGGGCGTGCCCATGACGTACTGGCAGGATTTGACGAGCCATCTCGGCGATCGCGGGGCGAGCGCGATCCGTGGCTTTGAAGGGCGCGTTCTGGTCTTAAGCGGCGGGCGAGACTATCAGATCAAGCGTGCAGACTTCGATCTGTGGCGCGAAGTGTTGAAGGGCCGCTCCAAGGCGACTTTTCAGTGGGTGCCGGATGTGAATCACCTATTCTGCAAGGGCAAAGGGATGAGCACGCCGGCCGAGTACATGAGCACCGAGAAGCATGTGTCGAGCGACGTCGTCAAGGGCGTGGCTCGATGGATCAAGAAGGGCGAGTACGCTCGCAAGAAGTCGACTAAGAAGCAGCCGGTCAAGTGACGACGAGTTGATTCTTTCTGATGTTTCAAGTTGACCGATCATTCAAGGCGCTGGCCGATCCGACGCGACGCGACATTCTGACGGCGCTTCGCGATGGTCCGATGTCGGCCGGTCAACTGGCGAAGCAACTCGGCGTTGCGCCCAATGCCATGTCGTTTCATCTGAAGATTCTCAAGGAGGCCGATCTGGTGGATGCCAGTCGAACCGGTCGGCAAATCGACTACATGCTCAACACCAGTGTCTTTGAAGATTTTTTGAGCTTCATCATGAAGCAGATTCGGCCCGGTGATGCTCGCGGCGCGTCTTCGGAGAAGGGCGGCAGTCGCCGAAATCGCAATCGCAAGGAGTAAGTTGGAATGATCTGTCGAAGACATCTCGCGGTGATGGCGGCGTTGATCCTGGTCGATCTCGTTGCGACGGCAGCCGTCTATCGGCAACTGCCCGATCCGAGTCCGACGCACTGGAATCTGCAAGGTCAGCCCGACGCATTCGGGCCGCCGTGGAAACTGGCCTTTGTGGTTCCGGGGGTGGCGGCCGGCCTCATGGTGTTGCTGGCCGTCCTTCCCATTCTGGGGCCGTTTCGGCAGAACTTCGAGCGGTTTCGCGTCACCTATGGGCGCATGTGTACGCTTGTCGTGGCGGTCATACTGGCTTTTCACGCTGTATTCATGGCCGATGCGCTGGGCCGCCACATCGCTGTCGGCAGGAGCCTGGCGATCATCTGCGGCGCGATGTTCATGGTGATGGGGAACTGGCTGGGAAAAATCCGGCGGAATTTTTACGTGGGCATTCGTACGCCGTGGACTCTGGTCAACGAGCGGGTCTGGGAAAAGACGCACCGCGCCGGGGGCAAGCTCATGGTCTGCATCGGTGTCGTGTCGATCGGGCTCGGGCTCTTTGCGGACGAGCGAATCTGCACCGTCGGTTTTTTCAGCGGACTTGGGTTGCTCGTGGCGTGGTCGCTGATTTATTCGTTTGTTGTCTATCGGCGGTTGGGCCATGTTGATGACGTTGAAGGCCATCGGATCGCCGAATGAGCAGATGTTTCATGCAATGACCTCTTTGCAGACCGGCATAACTTTTCTCGCTCGCGTTTTTTCCACATCAGGCGTGCGAGGCGGTAGAGTTTTCATCAGCTTGCTGTAGTCCATCCCACAAGATTCCATTCTCACAGCCTATCGCGCATGTCAGGTTCGGCGCCGAGTCAGTGATTGAAGTGAATCACTGCGTCGCGCGCAGACATTTAACTTCTCCGTCTATTCATGCGTCATTTCTTCAGGTCGCACGCAAAAGATTTTCATAATGCGAGCGCGACCGTGTTGAACGGTGTTAGTCCTAACTGCACAGGCGACGAAGTAGGGTCGATCGTGGCTTGGTCGGCAGCACCACATGCCCAACGATGATGGCGCTCTGATTTAGCCTTCTTCGCACCTGTCAAGTCAAAGCTCCCACTTGCCAAGGCTCACGGTTCTGACGCCGTCGCGGCGGCTGCGGAGAAGGTGCGCGCACAGCGAGCGGCGAGCGCAGCAGAAGGGAGATCGCCGTGAGCACTCAGTTTTCCAGGTTTCTTGTTGGAATTTGTCTGGTTCTTCTCGTCGCGTCGTCGAACGTGATGGCTACGCCGCCGGAGAGTCGAATCGTCGTTTTCTCCATGCATGAGGACCCTCAGGACCCCGAGAGCGATGTTGTCTTTCGTGTGACGCTGAGTCTCGCGCTTGATTCGTACAACGCGACGTCCATCGGATGGGCGGTCGCCGAAGCGCAGTTCGAGACTGTGGGCGCATCACCGATCCTCTGGTCGGTAGAGAATCCCGCGCTCGATACGCAGGATGGCCTGTGGTGGACCGATCACGCCGATGTCGACGCGCCGGTCATCACGGAGTTTCTTCTTCCCCCGCATATGGAAGGCGAGGCAGTCGTCAAGGGCACGCAGGGCGCGAACCTGGACTACGCCTTTGGTGGCAACACGTATGTGCCGCCGGAGGCTCCCGCGACGCCGCCCTACGGGAGCAACACGGCATCCGCTTCGTTTTCGTTCTTTGTTCAGGGTGAATCGGTATCGCTGGCGGAAGGCGAAGACGAGCCGGTTGAGACTGGAGATGGTGTCGGCGGCGCAAGCTGAATCAGCGTTTTGCTGATTGAGGCGTATCGGTCGCAAGGGCGCTGATACGCCTCATGATTATACCTCGGTTCTTTTTGATCGCCGAAGTCACATCGTCAACGTCCTTTGCCATGACATCGATTCGGTGGGTCTTCTTGAAAACTCCGAGTTGGTTCTCTATCTGCTCGAGCCATCGCAAAGCTGCCATGTCGTCTTCCGGCGTATTTTGCTCTATGTGCCAGACAGCGAGACTGTTCTCGGCGCCTGTTAGAGTGATGATGGCGCCGATTGAGTCTGGGAACTTCTCAAACGCTCTGCAGGCTTCCTCGAAAGCTCGCTCGTAAATGAGGCGGCATTCGGCAAAATCCTTCTTTGCCCGATAGCAGGACGCAAGCGATCGCCTGGACGCGGCCAATCGCCTTATCCACCAGTTATTATTGGGATCCACCTCAGCGAGGACCTCGCGGATCGCCAAGGATTCCTGGAGGAGAGCGATGGCCTCATCAAGTCGATCGTCTGAATCGAGCAATTTTCCCCGATCACGGATTATGCATGCCTTCGTATGCAGATTCTGACCCAATACGTTTTGCCAGAGCAGGTCATCTGTTTTCCCTTCAAAGAAGGCGCGAGTGATCAGAAGAGCCTTGTCGACGTGGATATCAGCCTCATCAAGCCGTCCTCTGTCCTGAAAGACATCGGCCAACTGCTGATGTGCCTGCGCAAGAAACCGCACGGTGTCCCCGTCCGGGTCACTGATCCGCCCGGACATGTCAGTTGATTGCTGGAGCAGGTCAATGGCGTCTTCCATACGCCCTTCATCGCGGGCGATGCCCCCAAAATTCATGAAGCCGGCGGCGTGGAGCGCTTTCTGATAGTCATTGGTCAACCGGTTGGCGCGCACCCACATGATGCTTGTGCCGACGATGCCCGCCACCAGGACGACGAAGAGGATGGCCGCAAAGGTCGCCTGAAGCTTGTATCGCTTGAAGGTCCGCCGGAGCAGATACCAGGTGCTGTCAGCCTTGGCCTCGACGGGGAAGCCGTCAAGAAGTCGCCGGAAATCCTCGGCCAGCGCCGTCGCAGACTGGTAACGCCGCTCAGGTTCCTTTGCCAGAGCACGGGCGATGATGTACTCAAGGTCTTCATCGATCGTAATTGGGATTGAGTACTGCTCGTCACCCGCGATGGCCAGCGAAGCTGTCATTTTCGGAGGCTTCTCATTCTCAATGCGCTTGACTACCGCATCGCGCGGGCCGGTCACGACATAGGGCATCACGCCCGTCAGCGATTGATAGAAGATCACACCGAGTGAGTAGATGTCGGATCGAATGTCGACATCGGCGGTTCTCCCGCCGGCCTGCTCGGGACTCATGAATGGCGTCGTGCCGAGAACCTGGTCCGTCACGGAGACGGTCATGGATTCCATGTTGAACGGAGATTCCTCGTCGATGTGCTTGGCCAGACCGAAATCGAGAATGTGCGGTTCGCCGAGCCGGTCGATGAGGATATTGCCCGGCTTCAAGTCGCGGTGGATCACGCCGCGCTGATGGGCGCTGGCCACTGCGTCGCAGATCTTGATGAACAAGCGAACGCGATCGTGAACAGGCGGCCGATTGAGAAGCATATAATCATCGATGGGGTGACCGTCGACGAATTCCATCGCGAGATACTGCCTGCCGTCGACCACCCCGCTGTCTCGCAGTTTGACGATGTTATCGTGATTGAGATGTGAGATGATCGCGGCTTCTCGCTTGAACCGGTGGCGCTGGTGGTCCGATGAGAGAAGACCGTTCAGCAGCACTTTGACCGCGACGGGTTCGTTCGTAGCCTTGTGAATCGCTTTGTAGACGATGCCCTGGCCGCCTCGGTCCAGACGAGAATGCACGTCGTAGTCTTGAAGGTGCTGGGCGAGCCAGGCAAGCTGATCATCGTTGTCATGATTTTCAGAAATTGATTGATCGCCCCTGTATCTTGCGCCCTCGTGTACTCGTCGAGCTTCATCGAGAGCCCGAAGCACCTGGCGCGCTTCACTTGGAGAGTCATCCGGGAGGAATTGAAGCCCGTCACCGTTTGTTGACGACGAGTCGGTCCCGTTTACGTTTGCTGCGTCCTGTGCGCCACCAGCAGGACTTCTCTTGCCGTGCATTTCATCTCTCCTCCTAGGTGAGCGAATCGGGCCCGCGTCCTGCAATGTCAGAGCCTCGATCCGGATGATGCATCCGAGGATGAACCATCATCGCTCAAGTAGTCACTTTGATCGCCCATGAGATGCTTGAGTTCAGTGAGCCCGCGATAACGAAGCGAGCGAACCGAGTTCCTCGTGCGATTCATCTGCAGCGCAACTTCTTCGATTGAGAGACCAGTCAGGAAGTGTAGTTGCACGACCTCGCGGACATCGGGCCTGAGTCGGGAGAGCGCTACGAGCACTTTTCCCACGGCCTCGGTTCTGGCGGCCACCCGACTGGGGGTTTTCCCGGGTGATCGAACTTGGTCGAGGAGGTTGATGCAGGAAGTCTTCCACTGGTCTCCGTTGCGTAGAATCCGCTGGCCGCCTCCTCGCTTCTTCCGTCCGGCATCTCTGATTCTGTTTAAGAGTGCGTTATCGACAATCCGAGTCAACCAGCGATCCAGCGAATCTTCACCATCGCTCCGAAACGTATTGAGCCCTCGAAATGCTTTGATACACACTTCCTGAAGAATGTCCTCGGCGACAATCTGGGCCTTGTAAATCGGTGGTATCTTGCGATCGAGATATGCCAAGATGGACTTCGACCGCTTGACAATCGCTCTAGACAGAGCAGCTTCACTATCGAGGCATTCCATGGGTTGGGCCTTTTCTCTCAAGATTCCCTATTTTACCCGCTATTGCCCCGTATCCTTAAGCGAAAACCACATCGCTTTATCGGGCGCGAGGCTCACCTATCAAGGCGGATTACTTCAGGGTCGATAACGGAAGCCTTGACCCATAATACTACGAATCGGCGCATAAATGCCTGTTATTTCAAGGGTAAGCGTTCGGGGGCAAAAGGAAAACGGGGATCCCGACCGCCCCTGAAAGACGCCTTGTCATCAAAATAGTTTTTTCCTGAGCGCGCGGCCCTCAGACGGTGTTAACACAACTTGTGCGGTGCGTACTCCCGAGTATTTTGATGGGAGGCCATTCGCCGGGGTCATCAAACGTCTCCAAGGTGGAGATGGCCCGGCTTGATGCAGTCACGAGGACGGTCGGTTAGGAATGTGTAAACACTCGGTCCGAGGAGACGAATTCTGGTCGCCAATATCGCATTCAGGGGGCCATCTTTGCCTGAATCTCGAACACAACAGAATTCATGGCGCTGGGTTTCGCATGCCGAATGCCTCCAATGGCGCATCCAGAGTGGATTCCATGAGTACAGTTTGGGAGGCTCCTGTTTAGTGGGCTAAAGGGATGCGCACCGCACATTTTTTGCGTATTCCGGCCCCGACGACTTACGTCGAGCCTAATAAATGATATAGCAATCTGAATGAGCCTCAGGCTATGAGCGATCATTCGCGGGATTCCCGCGAAAGTCTCCTGGCCCGCACACCTGTCACGCACTTTTTTCTTAACTACGGTTGAATGGGTCGGCCTGTAAAGGCCTGAATGTCGCGGCCGTCGAGCAGGCCGTCGCCGTTGAGGTCTGCATTCATCGGATCACATCCCGGGCTACCCGCGCGGAACGACGCCTGATCCGTCACGGCCTCGGCAAATGGGGCGACATCACCAAGGTCAACCGTACCGTCGCAGTTGAGATCGGCCTGGGCGCAGGACTGGGTGACGCCGCGGAACGTTGGCGTGAAATCCGGGAAGACCGAAGCGAGGTTTGGATTGGCCAACCGCTCCTGGATGATCTCGGCGAGGATGTCGCGGTAGTCGATGGTGATGGCGAGGTCGCGCTGCTGGAACAATAGTTCCGGGGCCAGGCCGGGCCACTGGGTCAGGACCTGTCCGCCGGCGATGTTATTGCCCATGACCAACATGGCGTTTCCGTGACCGTGATCCGTGCCTTCGTCGCCGTTCTCCTCGAGCCGACGGCCGAATTCGGACATGACAACGACAGTGACATTCTTCCCGCTGGCGGCCAGGACATCGGCGTGCAACGCGGCGAGGGCAGTTGAAAGATCGGTCAGCTTGGTTGCGAGTACGCCCTCATGCGGGCCCATCTCGATGTGGGTATCCCAACCTCCGATGTCAATGGCGATGGCCTCGACGCCAATCTCCGCCTTGATCAATGCGGCGGAGGCTTTGAGTGAGCGACCAAAAGGCGAGTCCGGGTATATTGCGGACCCGGCGGGCACATAACCCCCGAAATCAATCGTATCCAACAGGTCGATCGTGGCCTGGGTCGTCTGAGCCGCTGCGCGGAGCGGATCTGAGGTGAGGTTATAGAGACTATCGAGGGTGGCTCGACGCGTGCCAAGTGTTGCGGGCGGACCTTCAAGGCCGAAGTCCGTGATGTCGGCAGAGGGCAGAGCAGCGGGCGCGCCGTTCAGACTCCGGGGCAACAAGTGCTGCATGCCGACTGCGCGGAGCATTGAGCCGGGCACGAGGGGCGCAGTCGTCAGAAGGTGGCGCCCCAGCCAACCGGTGAATTGCGAAGGATTCGACGGGTTGCCGAGTTCCATCAGGGCCATGGCATCGAAATGGGACCGCGACGTGTCGGTCGAGCCGCAAGCATGGACGATGAGAAGGTCGCCATTGGCATAGGCCGGCAAGAGCGGCAGCATGGACGGCGGAAAACCGAAGAAACCATTGAGATCGGTCGCGGCGAAGGGCTGCCCGCTGCCGGGGGGCGGAATCGCGAGAATCGGGCGCTTGGCGTAGTACTCGGTTTCGCCATGGGGCACGCACATGGTCATGCCGTCCATCGCCCCGCGAAGGAAGACCGCAATCACCACGTCGCGCGCGGAGCAGAAATCACCTGCCAGGGCAACGCGCGGCAGCCAAGCTGGCACACTTGCCGCGAGAAGGGTTCCGCCCGATACACCGAGGAACTGGCGGCGCGAGAGCTCCAGATACTCGTGACAACCTTTGCAGGCGGGTTCACTCATCGTGCGTACCTCATATCATCCGTTTGCGCGCCAGCCGATTAGTCTCAATACCACTGGTAACTCGGTGCGGAGAGTGCCAAAGCGACGGCCTCAGCCGACGTGGTCGAATTCGGATTCGCCCCGAGATAACCAAGAATCACACTCTTCTCGTTGGACGGCATTAGATTTCCAAATAGGGCCTGGTCGATGCGATCGGCCACCGCCGTCCCCGTGGTCGCCCCTTGCAGGAAAGTCGCGATATTCACGTTGAGATGCGTGATGCCGTTGTTCATGAGCTCGGCGGCCATGTTCCACCGGGGCAGCATCAGGCCGGCCCATGCCTCGAGCCGATCAGGATAACCATCGGGCGGCCCATGATTGAAGGGGAGGTGGCCGGCGCTCAAGAGTCTGGCTTCCAACTCCGTTCCGGAGCTCCACGCCACCGGCGATAATTCAGCACCCGTTGAGCGCATCGCGGAAACGGCAAAATGGTAGGGTCTCTTATGCTTGGGAGTCGCCGATGCAGGATCGAGCGTGGTGAACAAGGTGCGGAGCATCGACTTGATGTCGCCGCCGGTCGCCATGTAAGTGGCCGCAACTGCATCAACGAGCGATTGTGGTGGGTCGTAGCTCCAGAACTTCCTGCAGAGCTTCTTCGAGATGAAATGCGCCGTCGCGGGATGAGTCGCGAGGATGTCCAGGGCCATCACGCCATCGTTCATCCCGCCGCCGGCCGGGAAATTCACACCGAGAAATGTCTTGGCGGTGTCATCGTGCCAGTTGGGATGGAATATGAAATTCCATGTGATCGTTTCGGGATTACCATAATGATCGACTCCCCAGCCGGTCAGAATGCGAGCGAGCTCCTCGATATCGCCTTGCGAGTACCCGGCGTCAACGCCGAGAGAATGCAACTCCATCAGCTCGCGGGCATAGTTTTCGTTGGGATTGCCGCCGATGCTGGTTTCATTATCCAGATAGAACATCATCACCGCGCTTTGGGCGGTGGCGGCGAGCAACTGGGGGAAAGTGGTCATTGCATTTGCGCGGATCGTGTCTCGCAGCCAAACAGGGAAGAGCCAAGGGATATGGCTCTTGCCGCTTTCGACGCTGAAGTGGTCGTTCCAGAACTCGACCATCTTCTCAAATAGCTGCCGCTTGCTGTAGACCGACCGGACGACGGTGGACTCGATGCACTGGTGCATGATGTACACCGGTGATTGGAAACCCTTGAGTGAGGCCGGGTCGTAGTTCAGGAAGTAGTAGGGGGCAATCCGAGCATCAGTTGCACTATCGTCGATTGAAGATGGGTTCAATTGATACTCAAGGTATCCGTGATAGCCGAGTGTGTCGGCGAGCAGTTGCTCTTGCTGCGTCCAGCCAAAGGTGAGTCGATCAATGAGGAATCTGCCGGCATCGGGCCGCGGAGCAGCCTGCGTCCGGGAGGGGCTCATCGCCGCGAGCGAGGACAACCCGCCAAAGAGCAAAGCCCGGCGAGAGACGAATTCCTCCGCCTTTCGCATGTCCTCTCCCAACCCGACACGTTGGGCAAGTTGTCGTAAGAAACTCATTTTGCTATTCGTCTCCCGCGCCCCCGCAACCGCATCGACCAAGTGCCTTGCAGTCTTTCCGCTTCCTCTTCGCAGTTTCGTTGTACAGCCTGCTCGAAGTCCCGAGTCCCCAAGGCCGCGGCCGTCATTATCGTTTCATCACAACCCTAGCAAAATATCCGTGAAGCCCGGAACGTCGGCTTCGTCGACCAGCAGGTCGCCGTTCATGTCCGAGGCGCATAGCTCGTCCCCAACCGGAACGGCGCCGAGGACAAGCTCGGTGAATCGCAGGATGTCCCGTCCGTTTACCTGCCCGTTGCCTGACGTATCGCCCAGCAGGGAAGAAGGGCAGGGGTCACATACGTCGCCCTGACCATCGGAGTCGGTGTCCTCCTGGCCGGGGTTTTGATCGTTCGGACAGTTGTCGCAGCCGTCGACGACGGTGTCGCTGTCCGAATCGGCCGGGCAGCCATTCTGGTCAATTGAGTTTGCACAGGCAGGCGTGTTTGCGCAGAGATCGATGTCGTTGTTCACGCCATCTCCGTCGTCGTCGAGCGTCGAGCAACCGCTGCCGTCAACGGGAGTCGCCGGCGCCGTGACGGGACAAAAGTCATCGGGATCGGGAACGCCGTCGGCGTCGGAATCCGCCAGGGCGACGATTCGCAAGTCGTCGTAGTGAGCCGCGTCGCTTCCGCCGCCGTCGATGTTATAGAAGTCCACATCGGCGATGGTGTCGGAGGTTGCGGAGCTGAAGCCGAGGCCGTTCGCGACGCGAACACCGTCGAGGTAAAGTGACACCTTCCGGACGCCGACCGCGTAATTCATGTTGAGCTTGAAGACATGCCAGGAATTGCGTGATATGACCACGGATGTGTTGAAGAACCCGGTCCCGTTCCAGACCTTCAGCAATCCTGCATTGTCCACGATGACCGCGGAAACCCGCCGCGCAATCGGTAGAGAGTCGTCGTAGATGTCGATGCCCCAGCCGGCGCTGGGCGTGCCGACATTGCTCAGGTTCATCGCCCATTCAATCTGGACAATGGGCGAAGCGGCCGGAACCACCGTGAAGTTGAATGCTCGCCAATACCAATCGGTGAAGGTCGTCACCGATGCATCCAGACGTACGGCACGAGAACCTGTCCGGGCAAGGGCGCTCTGAACGACACCGCGATTGGCCGTCGCGGGATCGTCGGTCGATTGCCAGACATCCTGACCGAGCAGATCACCGTCCACGAACACGGGGCCTTCAAAACCGGTTTGATAGACGAGCTGTGCCCGAGCAATAGAGCAGATCGCGAGCACTGGGAGTAGGACAAGAGGAAACCGCATGAGCGACGCTGCCTTTTTGAGGCCGTACCACGGCCGATTGGAAATTCGTCGGCAAGCGGGCGATCGAGCCATCGGCTCAGGAATAGACGGCAGGAACTTCTTTCACCCGATGTAGATAGGATACGCCACTGGGGGCCGGTTTTCAAGAATTGTGGCGCCTCATAAATGCGTCTGCTCGCGGTTCAGGCATTACCAATCGCTGCATTATTGGGTGTTTCACGAGCGAGGGTGCATAACCGCACAGAAGGCGACGTGGGGGGTCGGTTTACTCTTTGAATCATCCTGCGTCGGCGAGCGTCTTGAGCCCCGGGCTCGTCAAATCTCAACCGCGATGTCGGCGATGGGCGCTGGGTTTCTTCGGGCGATCGCGGCTTTGACGAGGCCGAGGAAGAACGGGTCAGGCCGCAGCGGGCGGCTGGTGAGTTCGGGGTGGGCCTGAGTGGCCACGAAGTAGGGGTGCACCTCGGTCGGCAGTTCGAGGACCTGCATGATCGGGAAGTCGGGGGCCTTGCCGGAGAAGACGAGGCCGGCGGATTCAAGCTGCTCGATGTAGCGAGGATCGACTTCGTAGCGATGGCGGAAGCGGAGCCTGATTTCCGGCGAGCCGTTGTAGAGTTTGCAGGCGAGTGAGTTGGGCTTGAGGACGACGTCGTGGCCGCCCAGTCGCATGCTGGCGCCGAGGCCCTCGATTTGCTTCTGCTCGGGCAGGAAGTCGATGACAGGATGCTTGCACTCGGGATTGAATTCGGTGGAGCCGGCGCCGTCGAGTCCGCAGACATTGCGGGCATACTCAATGACCGCCAACTGAAATCCATAACAAAGGCCGAGATACGGGATGCCGTGGACTCGTGCGTGCTGGACACAGGAGATTTTCCCTTCGACGCCGCGTGAGCCGAAGCCGCCGGGAACGATGAGGCCATCGACGCCGGCGAGGCGATCGGCCACGTCTTCCAGGGGCATGTCGCTGACTTCAATCCAGTCGATGTCGACCTTGACGCCGCAGCGCGTGCCGCTGTGCTCCAGGGCCTTAATGACGGAGGCGTAGCTGTCGCGGACGCTGGTGTATTTCCCGGCAATACCGATGGTCACCTTCTGGGAGGATGATCGCAGGCGCTCGAGATAGTCCTTCCAGACGGACTCGGCCTTGCCCTCCGCCTCAACGTGAATCCGGTCGCCGATCCCAAGAATATCAACGACGGCCCGATCGAGGCCGGCCTCGCGAATCATCTCCGGAATAACATAGATCGACTCGCGATCGTGCATGGAGAAAACGCGATTGAACGGCACGCTGGAGTAAAGGGCGATTTTCTCGCGGACCTTGTTGGTGACGGGCTGAATGGCGCGGCAGGCGATGATGTGCGGCTGGATACCGCTCTCCAGGAGCTGCTTGATCCCAAGCTGCGCGGCCTTTGACTTCTGCTCGCCGAGGGCCGGCGGCTGAAGGACGTATGTCAAAGCGACGAAGCACGTACTTCCGGTGCCCTCTTCAAAGGCAAGCTGTCGCAGCGACTCGATGTAGTAGGCGTTCTCCACGTCGCCGACGGTGCCGCCGATCTCGATGAAGACGACATCGGCGTCGCTGGAGACCGCGAGTTGCCGGAGCTTGCTCTTCACCTCGCCGGTGACGTGAGGGATCATCTGGACGTCGCGGCCGAGGTAGCTGCCGCGGCGCTCCTTCTCCAGGACGGCGCTGAAGATCTGGCCGCTGGTGGCGAAGTTCTCGCGGCCCATGTTCTGATCGAGCATGCGCTCGTAGGTGCCGAGGTCCATGTCGCATTCCATTCCGTCGTCGAGGACGAAGACCTCGCCGTGGCGGAACGGATTGAGCGTGCCGGAGTCGAGATTGAGGTAGCCCTCAAGCTTGATGGGAGCGACGGTAAGGCCCTTGTCTTTGAGGACCTTGGCGAGGCTGCTGGCGAAGATGCCCTTGCCGAGGCCGGACATGACGGTGCCGAAAACGCCGACGTATTTGGTCTTGCCGGGCTTATATCCGGCGGGCATGGGTGTGTAGAACTCGGTTTCCTCGGAGGTCGCGGAGATGGCGGCGAGTGAGTGGGGGTCGCTCATAATCGGCTCCGTGTCTGGCGGTGATGGGGAGACGACGGCCCACGCGATTCATGGCGGGGAGCGACGGGCCGGTCTTGAAGGGTCATCTGTTGATTATAAGGGGGCTGTCAAGTGGGAGGAGGGAAAGGCGAGAAGGAGGCCGATGGGGCTTCGCGCGCTGCGTGGAAATGCGCGCGAGGAATGGCGTCTGAGGGGCCAACTTGCCTAGAACTGGACGCCTGCGGCGCCGAAGGCCAGTTCCGTCTGAACGGTCTTCTGGTCGCGAAACTCGACGCCGAATTCGCGGTTGAGCAGGTTGATGCCCCCGTTGTGCGGGCCGATGGCCTTGCCGGCCTCATACTTGATCATGTCGCGAACGTAACTGCTGCGGAGTCGACTGCGAAGTTGCAGGTCGGTAATTGGATTGCCTGTGAAGTGAACGCGAAGCTCGTTCATCGGTCGGCCGTCCATGAAGCCGAAGTTCTCGCGGAGATAGTCGCCTGGCGCAGCGAAACTGCCGTTGGGTTGATTGGCGCCGGCATCGCGATAGGTAAATCTGTAGCTCTTGGACGCCTTGGGCCAGCCGTAAATCGCCGCCGGACAGACGAAGATCTTTTCATCCTGGCCGAGGTAAAGCGGCATGAGGACATTGGGCAGCGAGGCCGGCCATCGCTCGCGGTCGTAGGGGTTCGTTTCTTCGTCGGTCATGGTGCTGATGTTGCCGAAGGAGGTATTGGTGAGCGAAGAGACGATGTACGGCACGCGGTTGTCGTTTGACACGCTGTAGGCCCAGATGGCACGGGCGATTTCATGCATGCGTGTCTGGCAGGACATCTTTGTGCCATGACGCCGTACCGCCGAGAGGGCGGGCAACACGATACCGACCAGCAGCGAGATGATGGAGATGACGACGAGCAACTCAATGAGCGTAAATGCTGGTCGTTTGGCCAATCGCCGAACTCTAGGAGCGTACATGGCTGACATCCTTCCGTTCAAACCGGGCGGCGGGCGACGATTCACCCGCCGCCGTGATGACTCTGTGCATCCGACGGTCCGTGTCGCATGCTCCTGACCCAATCAGCCGCGACTTACCGAGCGTCGTATCTTTCGCATCGAGAGCGCCGCGCCGATGAGCAGCAACGTGGCCACGGTCGGCTCGGGGATCGGCTCCGATTGGGCAATCAGCACCGCGTCGTAGCCGGTGGTGTCGCCGAAGATCGGGTCGAAGCTGTTATTCATGCCGAAGCCTGCCGATTCCAGATAGACGATGCGCTGCGAAAGCGGATCGACGAGCGGCAGCACGACGTTGTCCAAATAGGAACCGAGATCACCGCCGAAATCGGTCAGCGGAAGGCCGCCGTTGTTGGGGGCGCTGAACTGGTCGCTTGCCGGGCCGTTGGTGATAGTGGCAATGGGCGGCGCGCCGCCGGACTGGACATACATTCCGCCGACGTTTGCGGAGTTCACGGTCGGCCAGAGGGTCGAACCGAGACCAAGGCCGGTGAGTGTCGGGAAGTTCCCGTTGATGTCGCGTTCGATGACCCAGCCGCGGAAGCTGCCGAGGTACTGAAACGTCCCGAGGGTTGAGGCGGTCGAACTGGTCGGGTCGATCGAGTCGTGCCAGATCTCGTAGCCGAGATTGCTGACCTGATAGACATTCGGGGCAAAGAGGCTCATCGAGCCTTGTCGCGTGTCGACGCCGGGATTGATCGCGGCGCCGGGCGTGGTGTTTGGCTGCGTTCCGGCGAGGGTGTTGACCGTCGTGGTGATGTTCGGGCCGAAGCCGGGGAAGCCGGAGTTCGTGGCAGTCGCATCGAAGCTGGTGAGGCCGATGGAGCCGCCGACCGTATCGAGGCTGAGGCCGATGGAGCTCTTCGTGCCGGGGATTTCGACCGGTGTCTGTCCGGCCTGCGGTGTCAGGCGGCGCGAGCCATTGCCCAGATCACCGTCGAGATCGAGCAGCGGTCCGCCGAGGTAGTCGACGTTGAGCAGCGGCTGCTGTCCAGCCGGGCCGAGCGGAATGCTGCCGCGCCGGAAGAGGAAACTCAGCGAGCCGTATTGATTGGGCGTGAGGAGCGGCGAGCCGGTTCCGAGGTAGGGAGCAGCGGCGCTGCCTGAGGTGCCGGCGAGGCGATCACCGTCAACAAATGAGCCGGGCGCGCCGGCGGGGGGGCCGGAGGCGAAGACCGTTCGGGCTGCGCCGGGCGACATGCCCGCGTTGACGCCGGTCAGAAGCTGAAAGTCCTCCGCCTGTGCAGGCGTCGACATCAGTGCCACCGAAACGGCGGCGACGATCACAATAACCAAACTTGTCCGATTCATCATTTCATCCTCCCCTTTCAAGAGATTCATCAATTCATTATGCCGCAAAGCCGTCGAGGCCCGCGGCGATTAGAGCAGTGCATCCACGAAGGCCTGGACATCCAGACCGTTCACAAAAGTATCCTGATTCACATCCGCCCGAGCCGCGTCACATGCGTTGAGAGAAAGCGGGTCGAGCAGTGCGGCGACGAGAGCGTCGGCATCGGCGAACTCGACGACACCGTTGCCGTCGATGTCTCCGTCAATCAGGACCGCGGCCTCGGTTGATTGAGCGACAACGACGACGTCATAGCCGATCGTGTCGGTGAAGACGGGATCGCCGCTGTTGTTGATGCCGAAGCCCGCCGATTCGAGATAGACGAATGACTGCGCGGCGGGGTCAAGATGAGGCACGACGACGGTATCGAAGTACGCGCCGAGGTCGCCACCGGCATCCGCGAGGGCGATGCCGCCGTTATTCGGCATGGTGAAGTCGTCGCCGGTCGCGAAGTTGTCGGTGGAGAATCCCTTCTCGATCATCGCCGTTGGGCCGAAGACGTTGATCGCCGTGTTCCAGACCGCGCCGATCTGCGATTGATCAACCTGGGGCCACAGCGTGGCGCCGAGCCCCTGTCCCGCCAGCGTCGGAAACTGTCCGGTAGCGCAATCACGCTCGACGACCCAGCCGCGGAACTTGCCAAGATGCTGGATGGTTCCGAGGAGCTGTGGTGTGCCGGTATCGGGCGAGATGGAGTCGTACCAAAGTTCGTATCCGAGGTCCTGCACACGGTGAACGCCGGTCAGTGTTCCACTGATTCCCAGGTAGGCGGTCAATGTTCCGACGCGCGTGTCCATGGCCGGGTTGATCGGGCCGGACTGCGCGCCGGTGGGGGATGTTCCGGCGATGGTAACGAGTGTCACGGCGATGCGCCCGTCGAACCCCGGTGCGCCCTCGGCCGTCCCTGTGGCGTCGAAATTGTTAAGGGTGATCGAGCCGTCGACGGTGTCAATGGAAAGATCGATGAAACTGGATGATCCGGGAATCGCGACCGCGCTTTGACCCGAAACCGGAATGTAGCTTCGTGTGCCGTTGACGGTATCGCCGTCCAGATCGAGCAGTGGGCCGCCGAGATAGTCGATCCCCATGAGCGGCAGGAAGAATGGGAACGCCGGCACCGATCCGCGCCGGAACAGGAAGCTGAATGCACCGACGTTGTTCGGCGGAATGACCGGTTGACCGCTGCCGACATAGACGATGTCGCCGCCGATGTCGCCGGTGCCTGCCAACCGGTCGCCGTCATCAAATGCGCCCGCGAAACTCGGGCCGGGAACGGCGTTCACCGACCGCCTCGCACCGGGGTATTTGCCAACGTCGGCGCCGGTGAGTAACTGAAAATGTGATGCGGCGGCCGGCGCCTTCATCGCCAATATCGCGGCAAACGCCGCGGTAGAAAGTCGCATCAAGAAATTCCTCTCTCTTTGTGTGACTTCGTCGAGATTCCTCGCTCTCGAAGTCACAGCCCCGAACTCGCACGATCGCGGGGGAAGCGCACCACAGCATGGCAGGCTGTCGCCACGAAATGTTTCCGAGTGCGGCATCGTCGGAATCTCCTTCAGGGGAGATCACAGAGCGCGACCCGACCGTGCAATTGAAAACGCGAACAAGTATGATTGGTGAAAGGCGCATCGCGCCGATCACACAGTGTGGAGGGGGGCAGATCAGAGAGAGAACTGAGGCGGGGCGCGAGGCGGCGTCCAGAGCGGACCGAAGACCGCCGATCGAAAGCCGTGCTCCAAATCGACCCTGCGCGCATACCGATCGCGCGACGCATGGGCATGTGGGTTGGTCGCCAAAGCGGTGGCGATTTTCGAGGAGATCGTCCGAAGCGCTCGCAGCATCACGGCGATCGAAGCAACTGAAGCCGTGGCCAGGAACAGCCAATACTGAATATCCGCATCGCGGACGAAGTCGGGCATGGCCCGCTCAATGACGCCCACGTGGAGCAGGGCGATGACAACGAGAAAGGTGATGACCTTTCGCCGATCGGAAAGAATCCGCAGCGAGTAAGCGCAAACGACTTCGAGTACGAAGAAGGCATTGGCAAGGGTCAGGAGCAGTACGGACGACCAGCGAATGGGGCCCGATTGAGTCCAGATCGCCGAGAAGACGCCAATGGTAATGGGGGCGTGGAGCAGCAGGACGACGGCCCAGAGCAGTCGCCAATACGACTTTCGCCGGTCTTGCGAGGCCGTGGGTTGTCGAGTGCCTGTGTTCAAGAATCCTCTCTCTTCGGATTACATAAGCCGAATGTCCGGCCACGTTTTTCCCCTGTCTTGGGAACTGTAAGGGGTACTTTGGCAATTTCAATGCCGCGCGGGGTAAACGGCTCCATAATGCTATGATAGCTGGTCAGGAATTGCCGTTGCCGGGCGAAAGCGAGAATTCTCCATGCCGGATGCGAAAAAAACCAGTTTGCCTGTTGCCTATCAGTCGCATGGCCGAGCCTGGCATGATCTGATTTACTGCTATCCGGTTGTCTCGCGGCGCAGCGGCGGCCTTTCCATCGGCATCAACCTAAACCCTGACAAGGCCTGCAATTTCGATTGCATCTACTGCCAGGTGGACCGCACAACGCCGGGAACGGCGAAAAAGGTCGATCTGGCCGTCGTGGCGACCGAACTCGACCGGCTTCTCGATGCGGCCCTCGATGGGAGTCTTTGGGTCGAGTCGCCCTTCGACAGTGTGACCGAGGCGAACCGCCGAGTCTGTGACATTGCTTTCAGCGGCGATGGCGAGCCCACGACGTATCCAGAATTCGCCGAGGCAGTTCAACTGGCCGCGGTTGCGCGGAAGCGGAGGAACCTCAGCGACACCAAGCTCGTGCTCATCACTGACGCATGCTATCTCAACAAGCCCAACGTCCGGCGGGGCCTTTCTATTCTCGATGAGAACAATGGTGAGATTTGGGCAAAACTCGACGCCGGGACGCAGGCCTACTACGAACTGGTGAATCGCCCGAACTTTCCGTTGTCCCATGTGATGAAGAACATCACCGAGGTCGCGCAGGAAAGAGCCGTCGTGATCCAATCCTTATGGATGCGCGTTCACGACGAGCCGCCGCCTTCAGTGGAACTGCTGGCATACTGCGAGCGCTTAAACGAAGTTCTTGCGGCCGGCGGCAAGCTTAAGTTGATCCAGCTTTACACCATCGCACGAAAAACCACGGAGGCCTATGCCAAGCCCCTGGAAGACGCCGAGCTGGACGCAATCGCCCGAGTCGTTCGAGAGCGGGTGAAGTGCCCGATCGAGACTTACTACGGCGTGGCGGGCTAGGATCGCTTCAGGTCATCGGGCGTTGGTCCGGCACCTTGTTCACCAGCACTTCGCGACGTTTGTTTCGCTACCCGGCGGGCATTAGAATCACACTGGACCGGCACTTTCGAGGTCGGGCCTTGTCTGTTTTCCAGGGCGTTTATGAACTTGAATCTACGGGCTGTCTGCGTCGCGTGGATGTCTTGCGCACTTTTCGCGATGCCGGCTTCGGCAGTCGTCGTTCGAACTTTTACCTGCGCCCAGTTCGGTACCGGCTGCAACAATGTCATCCCGGCCGGAGCCCCGGGAACGACGTTCGGATCGATGACGCCGTCGACAGTCGTCGTGCCGAATCTCGGCAGCAACGCCAAGATTGTCGATCTTGATATGACAATCAATATCCAACATACCTGGCGCGGCGATATCCGCGTGCTGCTGGCCAACCCCGGCGGAAATTTTCGCGAGTTGTTTTCCGAGGTCGGAACGTTTAACAACAGCGGCGATGACATTAGCGTGACGCTCAATGATGAGGCGGCCACGAATATCATCAGCGGACCGTGCGCAAACATGGCCCATGCGTGCACCGGAACTTACATGCCGGAAACGACGCCGATGAGCTTCTTCGATGGCGCGAATCCCAGCGGTACATGGACCCTGGGCGTCATTGACGGCGGTAGCAGCGCGGTCGGTGCCCTGTTGTCCTGGAGCCTGATCATCACACTGGCGGACACGGACGGCGACGGCATTGAAGATGGTCCTGACAACTGCATCAACGTCGCCAATCCCGGGCAGCAGGACATCGATGGCGACGGCGTCGGTGATGCCTGCGACAACTGCGTGAGTCTCAAGAACTCGACTCAGCCGGATTCGGACGGCGACGGCGTGGGAGACGCCTGTGACAACTGTCCGAGCAAGATGAACGTCGACCAGGCCGACCCCGACAGCGACGGTCGCGGAACGGCCTGCGACAATTGCCCGAATACCGCTAACTTCGATCAGGCTGACGGCGACGGCGACGGGTTCGGCGACAAATGCGACAGCGATCCCCTCGTGCCTAATCCCGATCAGCAGCCGGATGCCGGCTCACCTCCGGCTGTTCAGGGTACTCCCACGTGCGGAACTTGCGGTGCGGGCTCCTCCGTTCTTCTGCCTCTCATCGCGGTTTTTCCGCTGATTCTCCGTCGAGGTCGTCAGGGTTGACATGGCCTCGTCGGACGTTGACGATCTACTTGGTTAACCAGGTGGAGCACTTCGCGTATGCCGGAATCCATTCAGCCTTGGATCGGTGATTTGCATGAAGTTCTCTCGACTCCGGTCGTGGGGCTTATCGTGACCATCACCGCGGTGATCTGCGGCGGCATCATTGGTCTTGAGCGCGGCCATGCACAGAAGCCCGCGGGACTCAGGACGATGGCGCTCATCTGCCTGGGTTCGGCGATCTTTACCCAGGCCTCGATATTGATGGCACAAGGAACAACTGATCGTGCGCGTATTGCCGCCCAGATCGTCTCCGGCATCGGCTTCCTCGGGGCGGGCGCGATATTTCGAGAGGGGCGGCTCATCGTCGGGTTTACCACGGGCGCCGGCATCTGGGCGACTGCGGCGGTCGGCATGGTGATCGGCGGCGGCTACGTGGTCGCAGGTGTGTTCTTCATGCTCCTGATCGTATCAACGCTCGCGGCCTCAAAGCACGTCGATCATCTGGTGAACGGCCCCTGCCGAAACGCGACATTGCTCGTCGAATTTGATCCTCGACAAGGAAAAACACGGCTGGCAATTCAACAAATCATCGATGACTACCTTTATCCCGAGATTCTTGGATTTGAGAGCCCGTCGGAGTCTACCTGCATCGCAAAGATCAGGTATTGCGAGTTCCACCGTGACCACCGCGCTTTCTTAGGGGAACTTGCCCGCATCGCCGAGGTGACCAGGGTCTCACAAGGCTGAGAACCGGTTGCGGGGCCTCCTGTCATACTGAAATGCACGTCCGCGAATAACCGCTTCGCCAGTTTGATTTTTTTCGCCGCGGTTGCTTTAGAAAAAAATCGCTGGATCGCGCGGTTTGCCAGTTGCGTCCGCGCCGGATTTGCCGATCAGAGTTCGGTTCGGGGAAAGATAACGACGGATCGAACCAATTTTTCAGGAGCTGCGCTATGAATGGCCCAATACACTCCGGAGGCGGGCGGCGGCAGCACTCGAACAAGGAATGGACGCGACTGAAGTTCGCCGGTCGGGCAGTGCTGGCGCTTTCTGCCGGCGCAGCCTTTGGGGCGCTTGCCTGGGAGCCGGTTTCAGACGCGACATCCACCAGCGAGAATGAGCGGATCGCCGCGGAGTTGCGGCGAGAAAGCAACGCCGGCCAGGATGAGCGCCGGCCTTCTTTCGATGTGGTTAACGAGCCCATCGCCCCAGGCGGCGATGCCTTGCTAAACCCCGAAAGGAGAAATCACCCATCATGGGTCGCCCGAGGAGCCGAGACCGATGATGCGGCCGACCACTCTGGTCGAGTGGCGCAAACCCGTCAGGATCATGTGCACGTCACGAATGCAACCTCCGGCGTTCGCTCCAGGGCGCCGCCTCCTTAAACGCATCGTTCGCCGCACCACCGCAACCCACCACGCCGGATATCGCGGCGCACAACCAATCAGTTTTTTATTCGTTCAAACGACCTAAACTTTTGAACAAATAAAGAGGCCCGCCCGAGTCACCTCGAGCGGGCCTTTTGCTTGATATTCCCTACGATCGGCGGGCTTTAGTTTGCGCCGCCCTGCTGTGCGAAGCTGAAGATCTCCTCGAGGTCCTGCTGCGTCGGATTGTCGGGATCGAATTCCTGATCGCCGCCCGCGAAGGCAGCCGCCAGCTCCTCCAGGCCCTGAATGGCCGACGGGTCGCCCTGAGCCTCATTGAGCAGGGCTTCAAGTTCCTCGAAGGTCTGAACGTTGTTGGCATCCAGGAAGTTCACGAGGGCCTGCGACTGGGCCTCGGTCAGGGGTATTGCACCCGTACCCGGCGCCTGAGAGTTTATCACTTCCACGGCAATCTGGCTCAGGGCTCGAATCTCGCTTGCGGTGAGATCGCCGATTGCGCTGTTGGCCAGCTTAGCGAGGGCGCCCGGAAGGATGAGAACATCACAACCTGCCGAACCGGCAAAGATTCCGCCGGCAAACAACAAACAAAACAGCTTACTTCTTCCCTTCATTTCATACTCCTTGTTTCTGCCGAGTATCCCACAGCCGCACGAAGCCCCCCAGGGACATCAGGGTACTGTGAAGTTGAATAGAAAATTGACCAGTCGGTCGCCGCTGTCATCCATAGGAGCGCCGATCGCCGCACGGATCGCGTCCTGCTGCTCCATATCCGTCAGCGCCGAGTTACTTAGAATCGCATCCAACTCGGCAAGCGTGAGTCCCGCGGCCTGCGCCGGAAGCGTCGCCTGCTGGATTGCGTTGAACCCGCAGCCCGATGTCAGAGCAATGACGAGAATCGCAAGTACAAGGCGACTCTCCAGTTTTAGAATACGATTAACGAATGGCATGAAAACCTCATCGAATGCCGGCAGTCTCGCGAGGTCCGGCTCATCTTAGCATCGGCCCCGGACCTGAACAACCTTAAGACCTAACCCGGCGACTTCGGCACAATTTGCAGGTCCGCAATCAGCCGGCGTTGATGGAGGCCCCTCAGACCGTATAATCTCGCACCGTAAGCGTATACGCCCATAACCCGGCACGTGACGGCACCGGACAATCGGCCCCTCAAGGTAGGCCCTCGTGATATTCCAAACCCATTCACTCCTCCCCGCAGCCATCCTGGGAATCATTCTGACGGGATCGCCTGTCGGCGAATCAAGGCCGACCACGCAGGAAGACTCAAGCCTCAATCAGGCGATCGAAACGACTTCGTGTGAGCGTTTCCAAAACTCCATCGACAAGGCGACGAGCGCCGCGGAACGCCTTTCGGCCAGGTTCGGCGCGATTGAGTGTATCCTTACTCAGGAATGTGCCGCGCCACTCACGGCACTCCTGACCGAGCGGGCATTTGATCGTCGTGCGCTGGGTGCTTCGGCTGCTCGCGCGATTGAGAACATCGACAAGGCATCGGACGATCTGTCCGGCGCTGCGCTCGACGAGGACACCACCGCCGAAGCGATTGACCACCTCGATCGCCTCCGCGCGTTCGCCGAAATGTTTGCCGCGCTGGCCCTCGACCCGAAGGAGGATGAAACGCCGCGGCGCCTGATCGACGCATGCATCGGCCTGGCCCTCTATGCCGACGACCCAAGCGAAGAGCTTGTCGAGTCCGCCAAGTTGTGGCAGGCGGTTGCCTATCGTCGTGCCGGAAAAACGGATCGCGCGCTGCAGGTGCTGCGACCGGTTCTGACGACGCCGACCGCCCGGTCGATCGGCTTTTATGCCCGTGTTCAACGATGTCTCTGTCTGGCGGATCGCGGCGACCATGCAGCGGCGCTGGCCCTCGCCTTTCGGGTAGCGCATCGGGCGGATGCCTGGTTTGAGGATCGGGACCGCGCGGCGCGCAAGCAGGCCGCCGACTCGGTTCGCTGGGTCCGCATCGAAGTGCTTAAGGGCTGGGCAAAGAAGCTGAAGGAAGATGATAAGCCGGATCGCGCCGCGGAGGCCGAGGAAGAAGCCGGGACGCTGCTTGGCGGCGATGTATATCCGATTCCTGTCGACCGCTGGCTGCCGTTGGAGACTCCGATTGCCGGACTGCCGACCTGGGAGCCACCGGCCGCCCAGCCGCCGGCCGAACCCGATGTCCCCGTTCGCGAATCAACAGAAAAGGACGATTAACACACCGGCGCCTAATCGGTCGAAGCGGGCTTATTTCCCTTTTCTTTGAGTCGCTTTACTCGGAAGTCATCGATGACCGCCCCTTTATGCGCCGCGACCCACACGCCGGCGAGCATGGCGCCGCCGGCCTTCAGCCGATCCTGGATAAACGCCTTGCCCTTCGCCTCCTTGAGGTCGCCGCTCTTTTCCAATTCGTAAAGCGGCTCGAGTTGCTCAAACGTCTCCATCAGGTAGGCATTGATGTCCGTCCAGTATTGCTCGGTCGAAACTTCGCTGGGCGGAGCGGCAAGCGAAGCCATGTTTTGGGATGTGAGCTTGTGCAGGGCGATGACACCGCCGTCGATAAAGGCGTGAAAACCCGAGTCGACCGTATAGCCTTTGGGATTGTCGCCCTTCCAGCCGTTATGGTGTCGCGTGACGTGCAGCGGTTGAGCTCCGTCGCCAATGAAGTGACTGAGGATGCCCATCTGATAAACAATGTTCTGCCGGGCATTCTCGATCATCTCGTCAGTGACCAGCGATCGGTGAAGTTCATAGGTCTTCAGCGTTGTCCAGCTCGCCGCCAGTTTCCATTGCATCTCAGCGATCTCATAAGGCAAAAGCCCCGGCACCAGCCTGGTGTATAACTTGTCGCGCTTGCGGTTGTAGCCTGGAAATTTTTCGGGATGTTGGGCACGCTGCGTCGCAAGAATGTCGAGAAACTCTCGCCGAAGCGGAGGCAGCGTCTTCAGCGACAGGCCGAAATCAGCAAGCTCCTCCACGTCGATGTAGTGATCGGGATTGTTAATGTGATCGAGGTGCACGTTGTGCTGGCCGCGCCACCGATCCGGTTCCGCTGAGAGATATTCCAGTCTGTACCTCACGGACGGCGTCTTTAACCAATTCGGCATGTCGTCGGGGAGCTTCTCCCACGCCATCCGCGTGACAATAACGTGGCCCTCCTCATCCCATCCGTGGACCGAAGCCATCGGCGCCAACGCCGCATACGCCAGCAACATCGCCGGCAAAGCCGGCCATCGCCTTTTCGCCATTGGATCATTCTCCCGGAAGTGCGAATCACGGCCCGGCACATGGCCGTGCACGTATCGCAGGCACGCACGTTACCCGCTTCGCGAGACCACCGCCACGCCAGTAGGCGAAACCAAGGGGTCGATGGCCGGGGCTGCCCCGATGAGGCGGGAAGCCTTCCTTACCTCGTCAATACGCCCCGGATTAACAGGTTCTCTTGACCTATGCACGAGGCAGCGCTAAATTCTTCCTGGTTCAGACCAATATCTTCCCATCAGCCTCTGAGGAGAAAGACCATGGCTTTTGAGTTACCTGCTCTGCCGTATGCGTTCGACGCACTTACCCCTCACATTGATGCCAAGACGATGGAGATCCATCACGGCAAACACCACAACGCTTACGTCACCAACGTGAACAAGGCGCTGGAGGGCCAGGCTGCCCTGGCCGCGAAGCCGATCGAGCAACTCCTCCGCGAAATCAGCCAGGTACCCGACACGATTCGCCAGGCTGTCATTAACAACGGCGGCGGTCACGCCAACCACTCGCTGTTCTGGCAGATCATGGGCAAAGGGTGCGGCGGTTCACCCGGCGGCGCGATCAGCGAGGCGATCAACGGCGCCTTCGGTGGCTTCGATGCCTTCAAGGAGAAGTTCGCGACCGCGGCAGCGACCCGATTCGGCAGCGGCTGGGCATGGCTCGCCTGGAAGGATGGCAAGCTCGAAGTCTTCAGCACGGCCAACCAGGATTCGCCGTACATGACCGGCCACACGCCGATCATCGGCCTCGACGTGTGGGAGCACGCCTACTATTTGAATTATCAGAATCGTCGGCCCGACTACATCGCCGCATGGTGGAGCGTCGTTAACTGGAAGAAGGCGGACGAGTTGTTCATGGCCGCGAAGAAGTAAGTTTCGCGCGGTCTCGCGATTTCATTTTGGCCCCCGTCACGCGCGCCCTCGGCACCTCGCCGGGGGCGTGCTCATTTTACGGAAGCCGGCTCCTGCATCGGCGCCATGAGTCGAAGGCTCTGCAGCGCCAGACCGGCATCGCAAAGCTGCGTTCGCAACCAGCCCTTGAGCGTCTGCTCGTACATTCGAGTCTGATTCGCCAGATGAAACTCCACGCCGGTCAGCGCCTTGCGGACATGCGCCTCGGATAATCTGTGATCGCCGCGTGACTGAGCCTCCGCTCGGGCGATGAAGAGGATTGCATTGAGATCGAGGATGTGCTGATGGACGCCCGCGATGATCGGCAGCCGCGTGCCGACGATCATCCGCTGCCAGAATCGCGATCGAAAGTATCGCAGCAGCAGGCTGGTCGCGGCCTCATCCATCGCTCCGCCGGCGGACCGGCCAGCGACGGCGTCGATCGAGATATTGCGCCCCAGAATTCGCGAAGCGTAGCCGCCGGAAAGCCTTGCCAGCGACATCAGTTTCGGCAGCAGGGTCAGTCTCCTGAACAGCCCGACGCGACCGCTGGAGGTTGCAGGCAGCGTGTCGGGAAAGAGCGTTGCCGCGAACAGCATTCGCACCGGCATCGGCGCGGTCGCTGCGTCTTCAAACGAGATGATTCCCTTGGTTGCCGGCGCGATGGAGCCGCATTTCCTGTCGTCCAGGAATGTCAGCATGCCCGGGCCGCCGCCTTCCGGATGGTTTCTCTCGAAGTCGCGGACGCCGATGAGCAGTCCGGTCAACTCCGCGAATCGGCTCCACACATCCGCGGGTCTCGCGTCGTCGAAGATCATCATCGCCTGTTCGATGATCGCCTCGAATTCGTCGTGTGAGACGGTGGTCGTCGCATCCAGCGGCACCAGGACGCCCGTACCCCTAAAGGGCCGATCGGAGAGTCGCGTGGCTCGTTGAATGTCGTCCGACTGCTCCGTCAGCAGGGCCCCTCGCCGAGATTGAACCGATGGACAACCGAAGTTCACCGACACGCGATGCTCGGTCCACGTGCGCGAGGGGAGATAAGGGAATTGGAGGCACATGTCCGGCTTGGCCGCCGCGCCCAACTCCTTGTGAATGATGCACAGCCCGTCGGTGTCAAGGAATAGGCATCGGTTGCCCTCGCCCTTGGCCAGGTCGAAGTAGCCGGGTCTGCCATCCGCGGCACGCTGGTAGAACTTTCTGCCATGCAGGGCGGGGTAGGCCGAGAAGTCGTGACGATTTAGTGCTGCCGCCTTTTTCTCCTCGATGACGGTGCGCCACGGCTGGTTGCAGCAGGCGGTGCAACTCCCACACGAAAATCGGACGGATGGATCGACGACGGGCAATTGCATGGGCGGACCTCCGCCCCTGCGTCGGTCAGCCATCTGGTTCGCTTTTGCTTATCGATGACGGATCGTGACGATCACGAAACAGACCGATAATAGGAGGCCGAAGGACGGCTGGTGGCCGCTTCCACCACCGTCCTTCAGCCACTTGGAGTTTCTAAACGGAATAGGCACGCTCAGGGCTCGCCTCCAGCGCGCTGGCCTTAGGAAAGTCGATGTCAGTCTGTGCCACATGATTGAAGTAGTTGGTGAAGATGTTCAGCGCGACGTTTGCGACGATCTCCGTGATTGCCCCATCGTCGTAGCCTGCTAAGCGCAGGGACGCTACGTCATCATCGCTGACAAGGCCGCGCTCCTTGACGATTTTGCGAGCGAACGAGAGGGCTGCTTCCGTCTTGGAATCCGGGGACGTGCCGCGTCGGCTAGCGGCGATCTCTTCGGCACTCAGACCGGCCAGTCGGCCCAGTGCTGAGTGGGCCGCCACGCAGTACTCGCAGTTGTTCGACTCCCCGACGACGAGCGAGATCTGCTCGCGAAGCTTTGCCGGGAGCACTCCCTTCGACACAGCCGTGTTGAATCCCAGATAGGACTCGAGCACTGCGGGCGAATGGGCCATCGTTCGCATGACGTTGGGAACCTTGCCAAGCTTCTTCTCCACGCCATCAAGGAGGGTTTGAGCTTTTTCGCCGGCTTCCGACGTTGTCAGTGCTTTGATTCGTGGCATCTTGCTTTTCCTTTCTGCACATGGCGAATTGCCGTGCTTTGCACATTGGATTGCAACGAATGTGCCATTCTAGAAGTGATTTATATCTGTTTGCACTTATTATAATTACAACTATTTCGTGACATCGCTCTTGGCGACGCAATTTCGTAAATGACGAGACTTCGTAGCGACATTTCGTCACCGTCGTCCTATGCTCTGCGTAATGGCTGAACTCGACTCGGGCATGTCCGTGTCCCAGGGACTTCGTGACCTTCTCATCGAGGTCAACGAACAACGAACGCTCAGTGCGGTTGTTGGAACCGTGGTTCGACGCCTCGCCGAGCAATCCCAGATTGCCCTCGCGAGAATCTGGCTGATGGCTCCCGGCGACATCTGTCAAAGCTGCCCCATGCGCAAGGAATGCCCCGACCACTCGCGATGTCTTCACCTCGTCGCAAGCGCCGGTCGATCCCAGCGAGACTCCGGCGAACGCTGGAGTCGCCTCGATGGAGAATTCCGACGCATGCCATTGGGTGTTCGCAAGGTCGGCCGGGTCGCCGCTTCCGGCGACTGCCTTGCCGTCACCGACGCGAGCAAGGATTCGACCTGGATCGTCAGTCCCCAGTGGGCCAAAGACGAGGGGATTCTCGGATTCGAAGGTCAACCGCTCATCTTCAAAGGCGAAGTCCTCGGCGTACTTGCCATCTTCACTCGGTCCGTCCTTACCGCGCATTGCCTTGACTGGCTGCGCATGATTGCCGATCTCGTCGCTGCATCACTCGCCAATACCCGCGCCTTTGAAGAGATTGAGCGGCTCCGCGCACAGCTCGAACTCGAAAATGAGTACCTTCGGGAAGAGGTTTCAGATGCCCGGGCCTTCGGGGGGATTCTCGGGCAAAGCTCCGCCATGCGGGCAATTGTCCGACAGATTGAGCTTGTCGCCCCCACCGACGCCAATGTGCTGATCCTCGGCGAATCGGGTACCGGCAAGGAACTCGTAGCTCAGGAGATTCATCAGCGTAGTGTTCGAAAGGGACGCCCGCTGGTGCGCGTCAATTGCGCGTCGATCCCTCGCGAACTCTACGAGAGTGAATTCTTCGGTCACGTGAAAGGGGCATTCACGGGGGCCGTTCGCGACCGCGCCGGACGATTCGAGATGGCCCATGGCGGCACGCTCTTCCTCGATGAAGTCGGCGAGATTCCCCTCGATCTGCAAAGCAAGTTGCTGCGCGTACTACAGGAGGGCACGTACGAGCGGCTCGGCGACGAGCGCACCTTAAAGGCGGATGTCCGTGTTATCGCCGCCACGAATCGGAATCTGAAAGCGGAGATCGAGGCTGGCGCCTTCCGGCAGGACTTGTATTATCGACTCAACGTTTTCCCAGTCGAAGTTCCGCCGCTTTGCGACCGTCCGGAAGATATTCCATTGCTAGCCCGCGAATTCCTGAATCGAACGAAGCGACGGTTTGGCCGGCCGGATGTCGAACTGACGCAGGCCAACGTTCTGTCGCTTCAGGCCTACGCCTGGCCGGGAAACGTGCGTGAACTCATCAATGTGATCGAACGAGCCGTTATCACTTCGCGAAACCGGGTGCTGCGATTTGATTTCCCGAATGTACGGCAGAAGGGCCGCCACGCCACATCTCTCGCGGATCGCGGGGCGGTTGTGCCGCAGTCGGAGATCAAGCGCATCGAACAGGAGAATATTCGAGCCGCGCTGGCGCAGACCAATGGCCGCGTGCACGGGCCCGGCGGAGCCGCGGACCTGCTCGGCATGAGGCCTACCACCCTCGCTTCGCGCATCAAGCGAATGGGCCTCGATCGCGAATCGCAATGAGCTGTTCGGGTGACAAGCGTCACGCGGGCTTCATCGCAGCAACACAAGAGGGTGGCGATATAGCGCGATTGCGATTAAGGTCTGTGGCATCCAACGTACGCATAACAAGGTCAGCCGCAAACATCTTATCCTCAAGCGATGCCGCACAAAAAAAAACTTCTCATCGTCGCCAATCGACTGCCCATGCACCGCGCCGCAAAAGGCGCCACCAGCAAATGGGAGATCAGCCCCGGTGGTCTTGTCACCGCCATGTCCCCCATTCTCGCTCGCCACGGCGGGTCGTGGATCGGGTGGCCCGGCGTCGCCGGCAGCGCCATCAGGCCTTTCGAGTCCGGCGGCATTCATATCGTTCCCGTCAGTCTGACCAGAAAGGAAATCGAGACCTACTACGAAGGGTTTGCCAACGAAACCCTGTGGCCTCTCTATCACGACGCGATTCGGGCCCCCAAGTTCATCAGCGCCTGGTGGAAGCCCTATGTCGATGTCAACTGGAGATTTGCCCGGGCAGCCGCCAGGCAGGCCAAGCGCGGCCAACTCGTCTGGATACACGACTACCACCTCCAACTCGTTCCCCGCATGCTGAGGGAATTGCGACCCGACGTCCGCATCGGCTTCTTCCTGCACATTCCCTTTCCACCGGACGAGCTCTTCGCGTGGCTGCCGACGCGCTGTGAAGTTCTTCAGGGCATCCTCGGATCTGATCTTGTCGGGTTTCAGACCCCCGCGGATGTCCACGCCTTTTCCCGCGCGGCGCGCCGGTTCACTTCGGCCACGGGATCGGACTCCAAATTGCGCTATGGCGATCGGTCGGTTCAGGTCGGAGCATTCCCGATCTCCATCGATTTCAAGTCTTTCGAATCGGAAGCGAAGAGGCCCGCCACGATCCGCAGGGCCCTCGATCTTCGCCGCAAGGTCGGTTCGACGCGCAAGCTGCTGCTCAGCGTCGACCGTCTCGACTATACGAAGGGCATGGATGGCAGACTTCTGGCCTTCGAGGAACTCCTGCGCCGCAAGGTCGTCACGGTTGACGACTGCCTTTTCATGCAGGTCGCCGTGCCCAGCCGCGAGTCGGTGGACGAGTATGTCAAAATGCGGTCGCATATCGAGGCCATTGTCGGCCGTATCAATGGGGAGTTCAGCGTTCCCGGGCGCGTGGCGGTTCACTATTACCGTCGCCGCCTTCAGCGATCCGAGCTTGTCGCTTATTACCTCGCGGCCGATGTCATGCTTGTGACACCGCTTCGCGATGGGATGAATCTGGTGGCGAAGGAATACGTATCGACGCGAACCGCGAATTCCGGTGTCCTTGTGCTCAGTGAATTTGCGGGGGCGGCCAACGAACTCACCAAAGCCCTTCTGGTGAATCCGCGCGATATCGACGGCATGGTCCGCGTGCTCGATACGGCCCTGCACCTGCCGAGCCCGGAGGTGAAGCATCGGATGTCGTCGCTGCGGTCGCAGGTCCGCCGGCACGACGTCCACGCATGGGCCGAGAAGTTTTTTAAGGCATTGGAGAGATGAATCCGCTTCAACCATCGGTACTTGAGATCGCCACGGCGCCGATCCTCCTGGTCGCCTGTGACTTCGACGGCACCCTCGCGCAGATCGTCGAGGACCCCGCCGCCGCCCGGCCGGATGCGGAGGCGGTTGAGGCGCTCGAGAAACTCGCTGCGTTGCCACAGACCCACGTCGCGGTGATCTCCGGCAGGGCGCTTGCCGACCTTCAGAAACTCATGGGCGATGTCGACGGCATTGAGCTGATCGGCAGCCACGGATCGGAATCGAGCCTCGCCTTCGCATCCGGCCTGCCCGAGGCGGCGGTGTCGCTTCTTGACGAGTTGCAGAAGCAGGTCGAGCAGATCGCATCGAGATTCCCCGGCATGCTCATCGAACGCAAGCCCGCCAGCGTCGCCGCACACTATCGCTCGGTGGATGCGGCCCATCGCGATGAGGTTCAGTCGGCGCTGCTCGCCGGCCCCGCCAGACTCGAGGGCGTTTTTATTCGTCCCGGAAAATGCGTGATCGAACTGGCGGTTGTCGAAATGAGCAAGGGGCGTGCGCTGCAGTCGATTCGATATCGGCTCGCGGCGACCGCCTCTGTTTTCATCGGCGATGACCAGACCGACGAGGAGGCCTTTGCCGTCATGGCGCCGCCGGACGTCTCCATCAAGGTGGGCGAGGGGGCGACGCTGGCCTCTCTGACCGTTGAAGATGTCGGCGCCGTCCGCGAACTTCTCACGAATCTCGCGGTCACCCGCGAGCGATTCCTTGCGCAGTCTCTGGTCGCCCCGATTGAGCAGCACTCCATCCTTTCCGACCAGCGCACCGCCGCGCTGGTGAACCCGCAGGGTCGCGTTGTCTGGTTGTGTCTGCCGCGCATCGACGGCTCGCCGCTCTTCGCCGAGCTTCTGGGCGGCCCCTATGCAGGCTATTTCGCCATCGCCCCGGTGAGCGCCGACGGGCCTATCGGGCAGTCGTACGTCGATCACTCGTTTGTACTTGAGACGCGCTGGAAGGATATGACGGTCACCGATTATCTCGACTGCACCGCCGGCCGAGCCTTTCAGCGGGCAGGGAGGACGGACCTTATCCGGGTCATTCGCGGCAAAGGCCGCGCGATTATTACCTTTGCGCCCAAGATCGACTTTGGACGAATGCCGACGCGCCTGATTCTCGTGGACGGCGGCCTTGAGGTCGATGGGTTTCTCGATCCTATCGTCTTGTATTCGCCGGGCGTCGAGTGGCGCGTCGTGGAGGATGGTCCGCACCAGTACGCGGCGGCGGAAATCGACCTCGGCGATGAGCCCGTTATACTCGAACTTCGTTACGGGACCGGCAATCTCGAGCCGCGTCGAAATCCGGAACAGCATCGGCGACAGGAAACGAAACAGTTCTGGTCGACCTGGACACAGACGCTGGTGCTTCCGTCGGTTCGGCCGGAACTCGTGAGGCGCAGCGCTCTTGCGCTTCGCTCGCTGTTCCACGGACCGACCGGCGCGATTGCCGCCGCCGCCACGACGAGCCTGCCGGAGCACATTGGCGGCATTCGAAACTGGGACTATCGCTATTGCTGGCCTCGGGATGCCGCGCTCTCCGCCTCGGCGCTTGTCAGGCTGGGGACAACCGGACAAGCCATGAAGTTTCTCGACTGGCTGTTCGGCGTACTGGAGAGGTGTCCTTCGCCGGAATCGCTGGCCCCGGTCTATACCGTTGCAGGCGGTCACCTCATGCCGGAAGCGGAGATCGGCAGCCTGACCGGCTATCGGGGAAGTCGGCCGGTGCGCATCGGCAATCTCGCGTCTCATCAGGTGCAACTCGACGTATTCGGTCCCATTACAGAACTCGTGGCGCTGTTGGCCGAGCACGGCGCGGCGCTTTCCTCTGAACACTGGCGTCTCGTGGAGAACATGGTGTCCGCCGTCGAGAACCGTTGGCTGGAGCCCGACCACGGCATCTGGGAAATCCGCCTCGCCCGTCGCCATCATGTCCATTCGAAGACGATGTGCTGGATGACGGTCGATCGCGCACTGGCCGTCGCCAGGTACTTCGGGCGCAAGCGGTCGCACTGGGCCGATCTGCGAGATTCGATTGCGCGGGATGTCCTGCAGCACGGCTGGAAAGAGCACCTGGGGGCGTTCAGCGGCACCTATGAGAATGAGCATCTGGATGCCGCCGTACTGGCCATTGGGTTGTCGGGGCTCATTGCGCCGACCGACGAGCGGTTCGTTCGCACGGTGGATGCCATTGAGAAAGAGTTGCGGGTGGGGCCGACGGTCTATCGCTATCGCGCCGACGATGGCATTGCCGGGATCGAAGGGGGCTTCAACCTCTGCACGGCCTGGCTGATTGAAGCTTACGCCGCCATCGGTCGACGCGATGCGGCGGAAGAACTGTTTGAACAGTACTGCGCCCTGGCGGGGCCTACGGGCCTGATGTCCGAAGAGTATGACCCGGTCGAGAAAGTCGCGCTGGGCAACTTCCCGCAGGCCTATTCTCACCTCGGCCTGATCAACGCGGCCGTGAGGCTTTCTCAACAGTAGGGCAATTGCGGCGATCCACGGGGTCCGGCGGACCAGGGGCCCATTCGGCCGAAGGCGGCCCATCCCGTCTGCTCCCGGGGAAATCAGCTTGTTTTCATCGCCATCGGGTTTTGTCCGCTTCAGGCGAGCGGGAACCGACGGCTTCCCGATATATATGACATGAAGACTCATCCACGAACGGTTCTGATTGTCACGGCGATCTTTTCGCTTCTCCTCTTGTCCGCGGCGTGCAGCCTGAATGATCTCAAAACGCCCGAGCGTCAGGAGAAGGGGCTGGTCATCGTTCTGCCCGGCATCGAGGGGCCGAGCTACTGGAACTACAACCTTGCCCGTGGTCTGGCCGATGGCGGAGTGGAGAATGCCATTGAGATTTACGATTGGGGGACGCGCATTCCCGGCGGGATGCTGATCAATCTGGCGGACTACGAGCGCAATCGGGCGATGGCGGCCAGCCTGCGCGATTACATCGTTACTTATTTGAAAGACCATCCGGGGCGCGATGTTCACGTCATCGGGCATTCGGGCGGCGGCGGCATCGCCGTGCTTGCGGCGGAGATGCTCCCGGCGGACAAGCCGATTTCCTCGGTGATCCTTCTCGCCGCGGCGTTGAGCCCCGACTACGACCTTCGGCCGGCGCTGAAGAACACGCGCCGAGGCATCTTCAATTACTACTCGCAGCTTGATGCCGGGTTCCTCGGGGTGGGCACCAGCGTGGCCGGGACCATCGATCGCAAGCACACGCCGGCCGCCGGGGCGATGGGATTCAATCGGCCGGGCAGCGAATCGGCGGACGGCGACCTTTACCGCAAGCTCCAGCAGATCAAGTGGGACCCGAAGATGCGCGGGTACGGCCACATGGGGGATCACATGGGCTGGACGAATCCGTCGTTTGTCAGGCATTATCTCGCCCCATTGGTCGTGGAATTGGGCCGGCCGGATGATTTTGAATGAGGCGGCGAGCTGGGCGGGGCCTTTCTGCGAAGGTGACATAAGGTGACACAGCCGATTTTTTTGGATGGCAACTCTTGTGGCGGGCATGTGTTGGGGCAAGTCGCGATTTGGGTGGTTTTTGACGGCCAGCAGGCGTCGCCGATGAGAGGCCCGCGGGGTTAATCGTCGCGGATCGAAGCCGGCGATCGTCGGGCGCGGCAGTGGGCTTGATGGCAAACATCGCATAGAGAATCTTTGCTCCATGTGCGCGCGGATTTGAAGGCCGAAGGTGGGTCTTGAACCGCCCGGACGCAAGTCCGGGGCTCTTTGGCGGCGCTACGGAGGAGGCGCGAGGGGGCTGTTCAGGGGCAGCGGCTCAATGGGGCCGATTCCGGCGCGAGGGGGCGCTTGGTTGGGGGTTCGGTGGCTGCGGGAGTCGGGGTTTTGGCTGTGTTCCGGATGGCGAGGTCTAGCCGTTTCTTCGCATCGGGTCGCCCATGGATGCTCCGATGATGCAGAAGAGGTGGAGTATGACTCCGGGGAAGATGAAGAAGAGATAGCCGATAGGGACAAAGATCAGCCAGGCAATTCCATTGAGTATCTGACCTTTGTAGATCTGTCCGAGGCCGGGGATGAGGAAGCTGAGGACGGCGGCGATGCCGGGGTTCCAGAGTTGCTGCGGCGGGGCGTGGACGATGAAGGGCGGCGGTGCGGATGGGCCGGCGGTGGATCGGATGGGGTCTCCGCAGTTGGGGCAGGCGCTGGCGCGGACGGAGACTTGGCGGCCGCAGGCGGGGCAATAGATCATTTTCATCACAGTCGCCTCCCAAGCAGAATTGTCGTTATGGGATTGTATATTTTTGGGGGGCTTGGCATCAAGGCGGGGCCTGTAGGATAGGCGGATTGCGGCGGCGCGGGCTTTCGCGGTGGATCAGTTTTCGACGCGCAGATCAGGGTCACGATGAAAAAAGTGAATGCCCACGTGGTTTGCGTGGACAAGAAGAAGAAGTTTTCATCGGCGACGCTGCCGAGTGACGCGCTATTGCGGCTGGAGACGGCGTTTGGCGCGGGCTCGTGGTGGCGCGATAAGTGGACGGCCAAGGCGTTTCGGGAAGCGGCACGGGATGTGCTGCGCGAGCATGGCGGATTGGTGCTGATCGGGCCGTCGGTGAAGTTTGAAGTTCCGCCGCCGTTCTCGGAGATGTTTGAACCGATCGAGATCAGCACGGGGCTGGGCGACGATCGCGAGCGGCTCAAGACGATTTCCGGGGAAGAGCCAACCCGTCAGGAGCGGTGGACCCGGGTGGGTCGATGGATCGCCGTGTTTGCCATACTTTTTGGTCTGGCCGCAATGACGCTTGCCTATCTGCGCGGTCTGCCGAGACAGGCCATTACCATCATCATGCTGTCAATCGGGGGTACGGGAGTCATCGTCTGGCTCGCGGTTACGCTCAGTCGTTACGGCGACCGGTGCTTTCTGGTGCCGGGCGGCGTGGCGATGATTCGTCGACCGGTGCGCCGCGGGCAGCCGCCGCGCGTCACGGTGCTTTCGCGCACAGATTCGTGCCTGGTATTTCGCTACGTGACTCAGGGTAAGACGGTGGTGCTCAAAATGGAGCTATGGACGCACGCTGGGCGGACGGTTTCGCGCGGCGTGTCCGAGCGCGAGGCGATGAGCCTGCTGGCGACGTGGCAGGGGGAAATGTCGCCGCCGGACGATTCCAAGTTGATGGAATTGGTGAGCTGGTAGGAAGAGAAACGTTAAAAAGTCAAAACGTCAAGACGTCAAAACTATTGATCGTTTCACTGTGAGAGAATCGCTGGGTAGAACTCAGACCAGTCTTCGTTGCGCGTGGATTCGGTCCAACTTGCAAGGCCGCGAGCCCCTAAAGATGGTACGACACCGCCTTCCACGGACGGGTCACCTTGAAGTAATTCCAGAAGGCGTTCGCGATCAGGAGGGGTTAGCGACTTTACTTCTTCCAGAATTCGCTCGAGTTTGGTCATGTGAGCAGTCTAGGGTACCGGGCCTCGACAGAAAAGTGCAAGAACCAAAGACGGAGACGGAAGAGGAGAGAAACTCGGAGTATCATGTTGGCGATGATCGAGAGCACTTTGTTCGACAATTTGACGGGGCCGCAGTTGGAGGCGGTGCGGCATGTGGAGGGGCCGCTCCTTGTGCTGGCCGGGGCGGGTTCGGGCAAGACGCGGGTGATTACGCGGCGGGCGGTGCACATCGCGCGGACGACGGGGCGGCCGGACCAGGTGCTGGCGATTACCTTTACGAACAAGGCGGCGGGGGAGATGCGCGAGCGGATCGGCGCGCTGGGGATTTCGCAGCGGATGTGGGTGCACACGTTTCATTCGCTGTGCGCGCGGCTGCTGCGCGAATATGCGGGGGCGGCGGGGGTGAGCCCGACGTACTCGATCTTTGATCAGGCGGATCGGCGGTCGGTGATTCGCGACGCGATCGCCGAGTGCGGGCTGGCGACGGAGAACTGGCAGCCGCGCATGGTGGAGGAAAAGATCAGCGAGGCGAAGAACCGGCTGCTGGGTGCGGAGGAATTCGCGGCGGAGGCGTCGGACTTTTCGGGGCGGACCATCGGGCAGGTGTACGCGAAGTATGAGGAGTTGATGGCGGCGCAGCAGGCGTGCGACTTTGACGACCTCTTGATGCGGTTCGCGGTGCTGCTGCGGGACGATGCGGCGGTGCGGGAGGAATTGGCGGATCGGTTTCGGTACCTGCTGATCGACGAGTATCAGGATACGAATCATGCTCAATATGTGATTGCGTCGCAGCTTGCGACGGGGCATCGGAACATCTGCGCGACGGGGGATCCGGACCAGTCGATTTATGCGTGGCGGGGGGCGGACATTCGAAACATTCTGGACTTCGAGGCGGACTATCCGGAGGCGAAGATCGTCCGGCTGGAGCAGAACTTCCGCAGCACGGGGGCGATCCTGTCGGCGGCGTCGTGTCTGATCGATCACAACATGCATCGCAAGCCGAAGGCGCTTTTTACGGAGGGGGAGTCGGGGGCGGCTGTGCGGGTGTGGTCTTGCGAGGACGAGCGGCAGGAGGCGACGCGGGTTGCCGGCGACATTCGCGAGGCACTGGCGGAGGGGCGGCAGGCGGGGGACGTGGCGATTTTCTATCGGGTCAACGCGCTGAGCCGGGCGATTGAGGATGGGCTGCGCTCGGCGGGGATACCGTATCAGATCGCGCGGGGGGTGGAGTTCTACGGACGCAAGGAGATCAAGGACGTGCTGGCGTATCTGCGGATCATCGAGAATCCGGCGGATGAGACGGCGCTGTTTCGGGCGATGGGGGCGCCGACGCGGGGCATCGGCAAGACGACGATGCGGAAGATCACGGAGCTGGCGCGCGAGGGGCGGAGCCTGGACGAGGCGATGGCGGCGATGCAGTCGGGGCGTGCGGCGGCGGCGAAGCGGATCGGGGCGTTTGCCGAAATGCTTGCGGTGTTTCGGGCGATGCCGCGCCGGCCGGTGCGGGAGATTGTGGAGCGGGTGCTGAAGGAGTCGGGGCTGGAGGCGTCGCTTTCGGGTCAGGAGGAGATCGACAATGAGCCGCTGGCCAACGTGTATGAACTGGTGAACGCGGCGGGGCAGTTTGACGGCGACCAGCCGGAGGGGACGCTGGGCGACTGGTTGCAGCAGATCAGCCTGGTGAGCGATGCGGATGCGATCGAGGAGGCAGGCGGGACAGTAACGCTCATGACCCTGCACACGGCGAAGGGGCTGGAGTACCCGATGGTGTACATCGTCGGGCTGGAGGAGGGGCTCCTGCCGCACAAGCGGTCGCTGGCGGGAGAGGAGTCCGGGGTGGAGGAGGAGCGGCGGCTTTGCTTCGTGGGGATGACGCGGGCGAAGGAGCGACTGACGCTCTCGGGGGCGCGGTACCGGATGACTCGCGGGATTACCGAACGCTCGATCGCTTCGCGGTTTCTACGGGAGCTGCCGGATGAAGAGGTCGAGCGCGATTCGTTTGAATCGCAGCGCGATCGGAGCATGGCGCACCTGGGGGAGTACAACGACGGCGACGGGCACATGGCGGCGGGGGGCTACTATCCGGGACAGCGTGTGCGGCACGAGGAGTATGGAGACGGGGAAGTGGTGGCGCTGGAGCCGCGGGGGCGGTCGATGTATGTGCGGATTTTCTTCAACGACTATGGCGAGCGGTCGTTTGCCATGGAGCATGTTTCGCTGATTGTGATGGATGCGTAGACGCGTCAGCCGGCGAGAAGGGCTGCGCCGTGGTCGCCGAGGTCGGTGCGGAGCTTGGTGAGGGCGCGGATTTCGAGCTGGCGGACGCGCTCCTTGCTGATGCCGAGGTGGCGGCCGATTTCTTCCAGAGTTTCACCGGCGGAATTCTCACCGATGCCGAAGTGGCGCTCGACGATGACGCGCTCGCGCTGGTCGAGTAGGCGGAGACTGCGGGCGACGACGGCCTTCGCGGCGGCGACGCTGCTCTCCAGTGCCTCGACCGATTCGCGCGTGTCGCCGACGGTGGCGAGCGATTCGTCGCAGCCGGTCTGGTAGCGATCGGAGTGGGCGAGTGTCTCGGGGACGCTTCGGGCGAAGCCGCGGGTGATGGCCCAGGTGGCGTAGGTGCTGAAGCGGAAGCCGCGGGCGTAATCAAACTTGTCGACGGCGCGCATCATGGTGACGTTTCCGTCGCTGATGAGCTCGAAGAGATTGAGGGCCGGGTGTCCGAAGACGTGGCGCTTGGCGATGCTGACGACCAGCCGGAGATTCGCCTGGATGATTCGGTTCTTGATTTCCTTCGCGGCTTCGAGCGGGCCTTCGACGGCGGCGAGATCGCGCTGCGTCGCGCGGGCGTCGGATGCCACGAGCTTTTTGCGATGCGTCTCGGCGACGTGGAGCAGGTAGTTCATGCGAGCGAAGAGGGTTGACTCTTCGTCGCGACCGAGAAGCGGCGTGCGATAGAGCGCCTGGAGATACGGCGGGAGATCGGCGGGCGGCCGATGGAGCGTCTCATCGGGCTCGCCGGATTGATTGCTTGCGGACTTCGACGGTCGGGCGTCGTCGGAGAGGAAGGTCTCCTCGGCGTCGGGGGCGTCGAAGGCGGGGTTGTACATGTATTCGATCGGCGACTCCGCAAAGCGGCGGACGCGGGCGTGGGCCAGCAGTCGCTGAATCTCCACTTCGCGCTTGCCGAATTCGGCGGCGAGTTGACGCGGGGTCTTGCCGTTTTCGAAGGCCTCCAGCAGGACGGTGCACTCGTCGATGGCGCGGGCTTCGTCCTTGCGATCGAAGAGGGCGTCGGCGGGATTGTCGCGGTCGAAGCGCCGCAGGGTGTAGCGGATGGTCTCGACGGCGCGGCCGGTCTCGTTGGAGATTTCCAGGGTCGCGGCGTGGAGCGAGCACTTCCTTGCGGCGACGAGGACGCGGGCGCGGGCGATGATGTCGTGCTTCTCCGCGTCGGTCATGACCTGGAAGGCGGCGCCGCGACGGACGAGGTCTTCGTTGCGGGCGACGAACAGTTCCACGGACCGCTCGGTGAAGCAGAGCCGGGGTTTGTCGTCGCCGTTGGTGTACCAGGCGCCGGCCAATCCTCGGACTCGCCATCGGGAGATGGTCTTGGTGGAGACGCTAAAGCGCTGAGCCAGCGCGTCGGAATCGTGAAGCCGACCTTCGGCCGACTCGGCGTCGATGGGGCACTTGGCCGTGAGGACGTCGAGCAGCTCGACCAGGTCGGCTTGAAGATCCTTGCCGGAGAGCATCGATCCATCGCCTCGGCGGGATCGGTATCCGGTGATGTGATAACAGATGAGCGAGTAAGGGTATTCGCGGGAGGCCTCGACGACGTCGATGGCGCGCATGATGCCGTCGATCTGGCGCGCCCTTTGACGGGCGGGGGCCATGGTCAGCTCATGAGCGAGCTGTCTGATCTCGGTACAGCGGAAAGCCTTCACAATCGCCTCCGTGGGCTTCGGTTCGGCGGGCAACTTTGTGTGGGCCGCAATCGCCGGGGGTTGCATCCTGCAGGTGGCGATTGACTAGCCTGTTTGGCGGGCCGTTCCAGGGGAGCGCCGGGACTCGTCTTCCCGACGGAACAGGAGCGGTCAGCACCCTCGTCTCTAGTCATATTATCGCCCAGAAACGTCTTAAAGTCAATTCCGGGGCCGTTTTGGGGGTTCTTATCTTCGATTGCGACGACTCCGGCGACCTATTGACGCCATTCTTGCGACAGTCATTCTACGGGCGGGCGAACGATTGCTGGTCTTTGCCTGCTGGAGAATGCCATGTCGCTGAGCTTTGGATGTTCGATTCTTGCGGTGGTTATGTCGGTTCTTGGTGATCCGTCGCCGCCTCCGAATCGGGCGGACGGGTCGGGGCTTCATCGACCGGTCTGTACCTATTCAATTGTAGCGCGGGACCCTGCGAAGGGAGAGATGGGGGTGGCGGTGCAGTCGCACTGGTTCTCGGTGGGGTCGGTCGTGCCGTGGGCGGAGGCGGGGGTGGGGGCGGTGGCGACCCAGTCGCTGGTCGATCCGGCGTATGGTCCGATGGGATTGGCGCTGATGCGGATCGGCCGGACGGGGCCGGAAGCGCTGGCGTCAATCCTGGCGGGAGACAACGGGCGGGAGGTTCGGCAGGTGGCGATGGTGGATGCGAAGGGACGGGTCGGTGTGCACACCGGGGCGAAGTGCATTCAGCCGGCGGGCCATGTTGTTGACACTGACGCGCAGTTTTCGGTGCAGGCGAATCTGATGTCGAACGATCGCATCTGGGGCGAGATGGCGGAGGCGTATCGGGCGGCGAAGGGCGATCTGGCGGATCGGATGATGGCGGCGCTCGAAGCGGCGGAGGCGGCGGGCGGGGATATTCGGGGTCGTCAGTCGGCGGCGCTGATTGTTGTGTCGGGGACTTCGACGGGGAAGCCGTGGGTGGATCGGCGGTTTGATCTGCGCGTGGAGGATCACGAGCAGCCGCTGACGGAGCTTCGGCGGCTGGTGAAGTTGCAGCGGGCGTATCTGCACATGAACGCGGGTGATTTGGCAATCGAGAAGAAGGACTTCGAGGCGGCGGTCCGCGAGTATCGGGCGGCGGAGGCGTGTGCGCCGCAGATCGTGGAGATTCCATTCTGGCATGCGGTGAGCCTGGTGAATGCGGGGAAGGCCGAGGAGGCGTTGCCGCTGTTTGCGGGCGTGTTTGAGAGGGAGCCGGTGTGGGCCGAGTTGATCCCGCGGCTGGTGGATTGCGAGTTGTTGGAGGCCGATGAGGCGTTGGTGACGAGGATTCGCGGGCTCGGTTCGGGGCGATGATGCGAAGAGAAGCTCGCGGTTGGGTGCTTTGTCAGCCTTGAACGCATGTTAGAATGATGTCATGGCGACGTTCGAAGATATCATGAGCCGTGGCGGGGATGCGGCGATTCGTGAGGCGGCGAAGTTCTTTATGAAATCCGACCCCGTCCATCAAAGTCTGCGCGAGATTACGCGTCGTCTTTCAGAGCTTCAGATCGACTACGCCGTTGCGGGGGGAATGGCGCTGGTGGCGCATGGATACGATCGAACGACCGTTGATGTCGACATTCTGGTTACCGAGATGGGACTCGACGCGATCCATCAGTCGTTGGGCGGATTGGGCTACGTGCCGCCGTTTGCCGGAAGTCGAAATCTTCGCGATACGAACACGGGCGTGCGGATCGAATTTCTTGTGGCGGGCCAGTTTCCGGGTGATGGGAAGCCGAAGGCGGTGGCGTTTCCCGATCCGGCGACGGTGGCCGAGGAGATCGACGGCATTCGATATGTCAACCTTGCGGCACTAATTGAGTTGAAGCTGGCGTCGGGAATGTCCAACCCGGGCAGGCTTCGCGATCTGGCGGATGTGCAGGAGTTGATCCGGACGCTTCGACTGGGCAAGGATTTTGGTGATCGGCTTGATTCATCCGTTTGCTCGAAGTTCCATGAACTGCGGGCAGCAGTCGAAGACGATTAAGCCTCGACAACGGCAGGGCATGCGGGTTGCCATCGCCTGTATTCATTCGGGCAAACGCAGCTCGCACTCTGTGAGATTCTCCGATGAGGCAGGGGAATTGGACATCAAGACTCCCGAATGACGACGCCTTATAATCCGTTCATATGTTGGTCGGTGTCGCAGCCGACGCGTTTGAGACCCTGCGGTTTTCAGCTACACAAGGCGGATCTCGAGTCATGCTCCACATACCGATTCTTCGAAACGGCAAGCCTTACGAGAGCGTCGACAAGGTCGAAATCGTTCACCATGCGTCGGGAGAGCCAGTGGCGATGGTCAGCCAGGCCAACAGCGGCATGGTGACGCGCGACATCGGGCGAATGAACCATCGCGTGCTGGAAAAGCTGACGGTGGCCGAGCTGATCGCCATCAGCCGGAAGGCGGCGGCGCTCTTTATGACCGCGGATTTGCCGCTGGGGGATACGAAGCAGTCGTTTGACGATTACATCACGCAGCTTTCGGCGACGACCGGCATGCCGCAGGTGCTTTGCCGGGCGAACGCGGAAAAGATTCACCGGGTGATGAACGAGATCGACGTGGTCGTCGCGGGGCTGACACGCGGGTTTGATCTGCAGATTCTCGATCGCGGCTACGGGCTTGATGACGGACGGATGCTGAGCTGGTCACGGCAGGCGCGGGTGTTCGGCGCGGTGCTGCCGAGCAACTCGCCGGGGGTGCATTCGCTGTGGATTCCGGCGATCGCGCTGAAGACGCCGATCGCGCTGAAACCGGGGCGGGAAGAGCCGTGGTCTCCGTTTCGCATTGTTCAATCCTTCATTGCGGCGGGTGCGCCGGCGGAGGCGTTTGGGTTTTACCCGACGGATCACGGTGGGGCGGCGGCGCTGTTGCGGGCGGTGGATCGATCCATGCTGTTCGGCGACGCGTCGACGACGCGGCCATGGGCGAACGACCCGCGCGTGGAGCTGCACGGGCCGGGACACAGCAAGGTAGTGCTGGGCGACGACTGCGCGGACGACTGGGAGAACTACGTCGATCTGATGGTGACGTCGATCTCGGCCAACGGCGGGCGGTCGTGCATCAATGCGTCGGGCATCTGGACCCCGCGACACGGTAAAAAGATCGCCGAGGCGGTCGCGGCCAGGCTCGCGGAGGTCAAGGCGCTTCCGGTGGACCATCCGGACGCCAAGGTGGCGGCATTCGCCAATGCGAAATTCGCGGAGATGATTTCCAACACGGTCGATGAGGGACTTCGCGAGTCGGGGGCCGAAGATGTGACCATGCGGCTTCGCGGGTCGCCGAGGCTGGTCAAGCAGGGGCGGATCGCCTACCTGTTGCCGACGGTGATTCGGTGCGATGCGCGCGAGCACGGGCTGGCCAATCGCGAGTTTCTGTTCCCGTTCGCGGCGGTGGTGGAGTGCCCGATGGCGGAGATGGCGGAGGCGATCGGGCCGAGCCTGATCGTGACGGCGATCACAAAGGACCAGCGATTCATCGCGGAGTTGATGTCGTCGGAGAACGTCGATCGGCTCAACATCGGCGCGATCCCGACGTATCGGCTGAGCTGGGACCAGCCGCACGAGGGGAACCTGTTCGAGCATCTGTATCGGCAGCGGGCGTTTCAGATCGAGCCGGCGGCGTGAAGGTGAGGGCGATTGCACACTAATCTCCAAAGTCGCTTGCCGGTCCGCGTCATCTTCGGACATGGGACGATTATTCGGCTTGGCGCCGTCGCCGTTGACGAAGGCGCTACGCGCGTGTTGCTGGTGACGGACCCCGGGATTGTTCGGGCCGGTCATGCCGAGCATGCGGCGGCAACGCTGCGCGAGGCGGGGTGTGAGGTCACGATTTTTCACGGCGTGCAGGAGAACCCGACAACGGAGCACGTTGCGGCGGGCGTTTCCGTGGCGCGGGACCTGGGGATTAACTTCATCGTCGGCGTCGGCGGCGGCAGCGCGATGGACTGCGCCAAGGGGATCAATTTCATCCTGACCAACGGCGGGCGGATGCAGGATTACTGGGGTGTCGGCAAGGCGGCCAAGCCCATGCTGCCGTTTGTGGCGGTGCCGACGACGGCGGGGACGGGGAGCGAGGCTCAGTCGTTCGCCTTGATTACCGATCCGGCGACGCATCAGAAGATGGCGTGCGGCGACAGGAAGACGCTGGCGCGGGCGGCGATTCTCGATCCCGATTTGATTCGCACGGTGCCGCGGCAGGTGGCGGCGGCGACGGGCATCGACGCGATCTCGCACGCGGTGGAAACGGCGGGGACGAACAAGCGGACGGACGAGTCGCGCGAGCTTTCGCGTGCGGCGTGGCTGAGGCTGGAGGGATCGCTGGAGAAGTATCTGGCGGACCCGGAGGACTCGGCGACGCGGGAGTCGATGCTGATGGGGGCGCACCTGGCGGGCGCGGCGATTGAGGCGTCGATGCTGGGTGCGGCGCATTCGTGTGCGAATCCGCTGACGGCGAAGTATGGCATTGTTCACGGCGTCGCGGTCGGCGTCGTGCTCCCGCATGTCGTGCGGTTCAACGCGGCGTGCGGGGATAATCCTTATGCAGAGCTGGATGAGGACGCCGATCGCCTGGCGATGCGGATCGAGCGACTCTTGATGGCGGCGGGGATTCCGCGGCGGCTCGGTGAGCTGGGCGTGCGACGGGAGGACCTGCCGGAACTGGCGGCATCGGCGTCAGGGCAGTGGACGGCGCAGTTCAATCCGCGGAAGGCAGGGCCGGAGGAGTTTGAACAGGTATTCAATGATGCCTTCGGTTGAGTCGATTTCGCGGCACCTCGACAGGCCTGCCCCAACAGCCACACAATAGGCTCATGTTTGCACTGCTATCAGTCTGGATCGCGTTGGGTGCGTTCGTCACGTCGATCGCGCTGGTGTTCTGGAAGTCGGCCGATCGCGAGGCGGTGGCGACGCTGCTGCCGTACACGATTGCGTTCTCCGCCACATTCGCGGCGGGGGTGCTTTGGGGTTTGCGGAAGGCGGCGAAGGACGAGGCTGGCGTGGGCGGGCAGCGGGCGCAGGCGCTGGCGGCGCTGGTCATCAACAGCCTGACGTTTGCCGTGATGCTGGTCTGGCTGCATGGCTTTTTCGACGCGACGCTGGGATTGCTGCTGGAGGGTGGGTTCCTGTGCCTAATCTACTGGCTCTACACGCGCATCCTGGTGCCGGACTCCACGAAGGGCTGAGGCGACCCTATAATTCGCGATGAAGTCGCGGCGGCGCGCCTCAGCATGACGAGTCTTAGCGAAGTACATCTTGATATGCCGGATCAATTGCAAATATTCGTCAATGGCGAGAGCGACACGCTGGAGGCGCCGGCGACGGTGGCGGCGCTGGTCGCGCGGCGGGCGCCGAGGCCGCCCTTCGCGGTGGAAGTGAACAAGCGGCTGGTTCGCCGCAGTACCTATGAATCGACGCCGCTGGCGGAGGGCGATCGGGTGGAGATCGTCACGCTGGTCGGTGGGGGATAAGGGAAAGCATCAAGCATGGATCCGCAGGCATTGAAGATCGGCAGTTTCTCGTTTCGCTCGCGGCTTTTCGTGGGCACGGGAAAGTACGCGACCTATGAACTGATGCGCGAGTGCCTTGAGGCGTCGCGCTGCGAGGTCGTGACGGTGGCGGTGCGGCGCGAGCGGCTCTACGACGCGCAGAACCGGAGCCTGCTCGACTTTCTCGATACCAAGAGATACACGATCCTGCCGAATACGGCGGGGTGCTTTACCGCGGAGGATGCCGTTCGCGTGGCACGACTGGGGCGGGAACTGCTGGAGCAGCTTGAGAATCCCGGCGCGGCGTGGGTCAAGCTGGAGGTCCTGCACGATAAGAAGACGCTTCTGCCGGACCCGGTGGGGACACTGGAGGCGACGAAGGAGCTGGTGAAGGACGGCTTCACGGTGCTGGTGTATTCGAGCGACGATCCTGCCGCCGCATGTCGATTGAAGGAGGCGGGGGCGACAAGCGTCATGCCGGCGGGAAGTCCGATCGGCAGCGGCCAGGGCATCCTGAACGCCAGCAACATTCGCATCATTCTGGAGATGCTCAAGGAAGGCGATGCGGAGTACCCGGTGATCGTGGATGCGGGCGTCGGCACGGCGAGCGACGTGACGATGGCGATGGAACTGGGCGCGGACGGCGTTCTGCTCAACACGGGCATCGCGCATGCGAAGGACGCGGTGGCGATGGCCCGGGCGATGGCCCACGGCATCGATGCCGGGTACCTGGCTTATCGAGCAGGCCGGATTCCGCGAAAGCTCTACGCGACGGCAAGTTCGCCGATTGAGGGGACGATTGTTTATTAGCCGGTTTCCCCAGGGGGCATTGAGGGGAATAATATGAACATGGCTGGGTGAGTCCTTCGGCTGCCTGGGCCTTCACGAGGAGGGGAGATTGGCCATGCCGCGACTCATCGCGCTGATCCTCGCCGTTCTGGCGGCGGCTTGCCTGGCGGCAAGGGCACAAGCGCAAGTTCTATACGTCAGCAGCGACTTCAGCCACGAGGTTTTGCGATATAACCCGCAGACCGGCGCGCTGATCGACGTGTTCGTTTCCGCGGGAAGCGGCGGGCTGAATCAGCCACACAGCATCATCGATCGTGGGCCGGACATCATCGTCGCCAGCTTTGGAACCGATCAGGTCCTGCGATATGACGCGGCGACGGGTGCGTTTCTCGGTGTCTTCATCAGCGGCGCGACAGGGCTGAACGATCCGGTCTATATGATTCACGGGCCGGACGGGAATCTTTACATTTCCAGCCAGGCTTCGGATGAGATCCTGCGGTATTCGCCCGATGGGGTGTTCATCGATGCATTCGTTTCGGCGGGCAGCGGGGGGCTGGACGGGCCGAGCGGGTTTGCCTTTGCGCCGGACGGCCGGCTGTATGTCGCCGGGCGGTACAGTGCCGATGTGTTGGCATACGACGGGGCGACCGGGGCATTCATGGAGACGGTGCTCGACGCCAGCGACGGACTGACCAGCGGCGACACGTTTGGTTTGCAGATCGGCGACAACGGCGATCTCTATATCGCGTCGAACGGGAATGGGTATCGATACGATCTCGACTCGCACGCGATGGTGGGAATTCCCGTCGGCTTTCCGATCGGGCTGGAGAACGGTCCCGACGGCGGCGTCTTCGTCGCGACGAGCAACAACCTCCGGCTGATCGATACCGGCGACAACAGCATCGGCGGGCCTTTCCTTGTCGGCGGGGCGATCAATCTACTCAACTTCTTTCATTTTTCGCGCGGCGGCTGCTCGGTCTGTCCGGGCGACATGAATGGGAACGGCGTGGTTGAAATCGGCGACGTTGTACCGTTTGTCGATCGGCTCCTGGATGGTATGGACGAGACTTGCCCCGATGCTGATTTGAGCGGCACGGTCGACGGGCTGGATATTTCCGCGTTCACCCTTCGACTTGTCACAGGTCAGTGCGGCGGCACTTGAGCCGCGGCGGGGTCTGTCAGGTCCGGCGCTGAATGCAGACAAGGCCTGAGGTGTTATAATCGGCGACAGGGCTGCGACGGTTGATCGACGCGGCGATCGCGAGGACTCGGCGTGCCGGAAACGCTCGATTCACATCTACTACCGACGGTGAGATTGCTCGACGCGCTGAACTGCGGGGCGCTCCTGCTCCATCGCGACGGACAAATCAAATACGTTAACGCTCGGCTCAGTGAGATGGCGGGGCAGCCTTCGGCCGAGCTCCTCGGGCGCGACATCACATCGCTCTACACATCCGAACTAGACCAAAACGCCGTCGCACGGCGGCTGTCCCGGTTTGACGAGCCGCACGAAGGCGAGTTCACGATGCCGCGCGCGAATGGCGAAGTGGTGCCGATCATCGTGTCCGGCAAACCGCTGGGTGCGTCGCCGCCGGAGTCGGACTATCGGCTCGTGACCGTCGCGGACATTTCCGGACAGAAGCGGGCCGAGACCGACGCCCAGGAGGAGTTTCAGGTGATCTCTCGTCTGAGCGATACGGTCATCGCCCAGGCGCTGGAGTTGAAGCGCGGCAACGCCCGGCTGGAGGAGAAGGTCCGCGAGCGCACCTGCGAGCTTCATGAAGCAAACATGGAAGCGATCTACATGCTCGCCGTGGCCAGCGAGGCGAAGGACCTGGACACCGGTGCGCACGTCCTGCGCATTCAGCACTACGTGAATCTGCTGGCCCTCGAACTCGGGTTGCCGCAGCACGTCGCGGAGGAGTACGGCTATTCGGCGATCCTTCACGACGTGGGCAAGATGCAGGTGCCCGACAGCATCTTGAAGAAGCCGGGCCCGCTCAACGGCGCGGAGCGCGAACGGATGCAGCTTCATTGCATCGCCGGTGAGCGCATTCTTTCCCGTAAGCCGTTTTTTGAAATTGCTCGGCAGATCGCCCGAAGTCACCACGAGAATTGGAACGGGACGGGCTACCCTGACAGGCTGGCCGGCGAGGCAATTCCGTTGGCGGCGAGGATCGCCCATCTGGCGGATATCTTCGACGCGTTGACAAGCGAGCGCGTCTATAAGGCGCCGTGGCCGCCGCAGCAGGCCGCGGAGGAAATCATCGCGGAACGCGGCGCATTCTTCGATCCGAACGTGGTGAGCGCGTTTGAGTCGCTTCGCGCCACCGGGCGGTTCACATTGCCGTCAGTCCCGCGTGACGAATAGACCGTTCGCGCTACAATCCATGGCGATTACTTGGAGCCGATGCACGTGCGCGAAGATTCCCACGCCGAAAACGACCGGAGCGAAGTAGCAACTCTTCCGACGCCTCTATACTTGCGGGGCCGTGTCGTCTATCCGCTATTGGCGCTGCTGTATCCCGTGGGGTTGTTTCTGCTGATTCGCGCTCCGAGGCCGAGGCGAGCCTGGAAAATTGTGTCGGCGGCAGCGCTGTTGCCGGTGTTTGTGCTTGTGGTTCTGATCGTGCTTAAGCCGTATTGGCGGTTCGGCGGATACATGCGTGGCATGGCCGACTTTTCGCTGGACATCGACAGTCTGCTCAACAATCCGGACGGCAGGCTTGAGGCACACCGACAGGCACAGGCGGCCGGTGAGTCCCCAGTGCTGGTCAATGACGTTGCAGAATTAAGCTGGACGGATTTTCGAGGACCGGGCAGGGACGGCGTCTGTCGCAACGAGACGATCTCACTCGATTGGCAGTCCGATCCGCCGCGCGAATTGTGGCGTCAGCCGGTCGGCGGGGGGTATGCAAGCTTCGTCGTCGCCGGCGGCCGGGCGTATACGATTGAACAGCGCCGCAGGCAGGAGGTGGTGACGTGTTACGAAGTCGCCTCGGGCCGCGAGGCCTGGGCGTTTGCCTATGACGCGTCGTTCGAGGAGACGCTCGGGGGCAACGGGCCGCGGGCGACACCGACTTATCACGACGGTTTCATTTTTGCGCTCGGCGCACAGGGGCATTTTCACTGCCTTACGGCCGACACCGGCGAGGTCGTGTGGGAGACCGACTTGCTCGACGGCGGAGCGATTCCGAACCTGGATTGGGGACTCTCGGGATCGCCGCTGGTCGTCGATGACCTGGTGATCGTGACCCACTCGGGCAAGGCGGACCCGTCGATCTTTGCGTTTGATTTCAGGACCGGCGCGAAGCGCTGGGCGACGGCGGGCTCGCAGGGATATTCATCGCCTGTGCTGGAGACGATCTGTGGGGTTCGTCAGGTGCTTAACCTCGGCGGGACCGAGCTTCGATCGCTCGATCCATCCACCGGCAAGGTGCTCTGGCGGCATCCGTGGGATACGTTCATGTGGATCAACGCGTCGCAGCCTTTGCCGATCGGCGGCGATCGCGTGTTTCTCTCCGCAGGTTACGGTCATGGGGCCTCGGTTGTGCAAGTCACGCGAGATGGCGATGCGTGGAAGACGGAGGAAGTCTGGGCGCTGGTTCGTTCGATGCAGAACAAGTTCAGCTCGTCGGTGATCTATCAGGGCCATGCCTATGGGCTCGACGAGGCGATTCTGTGCTGTGTTGATCTGGCGACCGGCGAGCGTAAGTGGCGGTCGGGGCGCTACAACTTCGGCTCGGTTCTCTTGGTGAACGATCACCTGCTGGTTCTCAGTGAGGACGGGCGATTAGCGCTGATCAAGGCCCAGCCGACGGAGCGCGAGGAGATCGGGTCGGTTGAGATACTGGAGGGGCGAACGTGGAACAACTTCGTCGTCGTGGGCGGGCTGCTGCTGGCACGAAATGATCGATGGATGGTCTGCTACGATCTAACCCGCATATTTCATCAGTGATCTTCGAATGGTGATGGACGGAGTTTTTCGGCTTTGTGCGTGAGCGGAGGGATGAAGGTGGAGGTTGGGGCGCGCAGAGCCCCCTTACCCCCAAGCGGTGATCAGGTTGTTTTTCGGGTCATGATGGGGCGGGCGGGATCAGGCGGAGTCGTGGAACCAGGGATCGCCACAGGTCCTGCAGGGGGCAGCTGCTCGACAGTCGCAGTACGACGCGGCGCACGGAGACGACCACCCGCGCGGCGACCTTGAGGAGTTTCAGGCGAATGGTGTTCACCTGGGCCTCGGCCAGTTCGGTGCCGGCCAGGGCCGTGCGGCGCAGCGTTTCCACCAGGACGTAGGCCGCCGAGGACAACAGCAGCCGGAACTGATTGGCCAGGAAGGCGTGGCAACTGGTGCGATCGGCGAAGAGCCCGAGCTGCTGCTCCTTGATGCGGTTCTCCATGTCGCCGCGGGCCGTGTACAGACCGTCGTAGATATCGTTCGGCGTGCGGTCGGTCAGGTTGGTCACCACGAATCGAACGTTGGGCCCCTGAACCAGCCGCTCGGCCTTGACGATCACGCGGCGCGGGCGATCCCAGGTCTGCGCCGCGTACTCGATCTCGTGGAAGTTCCGCACCTTCTGCTGCGTGGTGGCGAACTGGGCCTCGGCCGCCTGCATGAAGGACTCGGCCGCTTTCTCCAGGACGGTGTTGCGGGCCAGGCCCAGCACGTACTTGACGCCGTGCCGGTCGCACCATTTCATCATTCGCCGGCGGCAGAAGCCGGAATCCCCGCGGACGATGATCCGCACCCCGGGCCACGCCTGTCGCAAGCGCTGCACCAGCAGCTTCAGGATGGGCCAGGCGTGATGGGCCCCGTCGATGTTGCTGGGCCGCAGGTAGGAGACCAGCAGCCGCGAGCCGCAGAACACATACAGCGGTAGGAAGCAGTGGTGGTCGTAATAGCCGTGGAAGAAGCGGCCTTCCTGGTTGCCGTGGATCGGATCGTCGGTCGCGTCGAAGTCGAGGATCAATTCCTCCGGCGGCGATTCATAGGACGCGATGAACTGCTCCACCAGCACACGCGACATTCGTGCCAGGTCGCCGCGCGTGACGCGGTTCTCCAGCCGGCACAAGGTCGGACTGCTGGCCAGCGGCTCATCCGCGCTCGGCGGCCGCCCGGTCAGGACCGCCAGCACGGGATCGCTCCGCAGGGCTTGATGGTCGTTGAGATCTTCGTAGCCCATCGCAATGGCAAAGATGCGCTGGGCCAGCATGACCCGCTGGTCATGTTGAATTCGGGCCGGATCACGCGGGTCGTTGATGACCCCGGCCAGTTGATCGACCAGGCCCAGACGCCGCTCGACCTCCCGAAGCAGCAGACCCCCGGCGTCTGAGGTGAGCGTTCCGCCTGTGAAATCGGCCACGATTTTCTTGCGGCCGAGACTGGAAAAGAACATCGGTTTGCTGTTACAGTCTGTCACGAAAAAGCCTCCCTGCCTATGGACCGGAATGTTCTTACGAAACCCCAGTCTACAGGGCTTCGAGGCTTTTTCTATTCCTATTCAACGCCGACCTGATGAAATATTCGGGCTAAGGCCGAGCCCCCGGCAGCCGACGACGGCGAAAGTCGCTCGCGGGCGAGGTGTCGATCAGCCGGTGGGGTTGGCGGCGAGCCTTCTGGCGAACAAATAGCTGCCCAGGGACGCGCTGCCGATGGCGATCGCTGTCAGCACGAGGCACTCCGGCATGATGCCCCGCAGTACTTGTCCCTGAATGAGTCCCATGAAGCCGTCATAGGACCAACCGTTGATGGTGAGGAGGCCCAGCTTCTGCATCCATTCGGGCATGATCCATCGGGGAACCATGCTGCCGCCGACGGCGCTCATCGCCAGCACAACAACCGTTCCGACCGAATCGATTTGTTCCGCATTTCGACAGAAGGAGCCGATCAACACGCCAAAGCCGGTAGTGGCGAGGCAGGTGGTGATGGTGAGCAGGAGCAGCCCCCCGGTGATGGCCCAGATGTCCACGCCGAACAGCAGCCACGCATACAGGTACATGGCGTAGCACTGGACCATCGCGATCAGCAGGGCGTAGAGCATTTCACCGAGCAGGATGTGGGCCGGGGTGATGGGGGCGGCGAGGAGGCGGCGCATCTCGCCGGTGCCGAGTGCCTCGAGGATGGCCCGGGCGGCGGCGGCGGCGCTGAAGAGCAGAAACATCGGGACGATGCCCGCGAGAAAGGTGTGCTTGGCGGCGATTTTCATCCGCTGACTAGTGACGTCTCGACGATCGACCCTGACAAGGAGCTTCTGGTTCGCCGGCGCGGTCGTGGATTGTTCACCCGCCACCGAGGCAAGCGGGCGCATCATGCCCTCGAAAAATTCACGGCCGGCGGCCATCTGGAGCATGCCGACGACGATCTCCGATTCGGTCGGTTCCAGCTTGTCGTAATAGACGATGACGCCCTTGTGCCGTGGGCCTGACATCATGTTGGGGGCCTCGCCGAAGCCCTTTGGGATCACCAGCGCGACGCGAAACTTGCCCTGGTTGCGGATCAGGTTCTGGGCTGATTCAGCGGTCAAGGGCGCGGCGCCGGCGCTTTCACTTTCATTGCGGATGATGCGAACATTCTGCTCGACCAGTTCCTCGATCAATCGCCTCGATGCCGGGGACTGGTCTTCGTCGATGACGGCGACGCGGAACGGGCGGCCGGCGGGCCCGGCGAAGATCTGGGTGAAAATGGTGTAGAGGACGACACTCGGCAGAAAGACGACGGCGATTGTCGCAGGCGAGCGCGACAGCACCCGAACGTGCCGGCCGGCGAGGATGCAGATAATGCGGATGGAGCGCATGGTCGGGTCTTTCACCTACGCCCAGCGAGTGTAGAACATGCGTCGATGTGTGTCACGCCGTTTGCGCTGCGGGCTTACCGCCTTCCGGCTTGATGACGCGCTTGGGCAGCCGGGCTTCCTTGGCCTGAAGGAGGAGGCCGGCGATCCACAATCCGGCGATCAGGCCGATGCCGATGCGCGGCTCGTTGAAGATCGAATCTCGCGCATCGGGCCATTGGGCGCAGATCAGGGTCATGGCGCTCGTCACGGCGAGACAGGCTCCGAGGAGCCCGAGCCAGATGATGGTGAAGATGCGGAGGGCCCAGAATGCCAGGATGCCGCCGACCACGGCTGCCGCCAGCGGCAAGAGCCATCCGATGGGGCCGAGCGCCTCCAATTCCGAGATGACCTTCTCCTTGAACTTCTCTAGTTGGACGGCGGCCTGATTGAGCTGGTTGCGCTGCTGCTCTTCCGAGGTGGGGAGCTCCAGCACTCTTGCGCCTTCCGTCTTACCCCGTGCGGCGTCGACGGCCGGGAGGTAACGGGACAAGTCGCCGCGTCCGAGTTGGAAGGTCGTCGCGGCGAAGAATAGTACGACGACCGATCCGCCGGCCAGCCAGATGCGATAAGTTCGATAGGCGATGATGGTCAGCACGAGCCCAAGGACCGCGGCAGAGATCGGTCCGGGCGTTCCGACAAGGTCAGAGGCCTGCCAGCCGATCCATCCGCCGAGAATGAATCCGAAGCAACTCACGACCATGCGCTCCGACTTGCCACTGCGAAAGACGAGAAACAACCCCGCGCAGAGCACGGCGAGGCTGCCGAAGACCAGGGCGGGCGACGGCGGAAGCTCCGGAACGTAGTAGTGGAGTAGCTCCTGAAAAGTTTGGAGCCAGGTTTTGTGGTCGGTCGGCGGCATTTAGCAAATCCAGTGCCGAAGGCGGTCGTTGCAGCAACGCGGGGGTATTGGGGTGTTGCCCGGTGAATATTGCGAGCGCATCGGGCAAACGCGGCGGCCCCGCTTATTGTGCATCCGCTATCAGGATAACCGTCTGCGGCGCTATTGGCCATATCGTCCGAAATCGTTCGGCCTTTCGCATCAGAATGGGGATTTTCAATATCTGATGCTCCGGCAGGGGGGAAACCGAGTTTGGCGAGGTTTCGGGGATGGGGTAAACTGGATCGATTCGGAGAACCCGCTATGGCGAATGCCTCATCAACGCTTTTCGGCAAGTCCCGTCACCAGGGCGTTCGTGTCGTGGTGACCGGTCAGGTCGGTGTGGACAAGAAGGAGTTCCTCGAGGAAGTGGTGCGCATCGCCTCGACCCGAGGCAAGCAGGTCGCGCTCTGCAACGTCGGCGACATGATGTACAAGGAGGCGCCGGACATCGTTCAGGGGCGCATTCTGGACCTCCCGCGCACAAGATTGAACACGCTACGCCGGGCGGTCTTCAAGGACATCATCAATCTCGCCGAGCGGACCGAGAACGTGATCGTCAATACGCACGCCACGTTTCGCTGGAAGCACGGGCTCTTCGAGGCGTTCGACTTCGATCACATGACGACGCTGGACGCCGACCTTTACGTCACCCTGGTCGATAACGTGGACGCGGTCCACGAGCGGCTCTTGCGCGAGCACGATATCGTCCATACCCTGAAGGACATCATGGTCTGGCGCGAGGAGGAGATTCTCGCGACGGAAATCCTCGCCCACGCCATCGGCGGTCATGGCAAGTATTACGTCCTCGCGCGCGGGCACGCGGCGTCCACGGCGGAGTCGCTGTATCGGCTCATGTTTGAGCAGCATCGCAAGCGAATCTATCCGAGCTTCCCGATGTCGCATGTCATGGACATGCCGGACGTGCTGGCGGAGATCGACGGCTTCCGCGATGCCCTGGCCGAGCATTTCATCTGCTTCGACCCGGGCGATCTGGACGAGAAGCGTCTGCTCTTTGAAGCGGCCGAGGCGACGAAGCGCGGCGAGGGCAAGATCACGCTGGAAGTGAACGGCAGGATGCTCGACTTCAGCGTGCCCGCGGTGACCGACGTCGCCCCGGACATCGACAGCCAGATCTACGCCCGCGACTTCAAGCTCATCGACCAGTCGGACATGATCGTCAGCTACGTGCCGGAGCTGCCGGGCGGCATTCCCGGCCTGTCATCGGGCGTCGAGCGCGAGCTTCAGCACGCCTTCGAAGGCACGAAGGAAGTCTATGTCATCTGGCGTCCGAAGAAGGAGCCCTCTCCCTTCATCACCGAGACGGCGACGCGCGTCTTCCCGTCGGTGGACGATTTGTTCAAGCACTTTCAGGCGAAGGGCTACATCGGTAATTACCAGTTGAACCTCCTGCGCACAGGCGCGCCGAAGGAGCGAGGCCGCTTCGGGTAATTTGATTGTTCTAGTTTCAGGTAGAGTCTCGCGTTGATTACTGGTTGAGCATCTTCGTCTGAATCGCCGTCGGGACTTCGCCGTAGATCGGGAAACGGCCGACTTCCTTCTTGGTGAAGATGCGCTGGCCGTCCAGGTCGACGTCGAAGACCCCGGAGGCGCCGACTTCCAACTCAAACTGCGGCTTCTGGTCCGCGAACTTTTCCGTCAATTCCGCCACCAGACCGGTGGCCTGCGGTTTGTAGTTTCACTGGCCGCAGTAGGTGATCTTGATCTTCATTGATGTCTCTCCTGAGGTCGTTTTCCCGATCCGCGAGGGGGCACAAGGATCAGCCCGCCTGGATCACGCATGGAACCTAGCATTATCGCCGGTTAATTTCAAATCCGCCCTTGCTGGAATCGCCGACGGATTACACCGATAATCTCCGGCCAACCAACTGCAGGGGTTTGCGAAATGCGTATCACCATCGTCGGAACGGGTTATGTCGGCCTTGTCACGGGCGTCTGTCTTGCCGATTCGGGCAATCACGTGGTCGGTCTGGACATCGATCCGCAGAAGGTCGATCGGCTCAATCGCGGCGAATGTCCCATCTATGAGCCGGGGCTGTCCGACCTGCTAAAGGCGAATCTACACAGCGGGCGCTTTCGGGCGACGACAAATCTCAAAGAGGCGGTCGATCACGGAGAGATCATTTTCATCGCCATCGGCACGCCGCCGAGGGCCGACGGCTCGGCCGATCTTTCGATGATCGAGAAGGCCGTGCAGGACATCGCTAAGGCGGTAACCATGCGGACGATCCTGGTGATGAAGTCGACGGTGCCGGTGGGGACGTGCGACCGGGTGGAGGCCCTGGTGACGCCGCTGGCGAAGCACCCGGTGATCGTGGTGAGCAATCCGGAGTTTCTGAAGGAAGGCTCGGCAGTGGACGACTTCCAGCGGCCGGACCGCGTGGTAATCGGCAGCGAGGATGAGGAGGCGGCGCGAAAGATGGCTGAGCTTTATCAGCCGTTCGTGCGGAATCAGCATCCCATTCTAATCGTGCGGCGCCGTGCATCGGAGATGATCAAGTACGCGGCGAATTGCTATCTCTCGACGCGGATCAGCTTCATCAACCAGGTGGCGAACATCTGCGAGGCGATGGGGATCGACGTCGATCAGGTGCGCAGCGGGATCGGCTACGACGCGCGAATCGGCTCGCACTTTTTGTATCCCGGGATCGGTTACGGCGGAAGTTGTTTCCCGAAGGATGTGCAGGCGTTGTACCACGTGGCGAAGACGGCGGGGGTGAACGGCGATCTGCTCAGTTCGGTTCACGAGGTGAACGAGCGCCAGAAGAAGCTGCTCGTCGAGCGGGTCAAGACGCACTTCGGTGGCAATCTGGCGGGTAAGACGATCGCGCTGTGGGGCATCGCTTTCAAGCCGAAGACAGACGACATCCGCGAAGCGCCGGCCTTGACGATCATCGATGGGCTCCTCGCCGCCGGGGCAAAGGTGCGGGCCAGCGACCCGAAGGCCCTGGGTCATCTGGAGACTGTGTACGGCGCCAAGGTGTCCTACTTTGACGATGCCTATGAGGCGCTCGCCGGGGGCGACGCGCTAATCATCTGCACCGAGTGGAACGAGTTTCGCTCGCCCGACTTCGATCGAATCAAGGCCGCCTTGAAGCAACCGGTCATTTTTGACGGCCGGAACCTGTACGCCTGCGAGCAGATGAAGGGTCGGGGTTTTACCTACTACTCCATCGGCCGGCCGCGGGTATAGGCCGCCTTCGGCAAGCGCAAAAGCAGGGCCTGTCGCAAGACGAGTGCCCAAGCCGTGGCGCTCGGATGAGGGCGAAGTCTTACGACAGGCCTTAGAACGGCGAGACCTGCATCCAATGCAGCTCTTCCTTGATTGATCTCACCGCAAGTTCGCGCCGCAAGCGGCGCGGGCTTTTCAATTGTCAGCAATTCTCGGTCAGGACTCCTTGATGCTTCCAGGTCCGCGCGGGCTGTAGCTGCGCTTGACGACGAGGGCGCCGGGCATAAGCCCCCAGGCGAGTAGTTCGCTTCGGGCCGCTTCGCGGACGAACCCCGTGGTGACCACTCGCAGCCCACAGTTAAAGACTAGTTCCTCAACCCGGCCGGCCATCATTCGGGCGGTCGGCGCATCGAGTTGATGACATCTTCGAAAGTGCTGCACAAGCAGCGATTTGTTCCAGCGGCGCTGGGCGAACCGGCCGTCGGAAGGCCGGGGTGTTGCGACCAAAATGCGCCGACGGCAGAACTCGCGATGTGCCGCATGTTGGCGAATGGCCATGCTGGCTGACGCGTGCCCCGTTTCGCACAGGACGAGCTCGACCAACTCGGCCAGATGCCTGCTGGGCACCGGCGAAGCGGAATAGGAACTCTGCAGATACTCGAAAACGGCCTCGGCAAGGCCGCCGGCAGCCGTGAGGTTCAGACCGCAGGTTTCGCCACCGGCGGTCAGGCCGTTTTGAATGCAGTTGAGGAGCTTGGAAATAACGAAGGACTCGTTCGTGCCGTCTCGTTTGCGCACAACAATGGTGCTATTCGTCGCTCGATGGTAATTCATTAAACAATTCCTGCTGGCCGGCGACGTCGTGCTTGTCGCGGTCCAGAATATTTTTTGCTTCCTCGATGAAGTCATCGACGAGTTGAAACTCGTGGTACAGGCTGGCGAAGCGGAGATAGGCGATCTTGTCGCACTTGCGGAGCCGAACTGAAATAGCCTGGCCGAGATACCGGCTGGGCACCTCGCGATCAAACGTGCGGAAGACTTCCTCCTCCACGTCGTTGATGATCGCTTCGATCCCTTCGCTGGATATGGGTCGCTTCCAGCAGGCTCGTTGCAGTCCTCCGAGAAGTTTGCTTCGATCGTAGGGAACCCGCGTGCCATCTTTTTTAATGACGAGAAGTTTGTTGGTCTCTTCGACGCGCTCATAGGTGGTGTACCGCTTGTTGCAGGCCAGACATTGTCGACGGCGACGAATCACCGTGCCGCCCTCGGTCGCCCGAGAATCGATGACCTTGTCCGAGCGGAGTTCTTTGCAGTACGGGCATTGCATTTTTCTGCCACGGCTGTCGGGAGCCCACTCCCCAACATCTTGTATAGTGGCGGAAGATACGACTCTATAAATTGGGTGTCAAGCGGAATTTGCCGTTTCGGGGCCTATCGCGCGCCCCGGCTTCTGCATTAGACTCTTCCGCCTTGCGCGTTTCGGATTGTGAATTGGCCAGTCTCGCGTTCTGATGGATCGCGCAACTCGGCACGGAGCATCGACTGTGGCAGGACGACTGGTCGAACATCAACTCGGCGACATCAGGATTCTCGGATACAGCGTTGCCGGAGAAGAGACCGTCGTTGCCGCGCCGGAGCTCAACGTCTGCTTCGACGTCGGCAAAGCGCCTGCAGAGATTCTCGCCATCGACCATGTCCTGCTGTCTCACGGCCACATGGATCACTCCGCCGGACTCGCGTATTACTTCAGTCAGCGAAACTTCGTCGGGAACAGCCCCGGATGCGTCCTGACGCCGCATGCGCTCGTTGACCCCATCAAGGACCTGCTGCGTGTCTGGGGAAGGATAGAAGGGCATGAATCCCCGGCGAAAATCGTTGGAATGGCGGACGGCGACCGGTACGAGCTTCGCCGAGGTCTCATCGCCGCTGCGTTCAATGTAAATCACAGAGTTGCCGCGCTGGGATTCTGCATTCTCGACGTTCGCCACAAGCTCAAGGCGGAGTTCATGGGGCTTGCCGGGCCTGAACTGGTCGCGCTCAAGAAAAAGGGCGTACAGATCGAACACCAGGTCGAAGTTCCGCTCATCGCCTATTGCGGCGACACGGCGGAAGGCGCCTGGCAGGATTTGGAGATGGTGCGGAACGCAAAGGTTCTGCTGCTGGAGGCGTCGTTCTTCGAGGCGGATCATGTCCGAAGGGCCCGCGAAGGGTATCACCTGCATGTGAAGGACGTGGCCCGAATCCTGGGGAGAATGAATAACGAGCACATACTCCTTCAGCATGTGTCTCGGCGGACCGGCATCCGGGAGGCCAAGGCCGCACTTCAGAAGCTCCTGCCCCCCGAACTGATGGCTCGAACGACGTTTCTGATGGACCGCCGCCGAGCGGTGCATCCGAAGGGGCGACCCGAGGGCGTGCCCCCTGTGGCGAGCGGCCCGCCTTTGCCGACCGAGGCCGATTGATCCCCCTCCCGCCGTGATATAATGGCCCGAAAATACTCGGGTTATGCGTTTTCGGGGGCCGGGATGCTCTGCGGCAAAGCGGCTTTTTCGGGAATAAATGTGAACGTTAGCTCGATTTAAGAAGGCGTGTCGGGTTCCCGGAAGGTGGTCTGCCGGGGAGGAGTCCAATGACCGACCCGGTTGGCGAGCGATTCAGGGAGTTGATCCTCTGCCACTTGGACCTTGTTTACCGCCTGGCGTTCAAGTTGTGCGGTAATGCCCATCAGGCGGAGGACCTCGTTCAGGAGACGTTCCTTCGTGCCCATCGGGGATTCGATTCGTTTGAGTTGCGCGAGTACGGGGCGAAGCCCTGGCTCTTGAAGATTCTGCACAATGCATACTTCAACAGCCGACACGACGCCGCTCGTTCGCCGACGCTTCTGGCGGATTTGGGCCTGGATGATTTCCCTGCGGATATCGGGGCTGAGATCTCGGCCCTGACGCCGGAGGTCATGAGTTGGGAAGGATTTGACGAGGAATTGAAGCGTGCCGTCGAGCGACTGCCGCCGGAGTATCGGGCAGTCATGCTGCTCTGGGCCTTGGGCGACATGAGCTACAAGGAGATCGCACAGGTGCTCGATTGTGCGATCGGTACGGTGATGAGCCGGCTTCATCGCGCAAGGCAGCAGTTGAACGAGCAGTTGGCGGATTACGCGACGCGTCGCGGTCTTGGCAGGTCATCGAAAGTCGAACCATGAATTGCAAGAGCGTTCAAAAATTTCTGCATGCGTTCGCCGACGGCCAGCTCGGCGTAAGGGCGAATTGCGAGGTGCTCGATCACCTGAAGATGTGCCCCTCGTGCAGCCGCCGGGTCGACGAGCATCAACAGCTTCGCAAGGCTATCGGGAAGGACCTTCGTTCGATCAGCGTCCCGGCGCACATTGCCGCCCGGGTTCAGGAGTCGCTCATGGCCGGTTCCAAGCCCGCTTTCGCTCGCGGCGCCGGCCGTCGAAACTGGCGTTCGGCCGTTGCCTTTGTCGGTGTGGCCGCGGCGATTCTGTTTTCCGCCGTGGTTTACCTTCGAGATTTTCAGCCCACGACGAACCCAGTGCCCGAGATGCCCTTCGCGGGCCCCAGCGCGCGCGGCGCCGCCGGCGCGCAGCTCGTGGCCAAGGTCCACCGCCAATGCACGGCCCGCGGCAAAGCGCACCAGAACCCGGCGCTACCCGGCAGTCTCGGTGAAGTTGAGTCCGCGGTCGCCGCCCACTTCGACAACCGTTTGGCCGTCTCATATCCCGACTTGTCCGCTTATGACTACAGGTTTGAGTCGGCCAACTACTGCTCGCCCAGCGAGGTCGGTTCCGTCGAAGGCGGTCACGTTGTCTATGCCTCCGCCACTACCGGCCGAATTTCTTTCTTTGTGACGCCCCGATCCGATCAGTTCGAACCGATCCCCGGCGGCGATGTCACCAGCGACGGGCCCTATCGCCAGTTTGAAGTGCCGTCTGCATCGGGTGGCCGCTCGCTTTCGGTCCTCGCCTGGAATCGCGGCGCGACGTCGTATGTCTGCTGCGGCGACGTGGATATCAACAAGCTTCGACTGATGGTCGGTGCGATCAGGACCGTGCAGGCCGACTTCGACGAACGACTGCTGATCGCCTTCGCCTCGATGAAGTCGTCGGCCCCTTCGCTCCCAGCCTCTCATACTCATTGAGCAGGTCCAGGTAATAGCCCACACTCGATCGCAGTCCCCCCGGTCGGTTCCTTACCAGCCACAAGCGTCGATGCTCCGCGATAATCTCTCGCATGTCTTTCGCCAGCTCAGCCGTCAGCTTTCCGCTGAGGCTTTTCCTTTTCTGGTTCAGTGCCGATATGCCGCGCCGACAGGCATGAGCGAGCACGCGGAGCGTGAGTTTCAATTCCGCCATCGCCGCCTTCGACTCGGCCGACTTGCACTTGATGCGCTTCGATGCCCGCTGGATGCTTGTGATGCGCGCCTGGGCCTTTCGCAACCCGGCGACGGTCAGGCCGGGGATCGTGCCCACCTCGTCGAGTTGCTTTTCCATGACGCCAAACAGCACCGTGCGGTTCTTGAGCGTCACGCCGGTCGCGAGGTAAGCATCGCCGGCTTGAGCCCACAGCTTGGCAAGCCCGCAGGCCGGGTCGCTTAGAACCGTTCGATCAACTTCAACGGCCACATCGATCTTGTCGTTGGAAGCCCTGCACCATGCCAGGCCGGCGCCATAGAGCAGCGGACCGTAGCTCGCCGGCGCATACTGCCGATGCCCATAGTCGCCCCAGTCGGTCATCAGGTAGCCGGTCGCCCCGAAGGCCTGGCCCTGCACCGCCGCCTCGCGCAGGTTCTGGCTGCTGTTGGTGGTGCGCCCGGCGAAACTGCACCAACTCGACGTGCCGGGACAAACGTAAAACTCCAGGCCCGTCGAGCGCACGCTTCGGCACTCTTCGGCAAAGGGATGATCGGCCTCATAGCCCCAGATCAGTACGACCGAGTCCTTCGGCAATCGCCGGATCAACGAGGGGTGCTGCATGATGATGTCCGCCCAGAACATCATCCGATGATCGCGCCGCCGGACTTCACGATAAACCTTCAGCAGGTACTCGAGATAGACGCGGCCATTGCCCAATCGCGCGCACGCCGCCTTGCTGCGCCCCTGGCCAAGCTCCCAGGTCTCATCGCAGCCGACATTGAGCAGCCGGCTGCCGAAATTCGGCAACAGTTGATCGTACATCTCCGCGACAAGCCGGATCGATCGCCGGTCCTGGGGGCACAGCGTCGTGGGATCGTCGCGTGTCGTGCCCCACGGCGTCTTCCACGGTTTGTCCGTCTCGGCAAGCGGCGCATAACGCGGGTGCTTGAGCCATCGCTCCATGTGGCCGAAGGAGTTCTGATTGGGCACCAGCTCAATGCCGAGTTGGCGACATCGCCGGTCAATGCTGCGGATTTCCGAGGGCGTGAAAGGCGATGCATCGCGCCAGACTTCCTTATGTCCGCGGTAGGCGAACACATGCTCCATGTAAAGCTGAAGCTGGTTGATCTTCCAGTCGGCGAAGTGGTCGATCAGCCGAAACAACTCGGCCAGCCTCGGCACCTTGTCGCGGCTCACGTCGAGCATGACCCCGCGCACGGAAAAATCGGGCCAGTCCTCGATGGTCATCGCGGCGATGCGCCGACATCCCGAAGTAAGCAGTTGCATCAACGTCGCCAATGCCCATCGCAGCGACGCCTCGCCGGCGATCGCGATGCGGATCAGTCCGGGGCGAATCTCCAGGCGATAGTATTGCTCGCTGGGATGCCTGGGTGCTTTCTCTATGATGAGGCGGACGCTTGTCGATTGCCGTTTCCCGGTTGAAGCGGTGCAGCGGAGTCCGCCGCGAGTTGAAAGAGTCTGCCTGATCAGCGCCGTCGCGCGACGGCGCAACGACGAGTCCGAAAGATCGACCGTCAATCTCACCGACCTGGGGATCGACAAATCGCCGCGCTCGCGGCGCGCATGGCGCGGGCGCGGAAACACGTCCTCATGGGTGGCAGCTTTGGACCGGGGCACTGCGGCAGGAATCCCGATTGATTAGGGCTCTTCCAACGAGCCTTGAGCAACGTTTTGCGGGGTGAGTTCGTCGCTGAAACCGGCGGGCACGTAGCAGCCGACGGTCGCCAGCACAATCCCGTCGGGCGACGTGCGATCGGTTCCCAGGAGGGAGAATTCGCCATTCGTCTCCGCGAAAAGCTGCCGAATCAACCGAAAATCGACCGGCGGCTGTCGAAGAACGCCGTCGCGGACAACGATCGTGTTTTCAACGCCTCGATACGTCAGGCAAACCGTGCTCTCGCGCGAGTCGCCGTCGGTCTTCTGTGTGAATGTCAGACGATCGCCGATCTTCGCGGTGAAGTCGGTCGTCGAGCGGCCGCGGGCCTTGCGTGTCTCGCGAATCGCGGAGCCCAGGGCCTCGATGATCGCCGCCTGGCTTGCGGCCGACCGGCCCTCGGGACTGAGAATGGTTGTTGAGACCGGGGCGGAGCCGACGACGCTGAAGGCGAACTCGCGCTGCGGGATGATCGAATCGGAGTCCTGCCCACCCGGAGCCTGCAGTGCCGCGCCGTTCTCGCTGCGATCGACGCGGACGCCGAATTGGTTATTGAGAGTCTCGCCGGTCGGCTTTGTATCAGACACCGGGTCGCCGCAACCTGGTAGCCAGCAAGCGCAGAGGCCGAAGGCGATAACGAGGCGTGGTAATCGTCTGGAGCGGTGATCCGTGGACATGGTCGCATCCTTTCGGTCGCACCGGATGTGCCGACTTTGATAAGTGTTGGTGCGGACTCTAGATCGGCCCCCCGTTGTCGTCAAGAACAAAGTCAGATGCGGCGGGACTAAGGACGGGCCCAGGTTCGCGGCTCAGTCGATCGCTGATGAATCTCGCGCGACCGATCGTGTCACGGCGGGTCCGATGAAGCTCACAACGCCGTCGTGAAGCCGCGTCCACTGGCGAAGCCAACCTTCGTCACCTGACGCCTCCACCTTGACCATGTTGATGACCGCCCGATTCTCGCGGACTGCCTCGGCGATGGGGTCCAGCGCCTCGCGGGTCAGTTCCCCCGCGGCAAAGAGCCATACGATGTCCGGTTGGAGGCGGCGAATCACCGGCACAACATCGTTGATCGGTCCGTTACCAGAGGGCCGTATCGACCGGGCGACATCGTAGGCGCGAATCTTCTCCGCGCTCGATGCGGCCACAAAGGCCCCGTCATCCGGCCACTGACGAACGCCGTCCGACGTACAGATCAGAATGTCAAATCGTTGTGACGGCTCCATGCGATGAATCTGTTCGACCAGATGGTCCATCAAAAGGACGTGATCGGTGCCGATTCCGGTCGGGGAGAGGACGACGTAGGTGACGCGCTTGCCGGACGGCGCAAGAGTCAGGACGACTTGTTGCTGCTCACCTGCCGGCGGAACCTGGACGCTCATTTTCCCGACATGCGTGCCGGGGATGACGCCTTCAACCACCACCCGGTTGCCGATTTCTTCGGGCGTAAAGGGGGCGACGATGGGTGCCCGCCCGATCGGCCGGCCATCGAGCCGAATCTCCGCGCCGGGAGGCACGGTCACGATGCTCAGTTCGGCCTTGGGACGAGTTAGTTTCAACAATGTGCTGAGCGGCTCATTGCCCACGTCGCCGGGCACGACGAATTGCGTCGTTGCTTGGGCGTAACCGGCCAGGGTGGCGCTGATGGAAAGTTTGTCGCCCTGCTTCGCCGAATCCAGCGGCACATCGATCGGGGCAGCGCCCACCACGCGGCCATTCACGGCGATGATAGCGCCGAGGGGATCGGAGGCAACATGGAGCATCGATTCGTTCGGCACCAGGGGGAATTCCAGGTCGAGCTTGCTGCCGCGCTCCGGAGGAATGATTTCCTGGGTGAACGACGCGTAGCCGGGCCGCTTGAGCGTGACCTTCGTCTTCTCCCAGGGAAGCAGCGTCAATTCAACGGGCGTGGTGCCTCTGAGCTGGTTGTCGATCCAGACGTCTGCGGCGGGAGGATTCGTCTTGAGCGAGACGCTGATCGGCTTACGGATCAACTCGATGGTCAATTCGCCGACGCCCCCGTAAACCGTGAGCGGCCTTCGCACCGCGTGATACCCGTCGGCAGAGACGCTGAGCCAATGCAGCTCATCGCCCTCCGCCGGGATGGTGAAACTGAGGACGCCGTCTGTTTCCGGCGATTCGATCGGCTTCTCATCGAGCTTTACTTCCGCCCAGGTGGGCTTGACCGTCACGCGAACCGGCACCGGCTCGGCCGAGCCAGCCCGGCGAAGCTGGATTGGCTCCGAGTTCTTCCACATCATGAAACCGGTGGCGCCGACGGTCAGGATCATCCCGAAGGCCACGCCGATCAGCAGATCGCGCCGCCGGGCGCGCGTTCGATGAGTTGCGCCGGGCTCCACGGAGGCCATCGGCGTCACGATCGTCGGGCGCGGCGGATTCACGGGTTGTCGGGGAGGAATCGCCGCCTGACCTGTAAGCATATGAGGGCGCGGCCTGGGCGGCGTGGCCGGAGGCGGGGTGCGCGGGGCGCCGGCGGCCAGGCGTCCCGTTCGGGCGTCGGCCGATGCGCGGCGACACGCACAACAGACACCCTCGATGATCGAGATGGCGTCGTCGGATTCAAGATTTCGACCGCATCGTTCGCACAGCAGCGGATTCATGCGCAGGCTTTCTGATCTCTCTGGGTCAAAGCGATCGCGGCGACAAGGATAACTTCCCCGTCAACAGTGATCCGCCCGGCCGATTTTGCGCGGCCCGGGCGCGAGTCGCCGCCATGCCGAACCTCACTACCTCTACATCGGACCATTCCGTCCCATAACTGGAGTCTCACGCGATTGTTAGGTTTGTCAATAAGTTACGATCGCTGTCGAGGGTGCGTGACTGAATTTGAGCTTAACAAAGGGCGTCGTCGCGCCCACTTTGGGTGCCGACACGGCGACTGTATCATGACCCATGTGTCATTGGACGGCAGTGGTCAATCTTTGTCCCCGAAGTCCGCGAGTTGGACGGACTCGCCGCATCAATCCTGGCGTCTGCCTGACGGAGAACGGTTCCCATGACCCAACTCCAAATCCGCTATGGCGACGGCCGAACCGTTTCGGTCCCCCTCAATGGTGACGAGTGGCTCATCGGCCGCGACGCCGGGTGTGAGGTCTGCCTGGACGACGCGGTGGCGTCACGCAGGCATGCCCGGCTGTATCGCGATCATCGCGGGGCGATGTGGATTCAGGATCTTCAGAGCAAGAACGGCACCCTGCTCAACGAGCGGGCCATCACTCAGAGCCCGGTCAAGAATTTCGATCGGATCGGCATCGGCGGCTGTGAGATTCGCCTGTCCATCCCGGACTGCCCATCGGTCGTGCTTCAGGAAAATCGCCAGGACGCCGAATTCGCCAGCACCAATGTGTGGGGACGTGAAGAACGAGTCACTCTGGCTCAGCGCCGGCTCGAATCTCTCTACGAACTTAACGAACGCCTGACCGGTATTTTCGAGCGTGACGAACTGCTCAGCGAGTTGATCGACATCTGCGTCGATCACCTGCGATTCGAGCGGGCCGGGGCCGCCGTCTGGTCAGGCGAAGCGTCTCAGCCGCCCCAGTGGGTGCTCATCCGCAACCTCCGCGGCGAGGCGGACGCGGAAATCCGTCTGTCCCGCAGCATCATCGATCGCACGCTGCATAACGGCGAGCGCATCCTCATCACCGACACCGCCGGCGCCGATTTCGACCCGACCGCGAGCATGATCGCCAGCCAGATTCGCTCGGCGATGTGCGTTCCGATGGAGTATCTCCAGGGCGTTCGCGGCGTGCTGTACGGCGACCGCGTCACGAGTGCCGGCGGCTATACCAAGGAGGACATCGACTTCTTCGCCGCACTCGGCCGGCTCGGCGCGATGGGGCTGGCCAATGTCCGGCTGGTCGATGAAATGAAGCAGCGCCAGCGCATCGAGACCCAGCTTCAACTCGCTCGCGAGATTCAGTCCCAGTTGTTCCCGTCCGAGCCGCTGCGCCTGCCGAACGTTTCCATCGACGCGTTGAACGATCCCGGGCAAAGAGTGTCCGGCGATTACTACGACTTCTTCGTTCGACCCGACGGGCTCATCGCCATTGTCGTCGCCGACGTTTCCGGCAAGGGACCTCCGGCCGCAATGCTCATGGCCAACCTTCAGGCCGCGGTCCACGTCACCATGATGCAGGACGCCGATCTCGTGAAGACGATCGTCGGGCTCAACAAGCTGATCTGCCGAAACGTTCGTGACTCAAAGTTCATTACCGGGATATTCGGTCTGCTCGACCCTGCGAAGGGAAAGTTCACCTACGTCAATGCGGGCCACATGGGGCCCTACATCATTCGCGGCGAGACGGTAGAGCGCATTCTCGTGGATGATGCCAGGCTGCCGCTCGGGATCGAACCGGACGAACCGTATCAGGCGGCGACGATCGACTGCTCAAGAACGCCGTTGACGCTGCTGCTCTACACCGACGGCGTTCCGGACGCCGAGAACCCCACCGGCGAGCAGTTCGGCGAACCCAGATTGGCGGAGCAACTTGCCACCTGCCGATCCGAAGCCCCCGACGAGATCATTCTCCGCGTGCGCCGCGCCATTAAGCAGTTCGTTCGCAATCATCCACAGACGGACGATATCACCATGGTTGCCGTCCGACTCACCTGACGTTGCCCCTACTCTTCGTATTCCTCGCCGGGACCGATCAGGTTGCTCACCGGCGTCGGCGAGCGCAGCGACTCAATGCTCGACCACAGTCCGCCTGCGAGAAGAAGAATCTCCGCCAGGGCCCGCACCAGCCACGCCCACCCGGCATGATCGGTCGAGATGGTTTCCGACTGCCCGTCCACGACGAGCGTCATCTTGCCGGACTTGATGGTCCACAGCGCGTAAGCGAGCGGCCCGATGCTCGCGTACTTCGTCGTAATCTCTCGAATGAATGCGTCCGCGGCGCGGCCTTCGAACTCCCGCAGCGAACCGCCGGCGCGCACCACGGCATTGCGGGCCGTCGCGAACTTCGGCGGGTCGGAGACGGTGTTCGCGAAGTGCCGGCATTCAAAGCCCGTCGCGATCGCAAACGTCACGACGCCGACAACGAGCGCCCCGCCGAGAAGCGGCCCCCTGCCGATCGGTCGAATCGGTCGGGCAAGCCGAAACGTCGCCGCGCCGACCAGTAGCCCGCCGACCAGAAAGAAAAACAGTCCGAAGTAAAACGGCAGCCAGATCAGCCGCGCCAGAAGCGGGCACAGGCACACGAGCATCGCCTGTGCCACCGCGAATCCGAACCACAATCGCCCAAGGCTGGAGGTCCGAATCGGGCCGGGCTCGGCAACCGCCGGATCGGGCTCGACTGGCGTGGTGTCTGTCATCACGCACCGCATGGTCCGGCGAATTCGGCAACTGTCAACTTGGCTGGTGCAAGTATTGCTCATCGCTTAAGTTGTAAACGTCCCCATCGGCCCGGGGCGGTTGATCGAACGCCGGGAAGGGACTACAGTATCGGGTTTGCCGGTTGGCTGCGGCCTTAGTTGGCCGCTATGCCCTGGCGGATGGATCGGGAATTCGACATGCAAATGAATCAAGTTCGGTTTCGACTGACCTCGGCGCTGCTCTGCAGCCTCGTGTTTGTTCTTCTCTCCGGCTGCGGAGACGACAGCAAGAAAGCGCCGAAAATGAAGACGATCGTCGGCGTCGCCAAGACGATCGATCTGAAGAACAACAGCGTCTCCATGATTTACGTCAACCCCGAGGGCCAGGAAATAACGCTCACGGGCAGTGTCCAGCCCGATGCCGAAGTCTGGATCAACGGCCGAAGTCACAAGCTTGAAGACGTCGTGCAAGGCGACAAGGTCACGGTCTACGGATACCGCGACAAGTCATCCAGCGAGGTCAAGCTCATCGCTTCAAAGATTGAAGTAACCCGGCCCGAAGGCGCCGACTGGAAAAAGCCCGACGAGAGCGCAGCCGCGCCGGGATCCGCCGGCTCACCCGGTGTTACCGCGGACAGCGGCGGCGAAAAGTAGTGATCGGCGGTAGCCCGGTCCACCGATAAATAACAACATTCGCCATGGAATTTGAGGAACACGCATGAAGCTTTGCGTCACGAAAAACCAGATGTTCGCATGGGTCCTTGTGGTCAGCTCCGCATTGGTCACAGCGGGCTGCAGTCAGGACGGTGGTTCGTCAACCGAGTCCACCACGGACGCCGCCGCGACCCCGCAAGCGTCCACAACTGCGACGCCTGCCCAGACCAATGTCAACGATTCAGCGACCGCGAGCGCCCCTCCCGCCCAGCCGGCGCCCGCCGTCAAGACGGCCTCCGCCCCCGAGGCCAAGCCGGAATGGGAAGCGCAGAAGCCGCTGACCATCGAGGACGACGCCGCCCGTCGGGCCCAGGCGGAAAACATGATCTACGCCACCATCCGCATCAAGATGGAAGACATGATCGAAAAGCGCGCCGACCTGCTCAACTCCGGTCGGCCGCCGTCGGATGTTGAAGTCCGTCAGCTCGAAGGCTCGATCATGCGGGCCCGCGACCTGCTCCAGGAGGCAGGCGAGATCGTCGAAGACGTGGTGCCGCCCATCGTTCAGGTCAACCCTCGCTGAGTTCGGCGGGTTTCTTAGCAAACTAAAGAATCTTCAAGGCCGCGCGATTCGCGCGGCCTTTCTCTTTCCGACTTGAATCAGCATGCCATCCGTCGGCGTGATCTTCGCCTGCGGATCGGTCTGCTTTTGCCGATCGACGCTGACGCCGCCGCCCTGGATCAAACGCCGGGCTTCGCTGGTCGAGGGGGCGAGGTCCAGCAGCTTCATCAGCTTCGGCAGCCCAATCGTGCCGTCGGCCTCACACTCGGCGACAGGCACTTGAATGGTCGGGATGTCATCCCGCAGGCCGCCGTCGCGAAATACCTCTTCCCACAGTTTTTCTTCGCGATCAGCCGCCGCCGCGTCGTAGTAGGTGGCGACGACCTGCTTGGCGAGGCGGACCTTGGCCTCGCGCGGGTGCGTCTTTGTCGCGTCGGTGATCGTCTCGATCTCCGTGTCCGGCAGCGTGGTCAGCAGCGTGTACCACTCCTTCATAAGCGAATCCGCAATGCTCATCGTCTTGCCGAACATGTCCTTGGGCGTGTCGGTGAGGCCGACGTAGTTGCCGAGGCTCTTACTCATCTTCTCCACGCCGTCGAGGCCGCGGAGGATGGGCATGATGACCACGAGCTGCGGCGGCTTGCCGTGCTTCTCCATCAGATCGCGACCGCACAGATTGTTGAAAGTCTGATCGGTCCCGCCGAGCTCAACATCAGCGTCGATCATGACCGAGTCGTACGCCTGCATCAGCGGGTACATCATCTCGGTCACGATGATCGGCGTCTCGTCCAAAATGCGCAGCTTGAAGTTCTCGCGCTGGAGCATCTGCTGCACCGTCATGTGACTGGTCAGCCGCAAAACGTCGGCAAACGTGAGCTTCGCCAGCCACTCGCTGTTGTAGCGAATCTCCAGCTTCTCCGGCCGCGTATCGAGGACATGGCCCGCCTGCTGAAAATACGTCTCGGCGTTCTGCTTAATCGTCGCCTCGTCGAGGGTCGGCCGGGCCTTCGTCTTGCCCGTGGGGTCGCCGATACGCGCGGTATAGTCGCCGATGATCAGCACGGCCTTGTGGCCGCAGTCCTGAAACTGCCGCATCTTGCGCAGGACGACGGAGTGGCCCAGGTGAATATCCGGCGCGGTGGGGTCCATGCCCAGCTTGATGCGCAGCGGCCTCTTCGCCTCGCGGCTCTTCTCAAGACGCTTGCGCAGCTCTTTCTCCGTGTACACAGCCTCGCAGCCGCGCATCAATAGCGATAGTTGTTCATCAACTGTTGGAAACATGTCGGAGATTCTATGGAGGCACGCGGATCAAGGCGAGCGCCTCCGCGGACTCGCAAGGAAACAGGGCATATCCGCGATCCGACACGTGAAATCACGTCACGATTGACTTGACTCATCGACCCTTGCTAGCATGTGATGATACAGGTTTTAGGATATTCTTGGTTTCCAGGTTGGACGTGCAGCCATGACCGTCAGATTCGACTTACCCGACGAAATCGAAGAGTGCATTCGTGGTCAGATCAGCAATCTCGACGAAGTAGCCAGGCAGTCTCTTGCCATTGAACTATACCGGCGTAATGTGATCAGTCGTCACCGGCTGGCAAATATTCTCGGGCTTGATCGTTTCCGGCTCGATGAGTTGCTGCATGCACGAGGCGTCTACCTCGATCAGACCTTCGAAGACGTCGTTAATGAAAGTGAAGCCCTTAAGGCGGCGCGTCAATCATGCTGATTGTCGCGGATACGTCTCCCGTAAATTATCTGATTCTTGTTGAAGCCGACGGATTACTTCCCAGGCTCTACGGCCGTATTCTCATTCCAACTCAGGTTCTAGATGAGCTCCTTTCAGAGAGTGCCCCGGAGCGGGTCCGCAGTTGGGCCGCATCTCCACCAAATTGGCTTGATGTGCGAAGCCCCGCAAGAATCGACTCGGCACTTCAGTTGGATTTGGGCGAAGCCGCGGCGATTTCGCTTGCCCAAGAAGTACATGCCGATCGATTGCTGATGGATGATCGCGATGGGCGACAGATTGCCGCCTCGCTTGGACTTAAGGTTGCCGGTACTTTGGCCGTGATTCGTGACGCGGCAAGACAACGGTTGCTCGACCTGCCCACCGTGCTGACAAAACTTAAGGCTTCAACTTTTCGAGCGGCCCCATCGCTCTATCAGCAGCTTCTCGATGAATTTGAGAAGCAATCGTAGGGCCTAAAACTCAAACCCGGCCGAAGCGGCGGTCTCTGCCTGCGTAATCCTTGATGGCCCTGTCCAGTTCGTCGGCGCCAAAGTCGGGCCAGCACGTCTCGGTCACAAACAGCTCCGCGTAACTGATCTGCCAAAGCAGAAAATTGCTGATCCGCATCTCGCCCGCCGTACGGATGAGCAGGTCCGGGTCGGGAATGCCAGCGGTGTAGAGCGAATCGGTGATGGTGCCCTCGGTGATCTCCTCCGGCGAAAGCTTGCCCGACTTCACGCGAACGGCGATGTCCTGCACCGCGTCGGTAAGCTCCGCCCGGCCGCTGTAGTTCAGCGCCAGGCACAAGGTCATGCCGGGGTTGCCCGCCGACATGCGCATCGTCTCGTCGAGTTCGTGCAGCACGTCATCCGGCAGGCCCTTTCGCCGACCGACCTGCACCAGCCGCACGCCGTTCTCCATGATCTCGGCCCGCTCCTTGATGAGGTACTCGACGTACAGCCGCATCAGGTGCGCGACTTCCGACGGGGGGCGGTTCCAGTTCTCCGTGCTGAAGGAGTAAAGCGTCAGATACCCGACACCCAGCCGCGAACAGCGCCGGACGATCTCCTGCACCTTGTCAGCGCCGGCCTCGTGTCCGCGAATGCGCGGCAGATCGCGCCGCTTCGCCCAGCGGCCGTTGCCGTCCATGATGATGGCGATGTGATTCGGCACGCGCTCGCGCGGAACGCCCAGGGCGACCTGCGGGTCAATCGGCTCCACCCACGGCATCAGCCACCGACCTTTCCCGGCGACCGGAGGTGCGACAGGTACGATCGAATCTTCGACTCTCGGTGCAGTGTTGCGTCGCGCTGCGGGCCTGTGCTCACCAGCGTGATCGGCACCCCGAGCAGCTCTTCGAGGCGATCGAGATAGTTCTTCGCCGCTTCGGGTAACTGATCGAACTGGGTGCTTCCGGCGATTTCGCCCGGCCAACCTGGGAACGTCTCGAAGATCGGCTCCACGCTTTCAAGGACGCGAATATCCGCGGGGAAAATCCGCAGCATCTCGCCCTCGTGGCGATAGCCCGTGCAGATCTTCAGCTCGGGGAGCGTGCTGAGCGTGTCGAGGTGCATGACCGCGACCTGCGTCATCCCGCCGAGTCGTACGCTGTACCTCGTGGCAAATGCGTCAAACCAGCCGCAGCGCCGCGGCCGGCCGGTGGTGGTGCCGTATTCGTGGCCCCGCTCGCGGATGAGATCGCCGGTGGCGTTGTCCTGCTCCGAGGGAAACGGCCCGCTGCCGACGCGCGTGGAATAAGCCTTCACGACGCCGACGTAACTGTTGATCGCCGACGGGGCGACACCGGCACCCGGGGCCGCGCCGGCGGCTGTGCAGGTGCTGCTGGTCACATAGGGAAAGGTCCCGTGCGTGATGTCCAGCAGGCTGCCCTGTGCGCCTTCGAAGAGAATGCGCTTGCCCTCGGAAATCGCGTCGTGCAGCAGGAGAGTCGTGTCGCTGACGTGCGGCGCGATCAAATGGGCGAAGCCCAGCCACTGTTCGGCGATCTGGTGGGGGGCCAGCGCATCTTTGTCGCCGTAAAGGGCGGCAAACACCGTGTTGCGATCCGTGACGATGGCCTCGACTTTTTCTCGAAAGTCCTCGGGATAGTAAAGGTCCCCGACGCGTAGCGCCGACGTTCGCAGCATCTTGTCGGCATAGCAGGGACCGATCCCCTTGGCCGTCGTGCCGATCTTCCGTTCATCGCTGAGCCGCGCCTCACCGAGGCGGTCCTGCTTCTTGTGGTAGGGCATGACCAGATGCGCCCGGCGGGACACGCGCAGATTCTCGCCGACATGCACGCCGCGCCGGCGAAGCCCGTCGATCTCGTGCAGCAGGATGTCCAGGTCCACGGCGACGCCGGGCCCGATGATGTTGAGCACATTCGGCCGCAGCATGCCGCTGGGAATCAGGTGCAGGGCGAATTTCTCGTCGCCGATCCGTACGGTGTGCCCGGCGTTGGCCCCGCCGGCATAACGGACGACAACGTCGAAGTGCTCGGTGAGCAGATCGACGATTTTCCCCTTGCCCTCATCGCCCCATTGAAGGCCGACGACGCTGGTATTGCCGAGTGATTGAAAGTCCATCGCGTGCGTGTACTTATGAGCCAACCGGGGCCTCGCAAGCTGCGCGGCCGATGCGGTCCTTATACACGCTTCGGACGCCCCGCGAAAGAAACCCCCTTCTGCTACGTCGCGGAGGCCCCGCGCAGTTCGATGTACTCGGCCATTCCCCGGCAATTTCCGATCCGATCCGATCCGATCCGAGCCGCGCCCGTAAGGAAGCGGGCCAGCGACTCCCTATCCGCTCAATCATTCGAAAGCATGAACCGCGTAAAATCCGATCAGGATGCGGCACTGCACGACATGACGGCGGTCCCGCGCAGCTCAATGAACTCGGCCAATCCCCGGCGAACCGCCTCATCAACGGTCGATGCCCACCCGCACTCGGGGCACCGGACCTCGCGCAGGCCGACGAGGCTGTATCCGCAACTGCCGCATCGAACGAATCTAGATAGATCGCTCTCTGACGCCAGTCCGGCCGGAAGGTCGATGCGATCGGAACGCCACAGCCATGCGGTGCCGGCGAACCACAGTGCGGCGGCGAGCAAGGGAAATGTCCATCGAATCGTTGTGTAGAGCACGGGGTTGGGGCCGGGAAGTGAGACAGGATTTCTCGGCAGAAGCACAGTCGCGGAAGAAAGCAGAAAGATCAGGACCAGCGCAGCCGTCGACACAACAGTCTTGAGTTCCCATGCTATTCGTTTGCGCCAGAGCGTTAGCCAAGTTCCGATCGCCATGAGGGCACAAACTGCGTAGCAAATGAATGCCTCGGTTTCCTCTGATAGTGACGTGAAGATTTCCAGACCGGCCCAGCTCAGAAAAAAGAAGCCGGGAAGGAGAAATGCGAGTGACCACGCAATCATGAGACGGGCGCTATCCAGATTCATTCGATGCCTCCTATTCGAGAAGACGTCCTTCTGCCGCCAAGTCCTGGCGAAGTATTCCGCCCACCAGACCAGTGCGCAGCTTCCCATCCAAAGACCAAGGCAGGAACCCGACTGACCGAACTTTTGATATTCCTCGACTGCGCACTGCGTCGTTGACCAAATCGGCTTCCAAACGACAACTTGACCGATCATTAAAAGTGACAAGGCAACAGTCGAAGATACGCGTAGCCCGGACCAGTGGACGTATCGTCTCCAAACGCTGAGCACAGTCAGGCTTGCAAATAGGGTTCCCATAAGGCATGCGAATTGAAGACTGTCTTTGGAAAGCTTGAAATCCTGACAGAGTCCAAAAGAAAAGTAGAACACCCCCACGACACCGTATGGCAAAGCGATCATCATCTGCATTCTGCAAAGCCGATCGCTCATGGAGTGTGACCCGATTCCCGCACGGCCGAAAAGACGCTCATCCAAATGCCGAATAGACGCCGTGCCGGAATAGCATAACGATTTCCCGACGCACATTGCACGGGGCATCCGGGCGTATTGTTTTCCGAAATGGGCGCAATCAGGATCGTCACAGCTCGACAGTGTTTTGCCGGTAAACCACTTGGGAACTGCATATGCGCGATGATCGATTGCTGGAGGCTTTCGATGTGAATGAGCCGTTACGACGGAATACCGACAAAGTCGCATCAAGAGTCAAGGTATTTCCTCGGCCGAATGCCCGATTGCGACGGTGGTCAGGCAAACTGAGGTAACGGCAGCTTAAAGAAGTGATTGCAATTCGGCGAAGCGCCCCTGTACGTCGTCCCACGACGGGCTACTTCCGAAGCAAAGGACTCGGCATTGCGCCTCGTAGTCCCTGCGGATCGCGGCAAGCAAGTCGCCGGTCGGGTACAGCGCATCGCTCATGGCGAAGCTCATGCCCTCAGGCGGAAGATAGTCGCGTTCAAAGTGCGCCCTGCTGATTCGGTCGTAATCGCTCTTGATCCTCGCGTACTCCTCGGATTCGAGCATGGCGCGAACCTGAGGCTGTCCGGCAAGTTGGTACAGGTCGTAGTAGTGCCGGGCATAAGTGCCGATAGGTCGGCCGTCGCGCTTATAGATTTCGACCTTGGCGTGAATGGTAAACATCTTCTCGACAAACGTGCGCCGGAAGTGAAGGAGTCGCATCGAGAACGGCTGCTCGTCCTCGGCTCCCAGCGTGTGGTTTGTCTCCTTGAGGAACTGGGCCAAGTATGAACAAATCTGTACGATCTCGGTCGGTTCCCTTCCGCTGGCCGCTCCGGCCTCCAGCAGGATTCGGTTGGGGACTTCGCCCGGTCCGCCGAATCTTTGAGCGTACGAGAACGCGTCGTTTCGGCCGAAGCCTCCGATTGTTGTCGGCTTGTCCGGGTTGATGTACGTAAATGCCTTATGTCGCTTGACTGCGTCGCGCAGTGTTTTCAGTTCGCGGTCGATACCGTTCTTGCCCAGCGGCGGCGTGAACGCCTCTGGGTCGAGAAAGATGTCGATGTCTTCCGAGAATCGCTCGATTAGGTTCCAGCCTTTGGAAATGCTTGTGCCGCCTTTGAAAATGATCTTGTCGCCGGCCGCTTCGGCGACGGCGCGGAGCGCCTCGGTGACGTAATAATCCTTTTCGATGAAGGCCGGGCGCAGGCCACGGGCGCGGAAATGTTCCGCCGCCTGGAGGATGGCCTGCTCGAAGTCCGGATGCTCGAATAGCCGCATATCAGCGCGTGCCCTTGGCCTGCCAGTTCTTCGCGGTTGGCATCGTCGCGAAGATCCCGAAATCAAAACGCGAAAACGGGTTCAGCGATTTTCTCAGGCGATTAAGTTCCTTATCAGGTCGGCGAAGCATTTCGCCACACGCGCCGAGTATTGCGCGCACCCGCGGTGGCTCGGTGTCCGCAATGGCGATTAGCCCCGCGTATCGGCCGGGTTCTGATAGCAGCGTTCGCATCCGTTCGATGGTCTCCTTCGCCGATAGCTCACCCGTTTTGCCACCGCTGCGCAGGAAGTCAAGAATTGCCGCGTCGGTCGCGGAAAGCCGCGACCACGCCTCGGGTCGGCGCGTGTGAATGAGCGCATCCTCGCCGAAAAGCTTTCGGGGAAGGCTCAGCGCGGTGGTGGCGAGTTCGGCGCGTCGCGGGTTCTGCGTCGTGAATCCCAGGTGACTCGCGGCGGCGATGCCGGAAGGGAACACAGTCTTGCGGCTTGTTGCCAGCTTGCGGATGGCAGCGGGATTCGGACGGCTCCTGCCGAAAGCCGACTTCCGGGATCGATAGTAGATACCCTTGCTGACCCGCTCGATGGCTCCTTGCCTCGCCAAGCGCGAAAGCGCCTGTGCTGCTGCCATGGGGGAGAGGTCGCGAAAGTCGTCAAGTCGCCATAGGCGTTCGCCGCCCTTCTCAATTCGCTTGCGAATGAGCGTGGCGGTGCGGCCGGTCAGGGATGCGGCCTTGCTGTCCATGTTCTAAGAATAGGTAATGTCGGTCGATATGTCAAGTTTTCTTGATAAAAAACATGACACTACTCACACTGCAAGAACCACTGGGCGAATTATCGGCCAACAGTGGTCTTCAGGCGGGTTTCGGGCTGGCCTCGGCGATCCGCCGCAAGGCGCAATTTAGAACGGATCGCGCTCAATGCCGGCGAATCGCATAGCTTTCGTGACGGCAACGCCGCTGCTCAGGAAGGGATCGAGGATTATCTTGGCCTGGATGGCGTGACAGAAGTTCCACACCTGACAAGAGGCGTGCGATGGGGCCTCGGACGATGGTCCGGAAGCGTTCGTGGCGTGAGTCGTTGTTTGTCTCTCTCTCAAAACATCTGGCCGTTCTTTCACCGCCTGATGGTCCTCGGAAGTATGCCGTACCGTTCCAAAAGGCGCGAACGCGGAGCAAGAATATCTCCACGAAGGCGGCCTGTGTTATGGCAAAACTCACGAAACAAACCCCATCCAGCCATACTCTGAATGTCAGGCCTGTTTCACAGAAAAACTACCTGAAACTCGCGTCGCCCCAACTCGTGCCCGCCACATGTGTTGGCACGATTTCCGAGAGGCTTGTGTCACCTTATGTCACCTTCGATTTTGCACGACTTACGCGCGTGCCGCCGCTCCCGATCCGAGCCGCGCCCGTCAGCAAGCGGTACCAGAATCGTCCGATCTCTGTCACATTCTCGGCAGACCGTCCATCTCAGTCGGTGTCGCTGCCATTGCATTCCCCTCGACCCCTTGCCCCCTCGACCCCATGGCCCCTTTTCATCATTTTTCACCAAAATCTCGCCCGGCCCCAACACATGCCCGCCACTTGTGTTGGCACAATTCCCGCAAGGCCTGTGTCACCGTATGTCACCTTGGCTTTTCCAGAAAATTCCTCGTCCAGACGCCGTTGGCGCAGTGCATCCGAAAGGCATATCGGGCGTTGTCAGGCCAAATGGTCCGCGTCCGAGGGGAGGTGTATAATCGACGCATGATCGGTGAATTCGACCTCGACAACCAGTTGCAGGACCTCGTCGATCGGATCGTCGCGAACTACGCCTCCGATCCGCGCACGCGGCACATCGATCGGGGATACCTCCCCAGCCACAGTGAGATCGTCGAGATCATCGAGATGCTCCTGGAAGTGTCCTATCCCGGCTACTTCGGCCGGCAGAATCTATCGACGAAGAATGTCCGCTACCACGTCGGCGACCTGCTGCCGCGCCTCGCCCAAAAGCTCTACCTGCAGATGTTCCGCTCGCTGTGCCACGCAAACGAAGTCAGCGGTAACTACGACCCCAACGGACCCACCGGCCAGGCCCTGCCCTTCGACGCCAAGGCGCGCGAACTGACCCTGGCCTTCCTTGGACAGATCCCGGCTGTTCGCGACGTTCTCGCCTATGACGTTCAGGCCGCCTACGACGGCGATCCCGCTTCGGCCAATACCGACGAAGTGATCCTCGCCTATCCCGGACTCCTGGCCATCACCGTCTATCGCTACGCCCATGAGCTCTATGAAATGCAGATGCCCGTCCTGCCGCGAACCATGTCGGAATGGGCCCATAAGCAGACCGGCATCGACATCCACCCCGGCGCGAAGATGGGCCGCAGCTTCTTCATCGATCACGGCACCGGCGTCGTCATCGGCGAGACCACGGAAATCGGCGACAACGTGAAGATCTATCAGGGCGTCACGCTCGGCGCCCTGTCCTTCCTCAAGGATGAGCGCGGCCGAATGGTCCGCGGCTACAAGCGCCACCCGACGGTTCGCAACAACGTCACCATTTACGCCAACGCCATCATCCTGGGCGGCGACACCATCCTCGGCGAGGGCTGCACCATCGGCGGCTCCACCTTCCTGACGTCGAGCGTCCCGGCCGGATGCACCGTGACGACCTCACCGCCGGAACTGACCGTCCGCCCGCCCAAGCAGCGACTCGTCGCTGGGCCCGGGCTGGACTTCGACATCTGATTCCTGAATAATCAGTCAGGATTGCGGGATCGGCACTTAACGGCGATGCCGCTCCTATAGTTAGAACATTCCCACCGGCCGCACGCCCGATGCAAATGCCGATAAATCCTAAGTCGGAACCCCCGTGCGATTGGAGTTGCCCGCCCATGCGTCCTCGTTCATTCCGTCGAATCAATTCTCTCCTGTTGGGGGTGTCGATCCTTCTCGCGTCGATGGCATCCGCCGGATGCGGCGACAAGGAAGAATGGAACCAGTTCTGGTCGCAGTGGGAAGAAAAGGGCGAGCAGCCCGCCCCCGCGCCGGTCATGGACTCGCGCGGCAAGGGTCTCCAGGGCACCATCGGCCAACTCGTCACGATTGACGGCCTGCGACTGCTCCGCGTCAACGGATACGGCCTCGTCACCGGTCTCGTCGATTCCGGCGGCGCCGATGGGCCCAAGGTCGTAAAGGACTACCTCGTCAAGGAAATCCGCCGGATGCAGGAGATCGGCGAGCCGGGCATGCCCGCCGGAGACATCCTCGGCAGCAAGGACTCCGCGATCGTCGCCGTCTCAGGTTGGATCAAGCCGGGAGCGAAGAAGGGCGACCGCTTCGACGTGGTCATCGACGCGATGGGTGCCCAGGCCAAGTCGCTCGTCGGCGGCCGCCTCGTGCTGTGCGACCTGAAGCTCTTCGCCGAGACACCGCAGGGAATCATCGAGGGCAAGATACTCGCCCGCGCCGATGGGCCGGTGTTCGTCAGTCCCTTCGACCGCGCCGGACGGCCGACGTCGAATGTTGACCTGCGCAAGGGGATGGTCCTCGGCGGCGGCATCGTCAGGGAGCCGCGGAAGATACGCCTGATGCTCACCGACCCTCGCTACAGCGTCGCACAGCAGATCGAGAATCGGATCAACAGCCGCTACTCAGTCGTTGACCCAATTGCCGACGCCATGAGCGCCGGTTCCCTCGATCTGAAGATTCCCGACGAATCCGACGACCGAAAGCGCATCTTCCTCGAGCGGATCATGCATACGACGATCAACGGCAGTACGCCGTTCCTGGAGCAGCGCGCCCGGGAGCTGGGCGAGGAGATCACCGATTCCGATGCCGAGTACGAGACCATCGGCCTGGCCTGGGAGGCCATTGGCAAGCTCGCGCTACCGCATATTCGCAAGCATTATGCGACCGAGTCGCCCGAGATCAGCTTCTTCGCCGGTCGTACAGGTCTTCGACTCGGCGACAAGGAAGGAATGCGGACCGTCGGTCGACACGCACAGAACCTCAAGAGTCCCTATCGGGTGCAGGCGATTGACGAACTCGGCTACGCCACGGACATGTCCGCTGCCGGCGAGGTGCTGAGAAAGATCCTGGATGACACTGACACCGACATTCGCATCCGCGCGTATCTGGCAATCCGACGCCATGCGACCCCGACAGTAGAGTCGTACGTCCTGGACCGGGACAACGCGGTCCTCGACGTGCTGGACAGCGGGGGGCCGTTTCTGGTCTATGTGCAGCGGCTGGGTTCGCCGCGCATAGCCCTTTTCGGCCGTCAGATGCGCTGCGATCCGCCGGCGATTTTTCCCGACCTGCAGTACCGCAACGACGATCGCTTCCTTCACCTGCTCATCACGGCGCAGGCGAAGGACGAAAAGCTTTCCGTCATATATAAGAACCGCGCCAACGGACAGACATCTCCGAAGCTGGACGGGCCGCTGAACGTCGCGGAGTTGGTTCGTTTTCTCGGAGATCGATTCGAGTTGAGCGCCGAGGGAAAGCCTGAGTCGCTTGCGGTTCCGTATGCGGAAGTCATCGACGTGCTCGGTGCTTTTTGCAAATCAAAGACCATCGCCGCTACGTTCGTGACCGACGAGATGACCGTCGATCCGGACGCCGACCTCGACAGCGGCAAGGAACGCCCGGAATCGGAGTATTAGCGCTGAACAATGCGGCGATGGCATCACGCCTGCAATGGCTTGGTAAGTTCATGAATCCCGCCAAGCGGTTTCCACCTTGCGAAATCGGCAAATTTCTGCACAATAGGGTGATTCCGACGACCCGTTGATTCTCATCAGTACATTTGGCGCAGCGACGGCGGCTCGGATCAGGGCGGCCTCATTGCGGAGGCAGACGGTCGCGCACCAACACACTGTTTTACTACCAATTCCGGAGCAGCCCATTGCGAATTCGATTGAATAGTTTGCCGTGCTATTGGATGGTTCTCCCGGCATCGCTTCTTGCCGGATGCGTCCTGGGGCCGACGGCGCTTTCCGAAAGCCGCTGGCGCTACAACGAGGTGATCAGCAAGACGAGCAACGAACAGATTCTGCTTAACCTCGTTCGACTGAGATACCGCGACGTTCCATTTGTGCTCGACGTCGGCAGCGTCTCGGCGCAATTTGAGTTCCGGCAGAGTACCGACGCGCTCGGAACACTGAACGAGAACGTCGGTCCCTATCCGATCAACCCGGACTCACTTGAAATCGGCGGCGGCTTCTCATTCGCCGATCGGCCGACCGTAATCTTTTCCCCGGTGCAGGGGCAGAAATTCGTCCGACAGCTGATGACCCCCGTCGGCCTGGACACGCTGCTGCTGCTGCAACGATCGGGTTGGCGAGCGGATCGCGTCCTGCGGTTGTGCGTTCAGAGTATCAACGGCGTCGACAACGCGACGTCGGCCAGCGGCCCGACGCCCAGGAATGCGCCTGCGTATCGTGAATTTCGCCGCGTGTGCCAGCTCATTCAGACGCTGCAGGATCGTCGCCAGATTGCGTTCGGATATGTGTCCGAGGATTCCGATTTTTCGGATGCGATCCCGCCGGCCGCGATTCAGGGAGAGGATCTTGTTCTCGCTGCCAAAGAGGGCTTCACCCTGCGCAAATCCGAGGATGGCACCGGTTTCGTCCTGCGCGGCCCGAAGAGCCGCATTGAACTGCAGATCGCGGAACTGGCGGCGGATAGCCCGGAAGTACGTGAGTTAATAGACATCCTGAATCTCGCACCGGGGAAGAATCGATTCGAGGTGGTCTTCATCGGGACCGAGGTTGTGAATCGCGAGCCGAATCCGCCCGGGTTTCAGCGCGTCTTCATTGCTTCCCGCGCGCTATTGGGCACCATGTTTTATGTCTCACAGAATGTCGACATCCCAAAAGCCCACGAGCGCGGCGGCCTCGTCACACAGACCCGCACGGAGGATGGCCAGCCTTTCGACTGGAACGCCGTGAGCGGTGATCTTTTGCGAATCCAGTCCCAGCGGCTGCAGCCCAGGAACGCCGCAGTGGCGGTTCAGTATCGCGGCTACTGGTTCTATATCGCAGACGATGACCTGGCCTCAAAATCGACATTCACGTTGCTCTCTCAATTGGGTTCGCTGCAGGCGGGCGTCGAAGCCGGCCCGGGCCCGGTCCTGACGATTCCAGTCGGCGGGTAATGCGGTCGGCGCCGTCTTGGTCCTGACATGCCGTCGCCGCCTTGCGAAATTGCGGCGTTCATGCACTAATGGCCGATTCTGACGACCTATAGATTTTCACCCTGAGGTGCCGTGCATGCGCTGGTCTCGTTATCTGATCCCCACCACCAAGGAAGTCCCCAAGGATGCCGTCGTCGCTTCGCATCAGTTGATGCTTCGCGCCGGGCTGATTCGCCAACTCGCCGCCGGAATCTATTCTTACTTGCCGCTGGGCTATCGAGCTTTGCGCAAGGTCGAGGAAATCGTCCGCGACGAGATGAACCGGGCCGGTGCGATCGAATTGCACATGCCGGTGATGCACCCGATCGAATTGTGGCAGCAGACGGGGCGCGTGGCGGCGATGGGCGATGTGCTGCTTCGGCTGCGGCCGGTGAAGGAGGGCGACGAGTCGGACTGGCGCGCCCAGACGGTGCTCGGTCCGACGCATGAGGAGCCGGTGACGGAGATCGCCGGGGCCTATCTGAACAGCTACAAGAACCTGCCGGTCAATTTGTATCAGATTCAGGTGAAGTTCCGTGGCGAGGCGCGGCCCAAGAGCGGCGTGCTGCGGACGCGCGAGTTTCTGATGAAGGACGCCTACAGCTTCCACCGCGACAAGGAGAGCCTCGACGAGGGCTACAAGAAGATGTACGACGCTTATTGTCGCATCTTCACCCGCTGCGGCTTGCCGTACATCGCCGTCGAGGCGGAAAGCGGGCCCATCGGCGGTGACGCGTCGCACGAATTCATGGTGCTGACCGACGCGGGCGAGGACTTCGTTGCGCTTTCGGAGAACGGTGACTACGCCGCGAACACGGAGCGAGCGGTGTGTGCGCCGCTGCCGCAGGACGAGTCGGCGATGAAGCCGATCGAAGAGGTGCATACGCCGAACCAGCGGACGATCGAGGAGGTGACGGCGTTTCTGAAGACGAAGCCGTCGCAGATGATCAAGACGCTGGTGTATGAAGTGCATGAGATATCCAAATCGAAACTCAGCCAAGAAGGAGCGGAAGCCAAGCGGTTAGTTCGGGAATCCGGCGTTTCCCATTCCGATGCGCAAGGAAAGCAGACTCCGGGATGGTACGTTAGCGCCGTTGTTGTCTGTGTTCGCGGCGACCACGAGGTAAATGAGAATAAGCTTCGCCGATTATTTCCAGATATGACGCTCGAATTGGCCGCGCCGGATACGATTCGCAAGCTGACGAATGCCGAGGTCGGTTTTGCCGGACCGCACACGCTGGACAAATCCGGCGTGGCCTATCGGCTCATTGTTGATCAGGCGGTGGCGGTGATGCGCAACGGCGCTTCCGGCGCGAACAAGACCGACTACCACGCGGTCAACGTGAACCCCGGCCGGGATTTTCCGTTGACCGGAGAGAACGTGACGACTGCCGATGTGCGGTCGGTCGTTGAAGGCGACCTATCACCGACCGGCAGCGGTTCGCCGATCAGCCTCAAGAAGGCCATCGAAGTCGGCCACGTGTTCAAGCTGGGCACCAAGTACAGCGATGCCATGAAGGCGACATTCCTGGATAACGACGGCAAGCCCAAGCCGCTCATCATGGGCTGCTACGGCATCGGGCTCAACCGCATCATGGCCGCGGCGATCGAGGCCCACCACGACGACGTGGGCATCATCTGGCCGAAGTCGATCGCGCCGTTCACGGTGCAGATCATCTCGCTGGACCCGCGGGAGAAGGATGTTGTCGATACGGCGGAGAAGATCTACGAGGAACTGACGGCCGCGGGGATCGATGTGCTCTTCGATGACCGCGACGAACGGGCGGGGTTCAAGTTTAAGGATGCCGATTTGATCGGTATTCCGATTCGCATCACGATTGGGCGCAAGGCGCTTGCGGAAGGCGTGGTGGAAGTGAAGGAGCGGTCGGGGGTGGAGGTAGAGAAAATAGAGCCCGAGAAGGTCTTGGGGCGGGTGCAAACGATGCTCTGAGCCGGACGTCTGTCATGTATTGTATCCGGTGCTTTGGTGCCCTAGAATTGAATTGTGTTATCAACATGTCGAACATCCTGGGCTCCATTTGTGGCCATCGAACGAGTTGAGAAGCTTCTTCGCGACACGACACGAGCACTCGATGCAGCCGGTGTGCTCTATGCCGTCGTGGGAGGAAATGCTGTTGCGGAGTGGGTCTCGTCGGTGGACGAGGACATGGTCCGATTCACAAAAGACGTCGACGTGCTGATTCGACGATCAGACCTGCCGAACGTATCGCGAGCATTGGCCGGTACCAATCTCGTTCAAGCCGAGGTACTTCAGGTTACCGTATTTGTTGACAAAGAGGATCCCAAACCCAGCCGTGGCGTTTATCTCGTGATGGGCAATGAGAAAATTCGAGCCCACTATGCGCACCCAGCACCTGATCCGGATCGAGCAGTTCGCTTGAAGTCGGGATATCGAGTTATTGATCTCGAAGGCCTTTTGGCGACGAAGCTGCAGTCCTTTCGAGACATTGATCGCGCGCATATTCGAGACCTGATGGCGGCTAATTTGATTTCGCCTGACATTCAAAACGCGTTGCCATCCGACCTTCGCGAGCGACTTGAGCAGATAAAGGCCAGTCCAGAGGACATTCATTAGGTCGTATTACGTCTGTTTCCTTCCTGCCTACTCCTTCATGTGCCTTTCGATCCTGGTTGTGTCCAAGGCCTTCCTATACCTCGGTACTCGGAATTCAATTCTACGTTAGTTATCGCCTCGTTAATATCGACAAAGGCAACCCCGGAGCTGTGGCCGCGCCGTATCCGGGCTAAAGCGGCTTGCGCATCTGCGTAGCGTCCGGCGCCTCTGCCGGACGTGAATCGCAAGGGACATTTCCTGATATACAACGCTGCATCAACGCGCAATCTGCCATAAGGTCTTCCTCGGACAACGGTCAGAGTCATTCGCGCGTCATTCCCGCCAAAATCCATTTTCAATGATACATTTTCTCAGGGCGATCAGAATGCTTCTCGCATAGTAGCAGGATAGAATTTAACAGGTGCCGTTTGAGTCAATCCAGACGCTACTATGTTGTGCTGTCCATCTCCGCACTATTCGGAGCGGCGGCGACTCTCCTTGTTCATTTCTATGTCATTCGCCCCAGTGCCAATTGGGATCTTGAAGAGGGAGTTTTTACGATCTATCTGAATTCGTGGGTCGGTCAGCCAGAAGGCGCCATCGATCCTCCGACGCCCGAGGAGAAAATGCCAAACCTCGAGCGGCTTTGTCATCACGTCATCGATGTCGTGATGCCTTACAAATGCAAAGAAGCAAAGCGATTCGATCTGTGGTTTCGTAATGGGCCCTGGTATCCCAGTGGTTGGCCGTTTCTTTCCAATGACCACGGTGTGGCGGCCGGCCTTGATGAACATGATTGTACACGACCCGGGTGTCCGCGATTCACCGAGCACTTTGTAGGGATACATGGGCGAAAGAGAATCATCTACTCTGGCATGTTAGCCAATTGGTATGTCTATTCCGTAGCCGCCTTTTGCGTCTGCTGGGTGATTCAAAGCTTTCTTGATCGCCGCGCCAAGGCAAGAGTCGCTCGTCGAAGCGGCTTTCCGATCAGTTTGGTTCCTTGAAGGCTGTGTCTTCGGCGGCCTGCCCTGTTGGGAGACGACGACTCGAAGGACTTCCAAAGCTCAATAGATTGAGTGGTGTGATTGGAACGGCGGGTTTTTGCGGGACAAGCCTACGAACCCAGCCGTTTGCGGATCAGATCGGCGCGGGCGGCGCTGCGCTGCTCGCCGGAGAGCTTGGTTCCGTGCAGCTTTTGGAGATGCCCCGGCTGGGTCATGAGGAACAGCTCGTTGATCGTTTTGATATCGACCAGCTTGATCCGTCCCAGGTGAATCCCGACGCGCAGGTGCGACAGGTGCAGCATGGTTTCTTCGCTGCTGATCGTCCGCGCGTTTTTGAGCGCGCCGTAGGATCGCCAGACGCGATCATCGAGGGCCAGGGCCCTTTCCTCCACGAGCGTCTTGCGCGCTCGATGCTCGTAGTCGATGATCTTGGGAATGACCATGTGCTTGAAGTCGTTGATGATCTCGTCCTCGGTGCGGCCGAGGGTGACCTGATTGCTGATCTGGAAGAAGTCGCCGGTCGCCTCGGTTCCCTCGCCGAAGAGGCCGCGGACGGCCAGGCGCATGTCCTTGGCGGCGCGGAAGACACGCTCGATTTCGCCGGTGAGCTTGAGCGCCGGCAGGTGCAACATGACCGACACGCGAATGCCCGTGCCGACGTTCGTGGGGCAGGCGGTCAGGTATCCGTATCTCGGGTGGAATACGTAGTCGAGCTTTTCCTCGAGCCGGTCGTCGATGCGGTTGATCTCAGTCCAGATTTCGTCGAGCTGCAGGCCGCTGCGGAGCACCTGAATTCGCAGGTGATCCTCCTCGTTGACCATAACGGAGATGGATTCATTTTTGCTCAGTGCGACGCCACGGCTGCCGCGCGGGTCGGCATGTTGGCGGCTGATGAGGTGCCGCTCCACGAGCATCTGCTGATCGATCTCGTCGGTCTTGGCGATCTCGATGTAATCCCACTCGCCGCCGGTCGCCACCGCGTCCACGTGACGACGAATCAGCGAGGAAATCTCGCGCTTTTGCTCGTCTCCGGCTTTTCCCAGAAAGGGATATCCGGCGATGTTCCGCGCCAGCCGAATTCGAGAGCTGATCACGACGTCCGACATCGGCCCGCTGCCGCGGAGCCACTCGCCGGGATGACCTGCCAGTGTGTCGATGATCATGACTCCTCCATGACGCGAATCTCGTCGCGCAGGCGGGCGGCCCGTTCAAACTGCTCCTCGTTGACGGCGCGATTCAGTTCCTTACGGAGTCGAATCAGGTCGGTCTCACAGGCCCGGGGCGTGGCCAGCCTGCGCGGCACCTTGCCGATGTGGTGACTGGCGCCGTCATGGGCGCGCTCGATCAGAGGGAGGAGCGCTTTCTCAAAGGCGTCGTAGTCACAGCCGCAGCCGAGCAGGCCGCCGTTGCGGAATTCGACGAAGGTCATCTTGCACTTGGGACAGTTCAACTCGGCAAGCTGCTGAACGGCAGCCTTTTGAACGACGAGGCTGCTGAGGATTTCACCGACCGGCATTTGGACGGGCATCTTGGGTGCGATGCCTTCTTCGCCGGCGCATTTCTCGCAAAGATGGCGCTCTTGCTTCTCACCATCCAGAACGTCGGTAATGTGTACCGTGGCTGGGTGCTTCTTGCAGGATTGGCATTCGAGGTTCATGGTCAGCAGGCGCCTGTCTGGCTGGGGCTTAATCGACGCCACAAGACGTCCGAAAAATCCAACTCCGCTATCATTTTATCGTCAATCGAAGGACTCGGCATCAGAATCAAGACATCCCGGACTCAGCCGCCGTCGGGCAGGTACGCCGCCGCACAGGTGGAGGTCTCCCATACGCGGACCATTCGGATGCGAACGGAACCCGGCAATTGCGGCGCGAACCGGTCGTGGATGTGGCGGGCCACGTTCTCCGTGGACGGATTCTGCTGCGCAAAAGCCGGTATTTCATTGAGATATGTGTCGTGCAGCTCCGCCGTGATCCGGTTCAGGTTCGGCTGGAGTTGGGTGAAATCCGCGAGGAGTCCGATAGCGTCGAGCCGGGGGCCCGCGAGGTGGACCTCGACCTTCCAGTTGTGTCCGTGAAGCGGCTCCCAGTCGCCGCTCAACAAGCGCAGCCGGTGGGCCGCCGAGAATTCGGATAAGAGCATGATTTCGTACAATTCTCTCATGCGGGTTCCTTCGGCCGGGCAAGACTGCTTGCCATGAGAAGAATCATCGCCGGAGCGACCTGAAGAAACAACCGCGACGGCGTCTGGTCGTTCAGCGCGAATCGCCCCTGAGGCGTCAGCAGGAAGACCATGGCGTCGAATGCGAGGAACCCAAGTACGAGTGTCAGCGTGGTGATGCGGTGGGCGGCGCTTCGGCGTACGACGAGCAAGCCGAGCCCGATTAACAATAGGGGGAAGAACAACCCCAGCGACGACCATTCAAAGGCGTGTCGAACCAGTGCTTCCGCCACGCCGGGTTGCCAGGCAAATTGGGCAAGGGCGTCTGACTGCTCCGAGAAATCGAGCAGAGCGATACAGATGATCGCGCCTCCCAGCAGCATGGTGACTGCCGTCGCTCTTTGATTTCTCGACAGGGCTCGAAATGCCGTGAGACTGGTCATCATGAATCCGGCGACGGCGATGAGCGCGAGCGGCGGTCCCTCGCGCTTGAGACACGCGGCGGTGAGCGCGAATGTGAGGGCGATCGCGAAGTCTTGCAGTCGCCGGGATTCACGCCATTTGATCAAATGCAAGACGGTCGCGGCAAGAAAGGCCGCTAATGGCATATCGGCGTAACCGGGTCGACAGGCATGAAGGAGAAGAAGCGGCAGGGACGCGACGAGATACGCGGCGATCCACGCGGGGAGGTTTCCGATGATGCGACGAAGTCCCCCGGCGACGAGCAGGATCAGACTCAAGTAGGTCAGCGGCCAGGGAAGAACGGCAAGTGTCTCGTGCCATTGCCCAGCCACCATCGGGATCCACGCTGCTGTCAGCGAAAGGAACATCGGATACGCCGGGGCCGCGCCGCCGAGATAGTAAGGATGGGCCGGGTCGGTCGGCATTTGATCGAGGATGGTGACGACCTTCGCTCGAAGCAGCCAGATCGAAATCGCATCGTCGCCGCGCACGGGTACGAATAGGCTCGACGCGATGACAGGAACAAGCTTGCCGAAGATCAGCAGGAGAATTGCAGCGATGAGCAGCGAACGTCCTCGAGTTATTTTCGCGAGCAAGTCCACCGGGTCCGGCGGTTTCACATGCCGACGCGCCTTCCAGACGGCCGCGACCGCAGCGACAGCCAAAACAGCGAGTATCCATCTGGGATGGGCACTGCCGCCACCGATCCGCAGAACGGCGTAAAGGGCGGCCATGGCGATGGTTTGGCCCAGCAGATAGCCGGCGCCGATCAAGTGCATGTGGCCGAATCGACGACCCGGTAGTGCCGAAAGGATGGCCCCACCGGTGATCCACGGAACGACGACGGCGAGGGTGGCCCAGGCGATCATCGCGCCTCCCTGCGGAGCAGATAGAGTTGGTCCGAGTTCTTCGCGCTCAGGACGGCTGGGGTCTCAGGGCCACCGGCATATTGCAGAGTTCCCTGATTTTCGTCGTAGCTCGCGCCCGAAGCGCCGATCACCAATGCGAAGTCGGCTGACGCGTAATCCTCGATTCGAGTTCGAAGGGGGGCGAGCAAGTACGCCAATCGATGCCCCGGTGTGAAGGGGTCGTCGCTGAGCACGGCATAGGTCGCGCCCTCGGGGCATGCTTCGACGATGGCCTGATAGGCCCATGCGATATCGTCGCCCTCGCTCAGTGCGATTTGCTGCTCGCGTGGTTTTCCGGCGAAGTCTTTGACGCCAAGCACGATGTTGCGATCGAGATTCGCCGTTGCCTGGCCGTCGGCGATGATCCAGGTGGCCAACGCGATGCCGACGAGGACGCGCGGATCGACTCGCCTCCAGCGCCCCAGTCGAATCGCCACGTAGGTTCCGACGGCCATCGCCGCCAACGCTACGAGGTAGTAGTTCACCCCATGTCCGAGCATTGATGGTCCGCGGAGAAAGTTGATCGAGTGGCCGCGCAGGGGTTCACGCTCGCCGGCTTGTCGAGCGAATACCGCGAGGCGATCGGTGATCGACAGCGAAGGGATCTCAAACGAGCGGATAAGAACCGGGCCGTCCACATCGGGAAACTGCACGCCGAGGCGATGGATCTTCTGCGGCTCCTCCGGCAGATTAAACACGAGCCGGGTCGGCGCGCCGGTAAGCGCGAAATACGACTCCTTGTAGCTATATGACTCCTTCGCCTCGGTCTGCCAGAGTAGCAGCACCGAGTTTGAACTGCGCATGTCGAGGGCTAACTTCGGACAAGCGACTTCTACGACGAGGGTGCGCTCCGCGTCGCTTGGCAAGGATAATGGCGCAGTGATGAGGCTGATGGCCCGACCGGGCTGCTGCGTGAGTAAAGCTCCACGGGCGTCGACCGAGAGCAGATTGGCATTGACGCCTGCGCCGTCCAGGTCCGATTTCGAATTGATAACCCATGACCAGGTCGAGCCGAGGGGAAGAAACGGCATCGCCAGCGCCGCGGCTCCGGCCGTCGCCAGCACAACGGCGGCGATCATGCCGAGACGGCGACGAGCCGATGATTCAGGGAGCCTTGATATTGGAGTGTCCGTCACGCGACGGGTATTCTAAGTATGCTTGGCGGATTGCGACACGACGCCGCATCAACGTTTCACTCGCAAGGTGTTCAGAGGAATCATCGGCATTGGCAACGTATCACCCGACTATTGAGGCCATGAGAGGGCTCGCCGGTTCCGCGCGGACCATTCCCGTTGTGCGGCGGCTCCTTGCCGATCAGATGACGCCGGTCGGTGCGTTTGCCCGATTATCGGCCGGGACCGATCACGCCTTTCTGCTGGAGAGCGTGGTCGGTGGGGAGCAGATCGCCAGATACAGCTTCGTGGGCGCCAGGCCTGGCGCGGTCTTTCGCGCCAAGGGGCCGACGGCTTCGATCGAGCGGGCTGACGGCACGATGGAATTGTTAAACAAGGTGACGGACCCGCTTGCCCAGTTGGAGCAACTGACGCAGCAGTGGCAGTCGCGGTATCCTGCCGACGCCTTTCCCGGCACATTGGCCATGCCGCGCTTCACCGGTGGGGCGGTGGGATATGCGGGGTACGACACGATTCGTTACTACGAAGACTTGAAAGGGGGCAGGGGGGCTGCTGGCGATCGCAATCTGGATGACCTGCTCTTCGGCATTTACGACGAGATGGTCATCTTCGATCACGTGAATAAGACCATGCTTGTGGTCGCCCACGCGAGGCTGGACGACGGCAATGTTGACGCGGCCTATGCTGATGCGTGCGCATGCATCGAGAAGATGAGCTCGGTGCTTGCCGGACCAGCGCCGAATCTGGCGAGCGATTTTGATCTGGATGCCCGGCCGCTCATTCCATTTGATAGTACGTTCAAGCAAGCGGCGTTTGAATCGGCCGTGAACGCGGCAAAGGAGTACATCCTCGCCGGTGACATATTTCAGGTAGTCCTCAGCCAGCGGCTGCGGGTGCTATCGGCGGCTGACCCGTTCGACGTCTATCGGGCACTTCGCGTGGTGAACCCTTCGCCGTTCATGTTCTACCTGAAGAGCCCTCGGTGCATCCTTGTCGGCGCGAGCCCGGAGATCTTGTGCCGCGTGGAGGATGGGGTAGTGACGAACCGCCCGCTGGCAGGCACGCGCCGGCGCGGTGCGACCGCGGCGGAGGATTCGGCTCTGGAGAAGGAACTCCTCGCCGATCCGAAGGACCGGGCCGAGCATATCATGCTGGTTGATCTCGGTCGCAATGATGTGGGTCGCGTCGCGGCGCCGGGAACGGTTGAGCTTTCCGACGTGATGACGGTCGAACGATACAGCCACGTCATGCATATCAGCAGCAACGTTACGGGGCAACTGGCCGAGGGTAAGACCGCTGTTGATGCCCTGAAGGCAGCATTTCCCGTGGGGACGGTCAGCGGCGCGCCCAAGGTTCGGGCGATGCAGATCATCGAGGAATTGGAGCCGGTTCGGCGGGGGCCGTACGGCGGCTCGGTGGGCTACCTCGACTTCTCCGGCAACATGGACACGTGTATTGCGCTACGGACGATGGTGGTCACGCCGGGCGAGGGACATGGATGGACTTACGATCTCCAGGCCGGGGCGGGCATTGTCGCTGACAGTCATCCGACCGAAGAGTTCGAGGAGACGATGAACAAGGCCAAGGCGCTACTTGTCGCTATTTCGGTAGCCGCGCAATCGTGATACGCGAGTTGGAGTGACGCACCACGGGGGCAGGCACGATGATTTTAGAAATCGGTCGTGATCTCGCCCTTACCGTCGCCGATACGGATCACGCTGTGAATCGGCATGCCGCCGAATTTCTCGCGGCCGTTTAGAAATGTGAGCTCGATCAGGAACGCCACGCCAACAATGTTGCCGCCGAGCGATTTCACCAGCTCGCAGCAGGCGGCCATTGTTCCGCCGGTCGCAAGCAAATCGTCAATCATGAGCACCGAGTCGCCGGGGCTGATGGCGTCCTCGTGGATTTCCATTGCATCGGTGCCGTATTCCAGGGCGTATTCGACGCGCTTGGTCTTGTAGGGCAGCTTGCCGGGCTTTCGAATCGGGACGAAGCCGGCCGACAGGTTTCTCGCGACCGCCGTGCCGAAGATGAAGCCGCGGCTCTCGGCGCCGACTACGAGGTCCACGTGCTTATCGCGAAAGGGCTGAGTGAGAAACTCAACCGCCAGCGAGAGTGCGGCCGGGTCAGCCAGGAGCGGCGTAATGTCCTTGAACACGATTCCCGGCTTGGGAAAATCGCGGATGTCGCGGAGAATCTTGGCCAGGCCATCCACGCTGGGAATTGTCAGCTTCGCACTCGGCATCCTACTGGCTCCATGATTCTCGATTGAACAGCGAACTTTGAAAGCGTCCTTGAAGAATCGGGGCGAATTGTATAGCCGTCTTGAACTCGCCGCCAATCGGCGACTAGCGCCCGCGCACGATGAGTGAGCCGCCATTCGCCAGGCCGATGAGACAATCGTCGGTTCGCTCGGAAAGTTGCAATTTGGAATCGGCGGAGAGGAGATCGCCGTCGATGCGCACGATGACGTCGCCCGGCGAAAGGCCTGCGCGGTCCGCCGCCGAATCGCCGCCGACCATCGTCACCAGTAGTGCGTGCTCAGGCAGGTTGGAGCGTTGCCGAATGCCGGCATCGATCTGCTTGAGCACCGCCCCGCGAAAAGCGATCGAGCGAGGACCTTCGTCAATGCCCGAAGGTGGTCGCCTCGCGACGCTGAGGGTGCTCGTAAACTGTTCTCCGGCGCGCTGATACGCGACGTCGATCATGACGCCCGGCTCGAGCGAACCGACGATCTGGATGAATTCGTCGGCGGAGCCGACCGGCTGGTCGTCAACTGTCAGCAGGATGTCACCGCGCTTCAGGCCGGTTTGGCGCGCCGGACCGTCGGGCGTCACCGAATCGACCAGCACCCCGCCGTCCGCCGACACCTCGGCCTCACGCCTCTGAGCGGCGGACAGCGTGCTCACTTCTACGCCCAAGTATCCATATTCCACCGGACGGCCTTCGAGCAATCGCGCAATCACCAGGCGCGTCCGGGCACTGATGGGGACCGCGAAGGCCAGCCCCTCGCCGCCACCGAAGGTCGTGCTCACGGCCGTCAGCACGCCGACGAGGCGACCGTGAATATCGATAAGGGGACCACCGGAGTGGCCGGGATGAATCGCCGCGGAGGTCTGGATCATGTCACCGTAGTAGCGGTCCTCGTCCATACCAGTGCTGCCGGGAAGCGGCCGACCAATCGCGCTGACCAGACCCATCGTGACCGCGGCCTGACCATCGGCGGCGAGCCCCAGCGGATTGCCCAGGGCGAAGACGAAATGTCCTCGACGAAGATCCTTCACATCGCCCATCTCAACGGCTTCGAGACCCTCCGCGATGATCTGCACCACGGCCAGATCCGCGCGGGCGTCAGAAGAGACGACGCGCCCGCGACATCGGCGACCGTCGTGAAGAATGACGTGCACCGCCAGCGCGTCGGCAAGGACGTGCTGACTGGTCAGGATCATCCCGTCGTCGCGGATCAGCACGCCGCTGCCGGTGCTGGTCCAGGCGCGGGGCTCTGCGGCATCCCGGCCCAGGCTGCCAGGGCTTCGGTCGATCTCGATGGCCACGACGCTTCTGCCGACGCGGCGCACCAGACGATCAATCACGGATTGAAAACTCTCGACGAGCGTCTCCGGGTCCGGGCGCGTTGGCGACGGAAGCATGAACCGGGCCGACCACGATTCACCAGTGGGCGAAATGCCGCGCAAATCCATCGGCTCATGGGCCGCGACGATGCCGGATGCGAAGATCAATAGGACGGGCAGCAGGGCGAAGCGCGGTTGAGTTGCGCGGGGTCTGAGGCAATTCTGCGCGGTGTTGAGAGATGCTTTGGTTCGCATCGTGTCGGCTCCATCCGCACACGAAGGGCGGGTCGGTCATTGCGGGACGTCGATTTCGAGCTTTTGTTTGGCGCCCTGTCGCGCTCCTGCTGAAAATGTGACAATCTTTGCGCCGGGGTCAACCAAAAAGAGATATCCAAATTTGCGCTGGTCCTCGGGCGTGTCACGCATGATGTTGGCCGTGACCTTTTGCGCCTTGGCCAGGCACCGCTCGGGCACATCAGCCTCGGGATGATACTGAATCTCCAGCACCATCTTGCCGCCGATCGGCGCGGCGGAATAAACGCCGATGGCGTAGTAGTTATTGCCTGCATCGTCGGCGATATAGATCTGGGCGGCGACGTTGGTCGCGTAATTCAGCGCCTTGCCGAACAGGCTGAGAGCGTCGTTCTTATCGGCGCCGACCTGAACCATCTTCTTGCCGCCGGGGACGTCAAACTCTTTCACATCCCAATCGGCCGGCGGCGGATCGGGAATCTCGACACTGAAGTGACAATCGCCAAGCTTGCCGCCTCGGACCGCGCTGCGCACGACATTGTCATTTCCATCGAGTGGGAACGGAATCGTCGAAAACACGCCGGTTCGTGCGGCAATGGCGTTGGCCACATGCGTCGCTCCACCGGGTGCATCGCCGACTTTCACGTCGCCGCCGCCTCCCCCTGTTGCGTCAGACTTCTCGTCGTCCTTCTTTTTCTTTGAAGTCTTCTTTTCTGCCGCAGGGACATCTCGCCCGCCCGCGATCGATGCATAGGCGGGCGGCTCATCCTTGAACATTTTCTTGGTCAGCTCAACGCGCGGACCGCGCTTGAACTCGATGTACCACGGGACAAAGGTCGCCGGAACCTCAAATGCGACGTCGAACTTGTAGCCGGAAATAAAGTCGAGCCCATCCTTGCCTTGCTTGTCACCGATGGCGGGGGTCTGGTTGGGACCGAGGATAAAGTCTGTTTGCGGACCGAACCGGACCAATCGGGTTGCCTGTGCAGCGTCGATTGACTTCAGGCCGTGGTCCTTGTGGGTATAGATGTCGCTCAGGCCGCAGGCGAGCCGAACTTCGGGCTCGGCCGAGCGAGATCCGTCCGTCGCGGGAGGCGGTCCGATCAGTCGAAACTGGGCTGGTCGGAAGCGAATCTCCGCCGCCTCTTTCGCCGCGCTGGCATCGATCCGGACCCGACAGACGAGGAGCTTGTTTCCGGGGCTGCTCGGCTCTCTTGATGTGAACTCACGCACGAGTGACTCGCCGTCCACCCGCTGGGTCACTTCGTCGATCTGGGAGGCCTCCCAGTATGCCAATACGGAAAGGCAATCCTCAGGAAGGAACATGCGCTCGCTGGGCTGTGGATTCGCCCGCGCGCTGTAAAGGTCGAGCAGCATGTCGGGCTTTGCTTGTTCGAGCGGAGTCTCGCCGCCGAACCGGCCGTTGGAAAGCATTGAGGCGAGGCCGACAGTGAAGTTGTCGGGCTTGAAGAAGAAGCCCTTGGTCTGGATCGTGCCGTCGGGTGCGGACTGCACTCGATCGAAACCAAAAACGGCGGGTCCAATCGGCAGCATCTGGATGGCCACCAGGGCCATGCCGACAATGATGAGGCCGCTGAAGAAACCGACGACGCCCGCCCCGGCACGATCCACATAGACCGGCAGGCGAACGTTTCCGGGAATGGACTTGTCCGTCGCAAAGCGAAGGGTGGCCAGGGAAATGAGAAAAATGAGCATAAAGGCCAGGGGTAGCCCGACCATCGAATTCAGCGAGTCGGCCCACACGGAATTCAGACTCTCGTAGAATCCGAACGCCAACATGCACGCGACGATGGCGGAGAAGAACATGATCAGCGAACTGAAGAAGCCCTGGTATGCCCAGAATGCCGTGATCAGGATCACCATTAATGCGACTACGATTGAGAACAACATGATTGGCCGCTCCATCCAGGGCGTGAAAACGACGGCTCGCCGCTTTCCAAGCTGATAATCAGGCCGGATCGGTCAGGATGCCTTCGCAGGCGCCGACGCGGACTGGCCTTCTTTGGTCACTCTTAAGACCTCGTTGATGCTTGTCTGGCCCTCATAAACTTTATACAGCGCGTTTTCCTGAAGGTAGAGCATGCCTCGCTTGCGCGCCTCGGTCTTCACAGCGGCAAGCGGCGAGCCCTTGGCCAATAGAGCGCGGAGGTCATCGTCAATGACCAGCATCTCGAACACCCCGGTTCGCCCGATGTATCCAGCGCCCTGGCAGATCGTACAGGCCAGGGGATTGCCCTGACGATCAACCTCCACCTCATTGGGATTCGGCGGGCGGAAGAACGGGCGGTTCTCACCGGTGGGCAAATTGGCCTTCTTCAAGATTGCCGGATCGGGCTTATAGCCTTTACGACACTCCGTACACAGAATGCGCACAAGTCGCTGGGACAGGACGAGCTGCAAGCCTGCGGCGGCCATCGCCGGATCGCCGACTGCCTGGATGTATTTTTGCAGGGCGCTGAAGCAGTCCCGCGCCTGCACTCCCAGGTACATCTTTTTGCCTTGCTTGGCGTACTGGGCGACGATCTGGGCCGTCTCAACGTCGGCGAGATCGGAGGCCATGCAGACATCCGGCTCCATGCGAAGGATCGACCTCAGCTTCTTGCCGAAAGTCACCTCGCCGCCTGTTGCGTCGATGACGTGCTGGGTCAGATTCTCAACGTCCTGACTCTTGTTGATTTCCAGGGTATGGATGTTCTGAAGGAACGCGTCGTGTTCCCGGAGCATTGCGTAGAGCGTGCTCGACACACCCGACGCCTTCGGGCCACTGCACATCACCAGCCCGCGACTTTCCTTAACGATCTTCTGCACGATGGGCAGTTGCTTGGGTGTGAGGCCGATGTCGGGCAGGCGGAACTTGTGTTCTTCGTAGAGCAACCGAAGTATGAATCGTTGTCCCGAGGTGCTGCCCGATGTGCGAGCCTCGATCTCGACGGTTTTGTCGCCCTTTCCGCCTGCGCCGATGGCGCACTTGAAACGTCCTGCCTGGGGCTTTCGCATTTCTTCAAGGTTCATCCCGGCGATCTTCTTGAGATGCTGAAACATCCGCAGGCCGTGGATGGCGTCGATGGGGTCGCGTAATCGGTCGATGCCATCGACGCGATAGATCACTTTCACGGGCTGCTCCGGGGCAAAGTCCATGCGGGCATCGGTCGCCCGTCGCCAGATGGCGTCGAAGAGCAACTCCTGCAAAACGCCGTATGCCGCGTTTTCCTCGGGGTCCGACGGCCAGGCCGGCGTTTTGCCGTCGGCCGCCTTGATCCGGACACGATCAAGGCTGGAAAGCTCTTCATTGGCGCTGGCCCCGCCCTTACCCAATCGCCGCAGGTGTGACACAGTTAATACGGTGTCGTTCGGGCCGACGCGTGCATTGCGATAGAAGATATAGACAAGGAGCGCCGCGCCGTAGAGAACGACGAAGAGCCCGATTCCGACGGCGTAGATCGGCACCAACAGCCAGAGAATGAGGCAGATTGCGCCAGTCCCGAATACGAGCGAAATCCACGGCCCTGCGGGAACCTTTACCTTGACCGTGTCCTTCTGTACCCAAGCCGAGTTGTGGGCCCAGAGAAGGACGCACAAGAGGAAGGGCACAATCTTGACGGCGCTAAAGTAATCACCTGACTGCGGCAAAGCGGCGAGCAAAATATCCACTCCGGAGCCGATTGCTAGGTCCGTCGGCATGTTGGTTTTTCTGATCTGAGGCAAACCTCAGTTTTCGGCCTGCTGACCATTCTATTCCGGCAACTCCCCCGATGGAACAGCTGGCCATCTTAGCGGCTTGCCGAGCCCGGTCCAACCCCGTCGGCCGGATCGTGGATGAGCGATTGGAGTCCCGAATGACCCGGTCTAATGCTCGCCTGTGCATCGGCTGCCATTCCCGTACAATAAGCCCAAAATGGGAGCCGAAAGCCACATGCTGGAAGAACTCTTCAGTCATCAAGCCGAACTCAATCGCCGGATCGGGTTTGACCCCGAGAGGCTTCGCAAAAACTTCGACCCTCACTTGGCCGGCGAATGGCTTAACAATTACATCGCCGCCTCAGCGAATGAGCTGGAAGAACTTCGCAACTGTACCTACTGGAAGCATTGGTGCCAGGAGGCCAAGGACGGTAGGCGGTACGAGCTCTTTGACCTGCAGAACGCCAGAGTTGAGGTCATTGATCTGCTCTTCTTCTGGATCTCGATGGCCCAGTGCCTTGGGCTCGACGCGAGCGACGTCATGAAACTGTATCACCAGAAGCTCAAGGTGAACAAAGACCGACAGGATAACGGATACTCGATGACCGAGAAGACCGAGGACGACAACAAGAACATTACGATCTAGCTTTTTTCTGACGATGGCAATTCGGTCTTGGGCTGCTCTCGTTAATTGCCGTTTTTATCAGCTTGCATCCGGGTTCTCCATTCGCGGTGACTTCTCGATTTGATTTGAGTAATTGGGCGTCGATC
>JABTTW010000002.1:900000-1173555 GCA_015075745.1 Planctomycetia bacterium
CGATGCGGCGCGAGTGCTTGTTTATCGCGGGGCGATTGATGATCAATTCGGCGTGGGGCGGGCGCTGGATCGCGTTCGTCATGCCTATCTTCGCGACGCGCTGGACGCCGTGCTCAAGAAGCAGCGGCCCCGCGTGAGTGCGTCGTGGCCGCCGGGGTGTGTTCTCGATCCGGCGCCGACGACGACGAGGCCGGCGAGTGATCTCACCTATTACGGGGACATCGCCCACATACTTGTGAAGAACTGCGTCGGGTGTCATCGGAGAGGCGGAGTCGCGCCTTTTTCGCTGGAGACGCTGGCCTCGGTGAAGGGCCGGTTCTCGATGATTGAGGCGGTGGTTCGCGATCGGCTGATGCCGCCGGGGCACGTCCTTTCGACGGATGAGAAGCACGAGAGTCCGTGGGTGGACGACCCGATGCTCGCTGATTCGGATCGGGACGCGCTGCTTGCGTGGCTAGGGTCGGACCGGCCGGCGGGGAATCGGTCTGAGTCGCCGAAAGTTCCGGCGCTGTCTCAGACGTGGGCCATCGGGGAGCCGGACGTCCTGCTGACGACGCCACCGCTGGAGCTTCCGGAGTATGGGCCGTTGCAGGGCACGAGATTTTTGATTCCCACGAACATTGAAAAGGATGAGTGGATCAGCGCGGTTGAGTTTCGACCGATCGAGCGGGACAGCGTGCATCATGCGCTGGTGTGGATCATGTCGCCGGGCGACAGATTGCCGGGCAAGTCGGAGCTGCCGGTGCATCTTGAGTTGCTCGGCTCGTTCAGCCCGGCGGACGGGATGATTCGGTACCCCAGCGACGTTGGTCGGCGACTGCCGGGCGGATCGCTGCTGGTTGTTGATATGTATGCGAGCCCAATGGGACGAACGAAGGGATCTCGGCTTCGGGTGGCGATGCGATTTTCGGCTGCGCCGCCGCGGCGCGAGGTGCGGTCTTTGATTGTTTCGGACGCGACTCCGCGGATCGAGCCGGGTGCGTCGGTCGATCATCGCGTGGAGCATTTACTCTCTTCGGCGGCGAGCATTCGGGCGGTGATGCCGTACATGCGGGCTCGCGGGCGGTCGATGGAGATCGAGGCGGCGTCGCCGGAGGGCGATGTGTCACGAATACTCGGCATCGAGCGGTACGATTTTCGCTGGCCGATTCGCTATGAGCGGGCGTCACTGTTGACGCTTGCCAAGGGGACTCGCATCGCCGTCAGCGGCCACTTCGACAACTCTCATTCGCATTTGTCTAACCCGGATCCGTCGGGCGCGGTACAGATCGGGCCTGGCGCGGGAGACGAGGCGCTGATTGTCGCGTTTGAAATCGAGACGGATACCACGGGGCGCAAGTGACCTGTCCGGTCTTGCGGGCGGGCGCGTTGCTTCGTGTGCGGCGGTCAGGCGACGGGGTGCCAGCCGGCGTCGACCCAGAGCGAGCCGCTGACGGCGGAGTTTCGCAGGAGGAAGCAGATGGCGTCGGCGACTTCCTCGGGGCGCAGCAGGCGACGCAACTGGGTCTGCGGCAGGATCACCTGACGAATGAGGTCTTCACCCAGGGCGCGGACCATCGGCGTATCGGTGTAACCGGGGTGGATGATGTTGCAGCGGACGCCGTAGTAGATGGCTTCCTTGGCGAGGGTGGCCTGAGCACCGACGAGGCCGGCCTTGGCGGTCGCGTAGGAGACCTGTCCCTTGTTGCCGAGCGACGAGACGGAACCGATGAAAACGACGCCGCCCTGGGTGCCTTCGGTGGGCTCCCACTTGCCGAGGTTCTTGCGACCGCGATCCTCGGCGACGGTGGCAATGGTTTCCATGGCCCAGTAGATGGGGGCGATGAGGTTGATCCTGATGACTTCCTCGAACTCCTTGACCGGGTAGAGGTCTGCGCGGCTGCCGTTGTTCTTGTGGAACTTGACGGCGAGACGATCGCGGGTGATTCCGGCGGCGGGAACGCAGATGTGAACGGCGCCGAAGCGGTGTCGCAAATCCGCAAAGACGCTCTTGCGGAAATCTTCGTTGGTGACATCGCCGCTGTAGGGAAAGAGTACCTGGCGACCGACTTCCTTGTTGAAGGTGTCGCACATGTCGGTGACGGCGGCGCTGCGATCGACGGCGGCGATGGCCTCGATGCCGAGGTCGGTCATGGCGATGCTGGTGGCGCGGCCGATACCGCTGGCGGCGCCGGTGATGACTGCTACTTTTCCGTAGAATTGCATGGTGACACTCCCCAGTTCATGTCGACCTCGATTTCTCCATTAGGCCCTGGCGGCCTTGCCCCGGCGCTTCGACTTGCGCGCCTGGGGACGCTGGATCGGATCACTGCGATCCGCCAACCACTGAGCAACCTGCGGCCAAAGATCCCGCTGGGCCTTGCTGCCTACCGAGAGACCGATGTGGCCCGCCGGGAAGTTGATCGCCTTGCGATCCTTGGAGCCGACGAGATCGTTAAACGGCGCGCTCTGTCCGCAGGGGACAAGATGATCGGCCGTGGCCATTAGATTAAGTATCGGACAAGTGATGTTTGAAAGATCGACGATCTTCTTGCCGATGCGGAGCTTGTTCTGGACGAGCAGGTTCTTCTGGATGCAGTCCTTGACGAACTGGCGGAAGGTCTCGCCGGCCAGGGGGATGTTGTCGTTGACCCATGCCTCCATGGCGAAAAACTCCTCAAGGAACTTTTCGTCGTCCATGCGCTCGTAGAAGCCGATGTACTTCTCGATCAGGTTTGAGACGGGCTTGAGAATGGCGAAGGAGCCCTGCAACCATGCGGGCGGGGCATTTCCCCAGGCGTCGATGACCTTGTCGACATCGAACCACTTCGGATCACTCCAGACACAGAGAAGCGCCTCGCGGTCGGACCAGTCAACCGGCGCGGCCATGAGGATGAAATTCTTAATCATCTCGGGGTGGAGGGCGGTGTACATGGCGCTCATCGTGCCGCCCATGCAGTAGCCGAGCAGAGAGACCTGGTCCTCGCCGGTATATTCGCACACATGCTTCACGACGTTATGCATGTAGCGCTGAATATAGTATTCGAGGGTGAGGTGCTTGTCGGCCTCGGATGGGACGCCCCAGTCGATCAGGTAAACGTCGAAGCCGGCCTTGAGAAACTGCTGCACGACGCTCTTGTGCGGAAGGAGGTCGAGGATGTAGGGCCGGTTGACGAGGGCGAAGACGAGGATCAGCGGAGTTCGATGGGCCTTGGGGATGTCGGACTGGTAATGCAGGACCTTGAGCTTGTCCTCGATGTAGATGACCTCATGGGGCGTTGCGCCGACTTTGACATTTCGAGCGATGTCCATGACCTTGGGGAGGGCGGCCATTTTCTCCTTCATTTCATTGAAGGAGGGCATCATCGCCGAGAAGTTCGGCATCATGTCGAAGAACGGATTCTTGTATTGAGTCGTCGTCATTTCTTGTTGTCCGCGAGGCCTGTTCGTGCGTGACGAACGGCTCGCCCTTTATTTGCCTGACTTGCCCTTGGCACTCTTGCCTCGGGCTGCCTTGATATTACCGCGACGAGGCGGGCGCTGCGCCCGGCTCGCCCCGGCGCCGCGGCCCGTCCGCCGCTTGTCTTCCACTGCTGCGACTTTTGATTCCAGGGAACAGAGGCGATCGAGAACATTGGTCTCGATCGAGCGAAGTAGACCGGAAATGTCATCGACGTCGGTCTTGGCCGGCATCTGTGCGCCGCGATAAAGCTGGGTGAGAAACGAATCGATCTGCTGTTTGAAGTCCAGGGATCGGTCCATGGTCTCCTTCATCATCTGGAGAAACTGCTCCGACCGCATGAAGTCGTCGAAGTACTTCGCCATCGCATCGAAGAACATGCGCTGCATCTGCTTCTGGTTGTCCCGCGAGAGGGAGGGGCCCGCGCCGGCCCCGGTCTGCGGAACATTCATGCGGGCGAACATGTCAGTCCAGAATTGGGAGAGAGGGTCCATGGCAGCCTGATTGGAGTTGTTGTCGGTCATGACTCTCGCTTTCACCAAAAGCCGGTGTCCTCGCTTCCGACGGCCGGCGCGTCACCGGTGATGGCGCCCGCGGTCGGGCGAGGACGTCGGCCGAAAAAGAAAGGCCGCGGGGCGATTTAGCCTCTCCGCGGCCTTGTCATATTTAACACCGGCATCGATGTAGTGGTGCGAATTGTCGCCTGTTTCGTCATGTTGCAAGTCTCGTGGGGCAAGCGACGGTGTCAAGCAGCAATGCCGGTGTCTTGTAAAGTTTCGAGCCCGGCGGCTGCCTGGGTGGAAGCAGGCCGCCGAGCGTCGAAGGGTGGAGTACTACTTGGTCGCCTTCTTCTCGCCGAAGCTCATCGACTTACCGAAGAAGCGGGACCAATTCTCGATGCACTGGGCGCTGGCTCGGCTCGCCGTGTCCAGGTTGGATCGCATCGAATCAAAGGCGTTCTGCCAGATGTCGCGGGTGTAGGTGACGGCATCCTTGGGGCCGTTACCATTGCCGCTGTCGAGGGTCTTCTTGATGACCTCAAGGCCGCTCTTGCAGCCCTCGTCGAAGACCTTCTGGGCCTGCTCGGCATTCTTGCGGATCAGGTTGACCGAGTCGGTGGCGACGGACTCAAGGCAATGTGCGACGTCGTCGCATGATTCGCCGCGGGCGATGACTTCCGACATGCACTTGAAGGCGTCCTGCTGGAAGCGGACGCCGGTATCCATGGCGGACTTGAAAGTGTCGGTGGCCTGCTTGAACATGGTCTCGGTCTGATTCTTTACGTTTTCGACGGTCTGAGCGGTCATGGCGAACTCCTCAAAAAAAAACTTTTGCTTACAAGCGTCGTTGCCCCAGTTGTTCTGATATAAGTATATCGGAGGATCGGCCCGTTCGCAACATAAATTTGTGCAATTGCACAATTTTTGTGATCCGTCATAACATGCTATATTATAACATGTTACGATTCACATAGCAATTATTTGGTACGGAGAGCGCGTTTTTTTGCTGCAATTGCAATACGGAGGTGCCCCGTGGCGGCTGAACCCGGCGACGTCAAAGTCTACGAAATCAAGAAATACCCCAACCGCCGCTTTTACGACGTGACGCGGAGCCGCCACGTCACGCTCAACGAGCTGTACGATATCGTGCTCGGCGGCGACCGGATCGTGGTGCACGACTCCAAGACCGGCACGGACATCACCAACGTGGTCCTGACGCAGATCATCCTGGAGCACGATCCGCCCAAGCTAGACCTGTTCCCCGCCTCGCTCCTGCACCAGGCGATTCAGAGCAACCAGCAGATGGTCCGGCGGTTTATCGACCAGTATTTTGCCCAGGCGGTCGATGCCTTCGCGCGATCGCGGCAGCAGTTCGACAACTTTCTCTCCAAGTCGGGCTTCAGCCCCCTATCGCCGACGGCGCCGTTTGACTGGGTGCGGATGCTGATCCCGGACGCGGGCAGCGGCGCGACGAGATCGCAATCGACCCAGGATGAGCCGAACGGCGATTCGGAGACACGCAGCGCCGTCACATCAGCACGGATGCAGGAGGAACTGTCGGCCATGCGCGCGGAGCTGAACGCCATGAAGAAGGCCGGCAGCGCCAAGAAGCGCGCGACCGGCAAACGGGGCTCCAAGGCTTCGGTCAAGAAAAAACGGGGGCGTTGAGAAATCAAAGGTGACGCGATCGATACTTTTGACAGGGAGACTGGACATGAGATGGCGAGAGAACTTCCGAGGCATTCGACTCTGCATCGTTGCCATTGGCCTCATGGCAGGCTGCTCCCAAACCGGGCCCGAGAGAGTCGCTGACGTACAGGGCGTCAAGAACCTGAGCCGCGACGGCGACATTTACATCGCGGGAACGCCGACGCCGGAGGGTCTGGAGGGACTGAAGCAACGCGGGGTCAAGACCGTGATCGACTTGCGACAGCCGAAGGAGGGCACGGCGGACGAAGAGGCCGCCGCCCGGGCGCTTGGGCTGCGGTACATCAACATTCCGATGGAAAGCGACAAGCTCACCGATGCGCAGGCGTCGGCGGTGCTTGAGGCGATGGAGCAGGCAGGCGGCGAGCCGGTGCTGATGCACTGCAGCGGGGGAAACCGAGCGGGGGCTGCCTACGGGCTTTATCTCGGCAAGACCGGCAAGTGCCCGACCGCGGAGGCCATTGATCGAGCCAGGGCCGCGGGCATGAAAAACCCGAAGATCGAGTCGGACATGACGAGAGAATTGAAAAAGCCCGCCGGCGAGTAAATGTCGGGATTGTCGGATCGAATCGGGTAGGCGGGTTCGATTCGGCCCCCTGCCTCCCGCACCACCGGACGTGCGGATCACGCATCCGGCGGTTCTCAGTCTCGGGATACCCGCAACCGGGACTCCCAGAGGACTCGCACCACCAAGTCATCGCGCCATGCCCGGCGCACACACAAAAAAAGCCCGGCTCGCTTTCGCGGCCGGGCTGGGGATGTTCCATGTGAATCGGGTATCGCGGTTATCGCTTCGAGAACTGGAATCGCTTGCGGGCTCCGGGCTGTCCGGGCTTCTTGCGCTCCACCTTGCGGCTGTCTCGGGTCAGGAACTTGCCATCGCGGAGGACGGGCTCCAATGAGGGATCGGCCTTGCACAGGGCTCGGGAGATGCCCAGCATGATCGCGCCGCACTGGCCTGTCTGACCACCGCCATGCACGTTGACGGCGATGTCATACTTGCCGAGCACCTTGGTGGCCTTCAGCGGAGCGACGACGTCATTGACGTGCCTGATGTCGAAGAAATAGCTGCCGATCTCACGGTCGTGAATCATGAACTTGCCCGAACCCGGCTTGAGACGGACGCGTGCAACGGCCCGCTTTCGACGACCGGTCCCCCAGTGATAGCCGCCGACGGTCGGAGCCGCAGGCTTCGCGGCCGGCGTCGTTTCGGTCCCGCCACCGCCAATATCCACTTTCATCGCTTGATCCGTCACGCTTCAAAACTCCGGGGGGTTTTAGATTCTCGTCAAATCCAGGGGCTGACAATTCTGCGCCTGATGAGGATGCTCGGCGCCCTTGTATATCTTGAGCTTCTTGATCATCTGGCGACCGAGGGCGTTCTTCGGCAACATACGACGAACCGCGGTCTCGATGATCCGCTCGGGGTGCCGCTCTTTCATCTTGGCGAACGGGATGATCTTGTGACCGCCCGGATAGTAGGTGTAGTAGTCGTATTCGATGGCTTCGGCCTTCCGTCCGGTCACCTTGATGCATTCGGCATTGGTGACGACGACGAAATCACCGGTGTCCACATGCGGCGTGTACACCGGCTTATGTTTGCCCATCAGGACGGTCGCGAGCTTCGCCGCCAGCCGTCCCAATACCTTGCCGTCGGCATCCACGGAAAACCAATCCCGCGATACCTCCAGGGGCTTCGCCTGAAAGCACTTATCTGTTACGCATGACATGGGCTCAATCCTGTCGATCAAATCCGGTAATCAATATCGAGAACCCAACAATGTACCGCAAGATCGCGGCGTGTCAATCTCCCCAGTCGGCCGGGCCGGGCGGTCCTCGAATTCACGCCCTGACAAGCACTTATGCGGCGAGTATCCGCCTCGCCAGGAATGGGGCTATCCAACCGGCTGAGCCCGGCTGGTCGTCGGGCCCTGGCCGTAGTTCAGCGGAGCCCGGCGCTTCACCGCGACCTTATGGCCGCTGCGAGCGCTGGACAAGATCGCCTCGCTTGACGCGATGACGGATGCACATGGGACGGAATCGGCGGCCATCGTACTGCCGGCTGCCACCCACCTGACAAATTCACCGACGAGCCCGTCAAAACCCAACTCAACCGCCGGATCACTCGTCGCCAGCGTCGGTCGGTACATCGCATCCACCCGCGAGCCGTTGCCGCAGAACAGTTGCCCGGTCTTTTCGATGCGCATGCACGTGCCGTCCACCGAACGAAGCTCTAATTCAAGCCCCAGTGACTCGGGCGGTCCACTTGCGTGCAGATTAAGACTGAACGGCGTGCCGGTCATCGTCCGGCCGACGACCATCAACGCTCCCTCCTGATGCGCAACGCTCGTCACCTCGCGAATCGATCCGATCAGTGTCTGCACCAAATCTGCCGCTTCAAAGACCTGATCCGCGGCGACCGGGCCCTGATCATCAAGCCCTTCCCTCGGAGTACCTCGTCGTGTGATGTGCAGGGCAAGTGACATCGGCGTCCCAAACTTGCCGGACTCGATCAGCCGGCGCGCGACCGAAACACCCGGCGCAAAGCGCGACGGCGAAGCCGAAACGACCGTCCTGCCGGCAAGCTTGCTCATCGTCGCAACGCGATCCCACCGGGCCGCTCCACAGGGGATGCCCGGAACAAGGACCGATGCGCCGGAACCCAGGCACTGTTTGATGATTCCGAATCGCTCATTGTTCGGGCGAAAGACAATGACTCCCGCGGGCTCTGCTTCGCGCAAGAGCGCGGCGACATCCGAATACATCCAGCGGGCCTGAAAGACATCCACGTCGCGCCGGGGACTCTCGTCGCAGACGGCCTCCAGAGTGCCGTGCTTGCGAATCGAATGAATAAGCCACGGCGGCGCCTGGTGCGTCGAGCCGACGAAAGCCAGTTTGGGCAAGATCATGGGCCAACCTAACTCAATACGCATTGTCGTTCGCCGCCGGGTTCCTCACTCTTCACTCCGCTGCGCGGCACTGTATAATAACGAGTCATCTTCAGGCTGTCTGGTGAAGCCTGGATCGCGTGGCGACTCTAACTCTACGGAAAAATCACAGCCATGATGAAGTCAGCAAAGCAGTTTTCGGTGTTTCTGGTCAACAAGCCCGGCATCCTGTCCCGGGTGTGTGACGCGCTCGCCGATCAAAAGGTCAACGTCGTGGCCGTCACGCTGATGGACTCGGTTGAGCATGGCGTCTTTCGCCTCGTCGCCCAGGATGTTGAAAAGGCGCGGGCCGTGCTGAAGGGTCTGAATATCCCGACGACCGAGACCGACGTCCTCACGGTGGAGATGCCGAACCGGCCCGGCGCCCTGGCGGACCTCTGCTCGCGGCTGAACGCCGAGCATATCAGCATAAAGTATGCCTATGTGACCAGCGGCGCGGCCGGCGGTCGGACTGTCGGCATTTTCAAAGTCGATAATCTGCAAAAGGCGCTTAAGGTCACCGCGCCCCGAAAACCCGGCCGCAAGGACAAGCTCGTCGTGAAAGTCAATCGCGGCTCGCGGAGCCGTTAACACGAAGGACGCTTCAAAACAGCGAGAGCACTCCTGATTCCGCGGGCGGCGGATCTACCTGGTTGATCAAATCGTCATCCGGCATTCGCGCCACGATATACCCGACCGCCGAATTGAGAATCTCCCTTCGCTTTCGATTCGACCATTCTCCCAGCACATTGAGAATCGTGGCGTGCGTCGTACCCATGCGCCGCTCATAATCGGCAATCATGTCGAGCCTCGCATCGTAGAGTCCGCTCCAGAGCAGAAGCCGGCGCTCGCCGCCGATCTCCGTGCGCACCATGTTCGGCGAGTAGAGTGCCATCCGGGTCACGAAGTTCAGTTGACCATCGAGCATGTCACCCAGCAATGGACGAGGATGAAGCGGCGGACCGGCGCGGCGGCCGTCACACATCGCCATTCGGGCACGGAAGTCGTCCCCGGCGCACTCGAGCGCCAACTGGCGTAAGTCTCCTGGAGTTCTCAATCGGCCGTCAATTTTCAATCGAAATCGCTGTTCCCACCCCCATGGCGCGGTTCGCGGAATGACACCGTCGCGTTCGAGCGCCATGACCGCGCGGACGATCGATGCGTTGTACGCATTGATGTAGTAAGCCAGGCGGTCCTCGTGACGGGGGAAATGTTGCGGCGTCGATTCCGGACCCGTGGCGGCGAGCATCGCCATCGTCCGTTCAAGTGCCATCGGGTTGGCAACCAGCTTGCGGTAATCGAACCGGTCTTCCACGACGCAGCGATTCAGGACAAGCGCCCAATCGGCCCAATCCGGCTGATCGTAGTCCTTGACCCCTGCACCCTCGACGCGCGGGGTGATCGTCTGTGGTATACATCCTGACAGGAAAACCTGGCAACCAAGCAGGACGGCCAATCGTGTCAGATACCGTTTCATTCGGCGGATTCAAAAAGAACGGCCAGCCCCTGACCGACGCCCACACAAAGCGTCGCAAGGCCGCGCCTCACCTTTCGTCTGCGCATTTCCCGTACCAGCGTCGTCGCCAGTCGCGCACCGCTGCACCCAAGCGGATGCCCCAGCGCAATCGCGCCGCCATTAACGTTCACAATCGACGGGTCGAGCCCCAATTCGCGGATGCATGCCAACGACTGCGAAGCAAATGCCTCGTTCAGCTCGACGAGGCCGATGCTGTCGATCGGCCACTCCGCTCGGGTCAGCGCCTTCTTCGTCGCGGGAATCGGCCCCAGACCCATGCAGCTCGGATCGACGCCGGCCGACGCCGATTGTCGTACATACGCCAGTGGGCGCAGTCCCAACTTCTCGGCGACCTTGACCTCAACAATCATGAGTGCCGCCGCCCCATCGTTCAGCCCTGAACTGTTTCCAGCGGTGACCGTCCCCCCCTCCCGAAAGGCCGGTCGCAATTTTGCCAGGGCCTCCATGGTCGAGTCCGGTCGAGGATGCTCGTCGGCGGCGATCGTTTCCTTCTTGCCGCGCCCGATGTCGATATCGATCGGCACAATTTCCTCAGCCAGACGACCAGCCTCCATCGCGGCCTTGCAACGCATCTGGCTCTGATAGGCAAACGCGTCCTGATCTTCGCGCGTAATCTTGTACTTTTCCGCGACGTTTTCGGCCGTCTCACCCATGCTGAAAGGATGATACATCGCCGCCAGCTTCGGATTCGTCATCCGCCAGCCCAGCGTCGTGTCGTACATGGTCTGGTTGCCGCGAACGAAGGCCTCATCCGGCTTCGGAAGCACAAGCGGCGCGCGGCTCATCGACTCCGCCCCACCCGCGATGATGACATCGCCATGGCCCGTCTCGATCATGCGCGCGGCAATCGCAACCGCCTCAAGGCCGGATGCACAAAGGCGATTCACGGTGACGCCCGGCACGGTCTCCGGGAGCCCCGCAAGCAGTACTGCCATTCGCGCGGCATTGCGATTGTCTTCGCCCGCCTGATTGGCCGCCCCCCAGTAGCACTCGTCGATGATCGCCGGGTCGATCTTCGATCGAGAGACAACCGCCTTGATGATATGGGCGGCAAGGTCATCCGGTCGCACCGGTGCGAGTCCTCCCCGGTATCTCCCGATCGGCGTTCGCAAGCACTCAACAATAACAGCCTGTCGCATACACCCGTAGTATATGCACAGGCCGTCAGTGTGCTAGTTTCGATGGGTCAACGCGTCGTCATGTCGCCCGATTCCCAGCCGGGCGCCTCCAACTCATCGTCGCCGGCGACGCAGCCGAGGCCGAATCTGTCTGGCCCCAATGAGCAGGGCGAACGATACCGCCATCGAATTCATGATCGAAAGCCCACACAGCTTGATAGGCGTACCTGTCACGGGAGGAGCCGGCTGCGGCCCCGCCTCGCGGACGCTCACGCTGCAATCGCCGTTTGCGTCGTCAACAGGTCGGCCCTCCGAATTGACCTCTAGGCCCGGTTCATTGTTTGGACAGACGTCCACGCAGTCAGCCACACCGTCGCTGTCCGAGTCCGTATCCGCAACACCGCAGCCGCAAGTGCCGGGCGCAGTCTTATTCGGATCGCTCGGACAACTGTCGATGCAGTCGGGCGTGCCATCACTGTCGGAGTCGCCGCCGGCAATGTTGAAGGTCGCCACCAGCGTGTTGCCGACAATCTGAGCCGTGGCAGAGACGCAACCAGGGAACCTGGTCGTGACAACGGCGGGCGCATCACCCGTAATCGCGTTCGCCGTCAGAACCGTGATCTGGTCCCCCTGAGCCGGGAAGAACCCACCGAACTGCTTCAGCTCCAGCGTGCCGTTCAGGTTGGCCGTGGCCGCGACAACGAGTTGGTCGTGCTGCGTTCCCGCCGTCAGGCCGCCGACCTCAATGACCAGCCTGCCGCCCGCGCCCTGCGTGTAGTTACCGACAATCGGCACATTCACATAATTAGGATCGGGCGTGATGTTGAGAATGCCCGGCGACGCGCCCGGCTCGACCGTGCCGGCGACGTTGTTGACGTTCGACGAAAGATTACCCACGCCACGCAGCGCACCGCCATTGAGCGTCAATGAAAACGCAGTGAGGCTTCCTCCCGCGAGCTCCGTCAGGCCAGAGTTCTGAGTAATCGGGTTCTGAACGAGCATTCGTCCGGATGCCGCGCGAATGGTGCCGGTATTGGTAATCAATGCCCAAAGGATGCTCTCACCGGCCCCGCCCGTCTTTGTAAGCAGTCCCTGATTGTCAACCGGGCCAATTCCAAACCAGCGGCTGAACTCGAAGTCACCCTTGAGATCCACGACGCCGGTCGGCCGGTTGTTGAAGACTGAGAAATGAAAATTCTGCGCGATGACATTCGTCGTACCTTCATTCTCGAATGTGATATGCCCCCCCGTAAACGCCGGGCCTACGTCGTCAGGTCCGGTGACGTTCATGGCCGCGCCCTCGCGAATCGTCACCAGGGGGTTATAGATTCGTCCGCCCTGAAGATCGAGCTCGTGGGTGATGGCGAGGCTCCCGTTCCCGCCGATTCCATGGCCGGCATTCATGTTCCCGGAAACTCTGAGCCGAGGAACGACAAGCTCATATCCTGCGTCAACGGCATTGTTGGCCGCATGATTGACATGAAAGAAGCCGTCTCCCGTAATGTTCGTGCCCGGATGGTAGTTAGCCCAGCCCTCCATGCTGAACTCGGCGCCGGCGGCGATGTCGATCGTGCCGGCACAGTCAAGATTGTTGATGCATCGGAACAATCCCCCTTCGACGGATACCAAGCCGTCGCTGCGATTATTGAGCGGCACATTGAAGGCATTGGCCATCGTGGCCGTACCCGCTGTTGGCGGCTTTCGCAAGGTACCGTGATTCTCGACGGGCTTATCGACCAGGCCGGTCTGATGCAGCTCGCCCCCATCCTCAATCGTCACGACGGCGCCCGGCATGATGTTCAGGAATTGATTGAAGCATCCCAACGCTGCGCCGCTGGCGATGTTGATGGTGCCTTCAAGGTCAATCTGACCAAAGAAGTTTCCGATTCCGTTTTCCTGGATGTGACCACCGGGAAGAATGTGAAGATGCACATTCGGCTGCCCACCTTCGTCGGTGAGTGTGCCGGTGATGCCGAGGGTTGCTGAGCCGCCGAGTCGTCCGGTGGCCGCCACAGTCAGGTCTTCGATGGTAACATCCTGGTCCACAACGATTCCGTAGTTGGGGGAATTCTTGACAACGGCCCGACCCTGAATGACGACCCCGGGAACAAGCGTGAAAAACGCGCCGGTAATGCCCAACTCCGCGCCCGGCTCGATGAGCCAGTTTCCACCGATCGCGCCCGCCTGCGTCAATCGAAGCTCTCCATTCTGGATATGCACGAAGCCGGTATTGTTAAGATTCACTGCCCACTCGCTCACCCCTGCCGAACTCTTTGTCAGCGTTCCTGCATTTTCAAAGACGCCGGGACCAAAGGCAGTGAACAGAATCTTCGCGGCGTTCTGGACATCAAACGTTCCGGTTATTGAATTCTCAAAAATCGCCGGGCAACAGCCACCGGGAATCATGCCGATTGTCCAATCGCCCGCGCCGCTCCACGTCGCCGCGCCGTTGTTCGTCATGCGAAAGCCGCCGAAGAAGCTGAGCGTCTTGGCAGTGTCGCTTTGCATCGTCAGTCCACCGTTCAGAATGACCTGCTGCGCCAGCGCTCCGCCCGAGCGTCCGATTTCACCGGAGTTCCACACCATCGGGCCGTCGAATGTTCCGATCTCCGCAACCTGTAGTCCGCCATTGACCGTGAACGTGCCGTTCATCTGGGTAATGTTCTTCGCCACACCGGTCATCGCAGCCTGAACAGTGCAGTCAGAACCGATGAACACATCGTCATCGCCGCTCGGTAGAACGGGACAGAGCGGGGCCGGCGGAGAAGGGACATCCCAATTGTTCGACTTGGTCCCGGCATCCGGACCGCAACAGGCATGCCACAGCGTGTCCCCGCACGAGTTATCGAAGTGTCGATCAACCGCAAAGGCCGCCGGCAGGCCGGTCAGGCACAGAACGACGGCCGCATGGATTCCGCGAATCATGGCAAGCTTCATGACATTCTCCCGTGACGGTGTTCCCCGTAGATTTCCCCGGCAGGAGTCCCGGTCGGCCCTGACAATCGCATGTAACATACCGTTAGCATTGCAATTACGTCGCGGACCGGTGCGAGGTCCTGGCTGCCGTCCGCCCTGATTGCGACATTCGACCTAGTAAGGGGCCAGAAAAATTCTGAGATGTCAGATTCGGAGGTGCCCGAGCCGATTTCGGCCCGCCTCATACGCGGTTGTCTCTGGCCCGTCGGCGATCCGGAGACACGAAGTACTTCTGGAACGGCGCTTAGCGAAAACCTGACTCCGAGTGCCCCGAAGGGTAAGGTCCGGCGAAACCGCTATAATGGGCGACTCGGAATTTCGAATCGCCTGGAGCCTTTATCAGTGCCTGGACCGACCGTTTCATTTGTTTCCCTTGGATGCCCCAAGAATCTCGTCGACTCCGAGAAGATGCTCGGCATGCTCGCCGAAAGCGGCTGCGCGATCGTCGGCGACGGCGGTACGGCGGATGTCGTCGTGGTGAACACCTGCGGCTTTCTCTCCGCCTCGCGCGATGAGGCCATCGGCATCCTTCGCGACGCCGCCGAACAAAAGAGATCCGGCGAAATCAAGCGCCTGGTTGTCGCCGGTTGCCTGGTGCAACGCGACGGACAGGGGCTCATCGCGGAAGTCCCCGAGATCGACGCACTCGTCGGCGTCAACAATCGCGCCGATATTGTCCGGGCCGTCGTCGGCAAAGCCACCAAGAGCAAAAAAACCGGGAACTCAAAAAAGCAGACCCCGGCGGACAGCGGCGGAAACGGGCGCACGATTTTTCTCGGCGAGTATCACCCGTCTTCGTGGGCGAAGGACAATAAGTCCGATCGCTCGCGACTCCGTCTGACGCCCACGCATTACGCCTATCTCCGCATGAGCGAGGGCTGCAATCAGAAGTGCACCTTCTGCACCATCCCCTCCATCCGCGGGCCCATGCACTGCAAGACCGTCCCCGAGATCATGGCCGAGGCGCGCGAGCTCATCGAAGACGGCGCCGTCGAAATCAACCTCATCGGCCAGGACACCACCAGCTACGGGCAGGACATCGGCTACCAACCGGGCCTCGCAGGGCTTCTCGGTGAATTGAACAAGCTCGACGGCGCTCGCTGGATACGGCTCATGTACGCTTATCCGTCAGACTTCACCGACGAGATGATCGACGCCATCGCCGCCAACAATCGCATCGCCAAGTACATCGACATCCCCCTGCAGCACATCAGCGATCCGGTGCTCAAGGCCATGCACCGCCGAGTCACCCGCAAACAGACGGAACAATTACTCGAAAAGCTCCGACGAAAAATTCCCGGTGTCGCCATTCGCACGACGTTCATCGCCGGCTTCCCCGGTGAAACGGAAGACGACTTCGTCGATCTCTGCGATTTCGTGCGAGACTTCGGCTTCGACGCAATGGGCGTCTTTCCCTACTCCAGTGAGCCGGGCACGCCGGCGCATCGCATGAAGAATGCGATCCCCGGCGAAGCCATCGAGGCCCGCGTCGGCGCGCTCATGGCCATCCAGCAGGAAGTTGCCTTTGCACGCGCGGCCGCGATGAAGGGACGCACGATGGAAGTCCTGATCGATGACTTCGGACGCGGCGGTACCTACCCGGCACGCCATCAGGGCCAGGCCCCGGATGTCGACAGCATGGTCTATGTCGAGGGTGGCGAATATGACCCGGGCGAGTTCGTCCAGGTGCGCGTCACCGGCCACAGCGACTACGACCTGAAGGCCCGGCCGGTCTCGATGGGCCTGCCGATCCTGCACTGACTCGGGCCCAATCCCATCGCAACGCAATCAGGATGTTGGGCGCAGCTCGGATTCCGCAAGAATCGACTCGGCCTGCCCCTTGCGATACTTCTTGAGCGCCTCGCTCAACTCCGGTCGCTTGTTGGCGAGGATCGACACGGCCAGAAGTGCCGCGTTAATAGCACCCGGCTTGCCGATGGCCAGCGTGCCCACGGGAATCCCCGCCGGCATCTGCACCATCGAAAGTAGCGAGTCCATCCCCTTGAGAGACGCCGACTCCATTGGCACGCCCAGCACAGGCAATGTTGACTTCGCCGCGATCACACCCGCCAGGTGCGCAGCCCCCCCCGCCGCCGCAATGAGAACTTCGATCCCGCGCGACTCAGCCTTCGCGGCGTAGTCCAGTGCCTCATCCGGCGTGCGATGTGCCGATAGAACGCGCGCCTCATGCGCCACCCCAAACTTCGCAAGCGTCGCGGCACAATGCTCCATGACCGGCCAGTCCGACTTGGAGCCCATGAGAATTCCGACGAGTGATGACATTGCAGGCATGCTCCTCTCAATGAGTGGTGATCATTCGGCCGGCATCATAACCGGTATCCATCGTGCAATTGAAGGCCGCGGGCGCCGAATCGTTATACTTTGATACGCTGCCACTTCCCGCTGCGAAACCGCCAGATGATGAGCAGGCACCTGACCGTCAGATCGGCGAACATGCCCAGCCACGCGCCCAGCAGCCCCCACTGCAGCACGAATCCGCCGAACAGCGCCCCGGGAATCCGCACCAACGCCATACCGAAGAAGGTAATCAGGATCGGCAGCCTCGTGTCTCCGGCCCCGCGCAGAGCGCCGACGTAGACGATGAGCGGTCCCAGAACGATTTGAAAAAAGGCAAGCGCCCTCAGCGCCGGTACGCCGCATCGCCACACATCTGGTTCGTTCGAGAGCAATCGATACATCGCCTCGGCGCCGAAATAGAGCAGCAGCGCCGAACCAACCATCACCATCATCGTCTGCCGAACCGCCTCATTCGCGCACAGGCGGGCCCGCTCGGGCTGATGGGCGCCCAGATTCTGTCCAACCAGGGTCGACGCGGCAAATGAAAACGCATTGGCCGGCAAATAGGATAGCGACTCGATTCGAATCCCCACGATATGCGCCGCATAAATGATCTCCGTCGGAAACTCGCTCGGCACCCGATTCACAATGGTCATGAAGATAAAGTGCCCCGAAAAACTCAGGAGCCCATCGAGCGATGCAGGCGCGCCGACCCGAAACATCCGCCAGATCATCTGGCGATCGGGCCCTAGTTGCCTCGCATTCAGATGCACCGCCAATCCGCGTCGCTGAAGCAGCACGACAAACCCGAGGGCCCCCAGCCACCGCGCGATCGCCGTGCCCCACGCAATGCCCGAGACGCCGAGGCCCGGAATGCCCGCAACTCCGAAGGTCAGCACCCAACTGAAGACCAGATTGATCACGTTGACCGCGCCCAGCACCTTCAGCGGTGTGCGCGTGTCGCCCGCTCCACGAAGACAGGCCGCCAGGGCAAAGGATATCGAGGCCCCGATGTAGCCGATGGAGTCGATCCGAAGATACTGCACGGCGATCGCCGCTGAATCGCCCCGCAGATTGAGCAGCCGCGCAAATCCAGGCGCGACAAGCCCGATGACGAGCATGCCGACGGCCCCGACCAGTAATGAAAGCGTAAATGCCTGCCCCGTCGCCTGAGCCGCTTCTTTATCATTTCGAGCGCCGATCGCGCGGGAAACGATCGCCGTCGCGCCGATGCTGACCATGGCGAACAGCATCGTCATGAGCCAACTGACGTAACTGGCGAATCCGACCGCCCCCGTCGCCGCCGACGAAATCCGACCCGCAAGAAACGTGTCATTCCACGCAATCGCCGCGTTAAGAACTTGTTCGCCAAGGATCGGCAATGACAACCAGAAGACGGCGGAGCGAATCGGCCCCTCCAGCAGCGGACCTGCCTTATCGGTGGCACGTCCAGCCGTCATCGGCTCTTCAGACACCACGCCCGGCGTCGACGCCTCCGGCTCGATCGTGATGGCGGAGAACTCGGGATGTTCCTCTGAGAGGTGGGGTGGAGTCACGATGGGAGATCGCAGTTCATTGCGGCAATCGATGGACGCTTCACTTCGCGCAATGGACGACGACGTCCGCACATCCGCCGGCGAGCGCAGAGGTTTATAGCTCGCCCGGCCTGACGATTCAATCAGGGTGTCAGATAGGCATCGACGAACGGCTGAATGTCATGTCCGTTGACCAGGCCGTCACAATTCAGATCGCTTCTCACGAGTTGTGCTTGCGACTGCGGCAGGCCGAGAAGCGCCGCGCTGAACGCCGCCACATCATCGAGGTCCTCGTCAAAATCCTGGTCGATATCGACGCCGATGTTACCGGGAACACTCGCAGCGTTCGCCGGATCGCTGCACGCCTCGACCTCGGTGCGATCGAAGAACCCGTCGAGATCGCGGTCGATCCCGATGCGCGTCTCTGATCCCTTCGTGACGACCGTATAGGTCAACTCGCTGCCGGGAGCCGCCGACGCCTGCAGAGCCGCGGCCGTGATCGTCACGCCGGTCAAATCAGACTGAAAGACGTTCGCCCCGTTGTACTTCCAGCCGCGCTGAACGCCGCCCGCAATGCCCTTGACGACAAGTCCCACCTTGTTCGTATTCGCCTGGGCGATCATGCTCGATATCAGCGCCAACTGACCCGGCTCGGGATTGTTCGCATCGCGCAGCGTGGTCTGCCAGCCGACGGCCGCGTGCGTGTCACCCCCCGCGACGCCCGGTGGTTCGAGCGCGGTGCGCGGCGGATAATCCGAGCCGCTAAAGGCGAGCATGAGAGCGACGAGATCCGCCGTCATCTGATCTGATGAGACGCTGAAGACTGGCTCGTTCAAAAAGCTCTCGATGGAATCAACGCTGCCGTCGTGCAGCACGCCAAATCCCGCGGTGTTGCGAAGCTGCGTAAACTGAAAGCCCACTTTTTCGTATTGATTGCGCAGTTGCGGCACCTTGATGCTGAGATTCGTCGACCCGTCGAGTGAAACGAGCCCGAGGTGCATCTCACCATTCGGGCCCTGCGGGATATTCTGAAACGAGACGCCCACCAGCGCAGTATTCGTACCCATGCCCGTCGGCAGCGTGTGACATGTCACGCAGTTGACGCCATCCAGATTGCCCGTTCGATAAGCAGTCAGCCCGTTGACAGCATTGCCGTTCGGTAGCGGCTGGCCGGCAGGCGCAAACCGCCCCGTCGTGAAGTGCCCGGGAAGCGGGAGGCTCGTCGGCAGCGAATTGTCGAAATTGCGATACGGGTTCGGCGGATAGCGCACCGTCGCGAGAAAATTCTCAAACTCCTGCATCTCCGTCTGAGCCAACGGAAAATCGGCTCCCTGCAATGAGGCGAACGCCATCGAAAACTCTTCCAGCCCGTCACGGTCGCCGCGCCAATGATGCGGCTCCTTGCCGATGATGTCCTGCAGCGACTGCGTCGTCATCGGCCCCTTCATCGGATGCCAATCCTGACAGCCGCCGTCGGGGCAATTCTGACAATCGCCGCTCGGACAATTGATTCCGGCGTACGCGTTGAAGTCCTTCATATCCCCGCTCGGGTCGCCCAGGTCCCAGGCCAGCCGGTCCATTCGGGCATCCACATGGCACGACGCGCAGGAGATGTGGCCCAGCCCGGAATTCGCATGCGTATCGTACAAGTGCTTGCGCCCAATCTTGATCGCAGGCGGCGTCGGATCGTGTAGCGGGACACGCGGCAACAGCTCCGCCTCCCCCGTCGTATCAATCGTCGTGACGCTCGCCGCAAACTTGTTCAAGACATAAAGCCGATTCCGCGCCTCATCGAGCACAACGCCCGTCGGCCCCTCGCCGACTTCAATCGTCGGCGCTATCCCCGCCCGCACGCCCGACGCGTTGACGACCACAACATTGTTCGAGCCCATGCCGGAGACATAGCCGCGCGTCCCCGCCGCGTTCCAAACGATCCCGCGCGGATCGCCCAGCGACTTGTCGCGCTCCGATTGATCGATCGAAACAAACGGTACGCTGGTCCCGTACGTCAGATGAGGATTCAAATCGGCAATCGCGCTCACACTCGGCCCCGCCGGCGACACACGGGCCATCTCCACCCGAAGAAACCTCCCCTCAACCACCGGCTCGAAGCGCACCTCGTTCGTCGCATCGGTGCCGACGACCGTGACCTCGCCACTTGCCGGGTTCACCGCCAGCGCCATGCAGATGTTCATGCAGCCGGTCGCGTAAGTGACCGCCAGCGTACCCACATCGATGATCGCCACGTCATGATCGTACAAATCCCAGCCGACAGGCCGTCCGGAAAGCGCCGCCTGCGGACCGCTCACCAGATTCGTCCAGTCGTGGGAATTGTCATCCATCCACTGACCGGAGCCGTTCTTGCGAACGATAAGCCCCACGGCCGGAGGCGCAGGATTCATCGGGTTCTGTAACGGTTTGAAATTCACACCGTCATTCGGCGGCGGATTGACACCGCCGTAGGGCCCAGCCGGATCGCTCACCACATTCGGCGGGGTGCCCGACGCCATCGTCAATCCGCCCCCGAGAATCGTCGAATGGTTCCCCGACTCAAACACGGCGACATAGACTTCGTTGCGTACAGCGCTGTACGCCATCGCCCGGGGGTCCTCACCAAGAATGGCAATGCGAACAGGTGCCGCCGCAAGATTCGCGACGTCAAACACCAGCACGCTATTCGCCTGCGAGCACGACACGAAAGCCCGTTGCGGCGCACCGCCGAACTCCACGTCCGCGGGCTCGTCGTCGGTCCGTAGCGTCCGCACCACGTTCATCGACACCAGGCTGACAATGCTGACGTCGTCTGAGATATGATTGACCACCCACGCCTCGGTGTCGGATCGCGCCCGAACAGAAACGGGATCGAGCCCGACCGGCACACTGCCGAGCTTCAAAGGACGCCCACTCGTGACATCGAAGACTTCGAGCCGGTTATCCGCCGTGTTCACCGCCAGAAGCTTCGTGCCGTCCGGCGTCATGTCCATGGGGTGAACGTGTGGGTTCTCCCAATTGGCAAACTGCTGCGCCGACGCCGGACACCACGCCAGGAGACTTAGTAAGAATGCTGTATACAAGGAGAGTGATCGTGGCCTCATGAATCCTCCAAACCCCGGGAAGCCAGATTCTACCACGAAACCACGTGATAAGTCGGCCTTTTCCCCTGAATCGACGTCCCAAAAAGCAAAATCTGTTCACCTCACTGCACCCGCTCGCCGAGAGCGCGACGCCCGGTTGCATGGGTTCCTCACACACCGTCTCGATAGTCACGACTTATCCGCAGCCTGCCCCGGTTGAGTGTGAATCAGCAATCAAACATCAAGCTGGCTCCGTCAAGCCAACCCCGGCTACACTGCCGATGTGGACCCCCTATCGCCACAGATGGCCACCTGGACGACCGCACGCCCAATCGCGCCGTGGCTGCTGGCAGTCATTCTCGTCGCCATCTCCACGCATCTCTTTACCTTCTTCGCATCCGACTATGAGCCATCGATCGACGCGAAGGAGTACTTCGCGCTTGGCACAAGCCTTTCCGATGAGGGTGAGCTGCGCCTTCCGGATGGCAGCCGCGCCAAGCGCATGCCGCTTTGGCCTGCAACGATCGCACTGGCCGATGCCTGGCAGGGACGCGAACTCCTGCCCCACGCGATCTTCGAAATCCAAGCCGTCCTCTCGCTGATGAGTGTCATATTCATCGCACTGGCTGCCGCGAAGATCGCCGGCCCCAGCGCAGGCCTTCTCGCCGGTTTGATCGCCGCATTCTACGCCCCCTACCGAGCCCTTCAGGCTTCCTACCTCTGCGAGACAATGGTGATCTTCCTCTTAACCGGCGCTTTCCTCGCCTATCTCAGCTCGCTCAGGGCAAAAAGTACCGCCGCAACATGGAGCGCACTGACCGCAGCCTCGGTTGCCCTGGGCCTCGCCGTCCTCACGCGGGCAGATGCCGTCGTCATGGCGATCCCCTTTGCGATCGACACGTTGGCTCGCCGCAATCCCATCGGCGTCCGCATCGCCCGCACATCGGCGATGCTGGCCTGCGTCATCATTGCATGCATCGCATGGGGCCTGCGCAACGAGCGAACCATCGGCAAGTTCACCCTGTCCACCATCGGCGGGCTCAACTTTCACCTTGGAAACTGCGACGCCTACGCCGAAAACCCCGGCATGGATAGCGCCGACTACGCCGCCTTCGACCGCCTCCGCGAAGAGGAGGGGCTTTCCGAAGTCGAGGCCGACGAGCGCCTCTACGCAATGGGGCGCCAATTCCTTCGCGAGCACCCCGGACTCACGGCGGCCAACGCCCTCAGGAAAACGCGCGTCTGGTTTCAGTCAAACGTGACATGGAGCGCGCCGACCACCCTCCTCCTGATACTGTGGACGCTTGCCTTCCGAGGCCCGAGCCCGGCACGGCGATTCTTCTTCGGCGTCGCCGCGGCGTGGTCGCTCATCTGGTGCATCGTGCTTCAGGAGACGATGCGCCCCTGGGCGAGTCCCTTGTTCGTCGTGCCGCTCGGCCTGATCGGCATCGCCATCATGAAAGATCAAATCGGCCTCCGCCGTCTGCTCATCGGCCTCGTCGTCGCCCAGTTGGCCATCGCGATCGCCTTCGTCCCGCTAGAACGGCTGCGCTGGACCATCGACTGGGTCTTCATCATCACCATCGCCGCCGCAACGGCGCGCTTCTGCGATGCAAAGTCACATACGCAGCAGCACATCGAGGCGTCCGTGTAGTTCGTCGATTGCCCGAACCAGAGCCCGATTGATTCCCTCCTGCCCTGTCGCACCGCGTTGATTCCAGTGGCGGATCAGTTTCTTCAATTCGGCGAGATTCGGCTTTCCGCTGCCCAGAATGATGAGTTGACGAAGTCTTTGTAGTTCTTCTCCGGCCCCTGGCATATGACCTCCTTGATTTCACCGTCTCAAGTGTCTGATAAAGCCCGGCCCGCATTGGACTCTATGCCGCTGACTCGAATGCTGTCCACTCTCATTCAAAGAATCTCAATCGTGGCAACCTCGTCTCAATCGCCGCATACTACCTGCCACGGAGTCCTCTCGTGCAAAAGCGCGGCCTCATCATCTTCCTCATCGTCGCCGGCCTCTATTGCTGCTGCGCGCTTTACCCCTGGCACGACAGCGTCGAGGTCCGCCGCGCGACCGGCGTCGTACTCGCGACACTCATCCTGTGGATCACCGAAGTCGCCCCGCTCGGCGTCGTGGCCATGGCCATCCCGATCGCCGCGACCTTCACAGGTCTTCTCCCCTGGAAGGACGCCGTCGCCGCGTGGGGCGACGAGATCGTCTTCCTCTTCCTCGGCGCGTTCCTCCTCGCTCGGGCACTCGACAAGCACGGCGTCTTCGATTGGATCGTTCATTCCAAGTGGGCCACTTTCAAGACTGGCGGCTCAGGTTGGATGCAGACCCTCCTCGTCATGGTCATGGCCGGCGTGCTTTCAACCATGCAAAACAACACCGCCGTCACCGCAATGATGTTGCCGGTCGTGCTCGCCCTCGTGCGCCGCGTGAAGACGCCCGCCGCGCCGCTCCTGGCCCTTGCCTGGGGCGCGACCTTCGGTGGCATGGCCGTCCCGGTGGGGACAGCGCCCAACTTCATCGGCTACTCGGCGATGAAAAACATCGACGCGAGCGTGAGTTTCGTCTCCTGGATGCGCGTCGGCGTTCCGGTGTGGCTGGGATCATCGCTGATCGGCTGGTCCGTGTTGACAATCGGCTCGAGGTTCTTGCGTCGCCGTTCGTCGATGGATGACGCATCCGGCCAATCCGATCCGCCCCGCTGGATCAAGCCACTGCTCGTCACCGACGTCGGTCCCGAACCGGCTCACCATTCCAAGTCAATCCTGGCCGACAACACCGCGTCCACCGCCGGCCCCGCGCGGCGAATTGTCATCTTCGCCTTCCTCGCCGCGGCAACCCTTTGGCTCGTCCCCGGAATCATCCGCAGCGCCACTCCCGTGGACCATCCCGCCGCGATCTGGCTGCGGACCTATCTGCCCGAATCACTCGTGCCTGTCCTAATCGCCTGGGTCCTTTTCCTCGTTCGAACCGGTCCGGATCGCAAACCCATCCTTGATCGACACGACTTCCAGGCGCTCGACTGGGACACGCTCTTCCTGATCGCCGGAGGTCTGGCCATGGGGCGCATGCTCGAAACCAGCGGCCTCGCATCCGCCCTCGCCGACGGCCTTGCCCGCGCCGACATGCCGCCCGTCCTGCTCATGCTCTGCCTCGTCGGCGCGACCGTCCTGCTTTCCGAACTCACCAGCAACACCGCAACCGCATCGCTCATGGTCCCCATCGCCGGCTCGCTCGCCGAAGCGCTCGGCCTGTCCCCGGTGCAGGCGATCTGGCTCGTCGCCCTCGCCGCGAGTCTCGGTTTCGCGCTGCCCGTCTCAACGCCGCCCAATGCCATCGTCTACGGCACGCGCTTGGTTCCGCTGCGCTTCATGGCCGCCACCGGCATCATCGTCGATGCCCTTTGCACCGCCTGGCTCGTCTGCTGCGTCGTCATGTGGGCGTAAACGCTGTAGAATCCGCCGCATGATCCGCTGGCCCGGGAAGAAGAAGCGATCGACAGCGCGGCGCACTGCGCCGTCCACCAAGGCAAAGCCGCCTTCCACTCTAATCCTGCTCGCCGCCATCGGCCCCCTGTCGGTCTCGCTCTTCTCCACCGTCGTTCTCGTGCTCGGTCACTTCGAGATGATGAGTGTGCCCGGTTGCGGAATCGGAAGTCCCTGCGCCGACGCTGCGGCGAGCGTCTGGGGCAAAATCCCACTGATCGAATGGCCGGTGTCTTTCGTCGGGCTGGCCTACTTCATCGCGGTCGGCGTTGGCTGGCTCGTTGGCAGAGGCCTCGTCCCTCGCGCCTTCAAGTGGCTGATTCGATTGGGCGCGGCCGCTTCGCTGTTCTATGTGTTCCTCATTGTCATCTTCGGTCACTGGTGCTGGTATTGTCTCGCCGCACACGCCGGAAACTTCGCCTTCTGGTGGATCGTCGAGCGCCGCGCCGTTCCGACCGGGGACGCCATCCCCACGCTGGCGCCAACGGCGTCGGCCTTTGTCGCCTGTTCTCTGGTTCTCGCCGTCCTGCAAATCCGGCAACAGACCGCGATCAATGCTGAGGCGGCAAAGCAAATCGCCGAGACGACGAAGCAGGTCATCGCTGTCGCAACCGCCCCGGCCGACAAACCACCGACTGTTGATCGGACTCCCTCGCCCGATTTGGAAATGCATCCCGAATCAGACACTCCCCCAGTGGGATTTACAGGCCGCTATCACCGCGGCCCCGATTCCGCCGCCATTCGCGTCGTCGTGTTCACCGATTATCAATGCCCGATCTGCCGCCGGCTTGAAGAAACGATCGAACGCCTCTTGTCCCGCCGAACTGATGTCCGCCTGTCCGTCAAACAGTTTCCGGAATGTGAAGACTGCAATCCGTACTTCAAACGAAAAAACCTTCACCCCAATGCCTGCCGCGCGGCCTTCGCGGCGGAGGCCGCCGGAATCCTCGGCGGCGACAAGGCCTTCTGGAAAATGCACGCGTGGCTTTTTCAGCACGGCGGAGTTTTCTCATTTGAAGAACTTGCCCAATTTGCTCGTGAAATAGATTTGGACAGCGCCAAACTGCTCCAGGTCATGGAAAGCCCGCGCGTTCAAGCGCGCATCGACGCGGACATATCGGAGGCCGCTTCCCTGGGAATTCCACATACCCCGATGATCTTTATCAACGGAGTCGAATTGCGAGGCACCTCTCGCCGCGACGCGCTGTTGGTGGCGGCGAATCAGTTGGCGGAGTCGAGGCTCCCGGTGCTGTCTCCAGACGCCGATCGACCGCGTCTCGCCGCCGATCGCTATCTCGAACTCTGGAAAAAGGCGACCCCGCGATCCATTCCTCCGCTGACAAATGTCTGGCCGCGCGGCCCATCCGATGCGGGCATTCACGTCGTGATGTGGGGCGATTATCAGGATGCCGAGACCGTCGAAGTCGACATGGCCGTCCGCCGCCTCCAATCGGCTCGCGATGATATCCGCTATGAATTTCGACCTTACCCGCTCAACGCCTCGTGCAACCCGACCGTCTCCCGAAGCGACAATCTCATGGCCTGTATCACCACCCGTGCGGCCCTCGCCGCCGGCCTGCTCCAGGGCGAGGAAGGGTTTTGGCGAATGCACGAATGGCTCATGGAAAACCGGGATGGGATGTACGAAGAGGGCCTCATGGCCGGCGCTGCGAAGCTCGGATTCGATCGCAATCAGCTCACCAGGGGAATGAGAAACGAAACGATAGATCGCGCGATCGCCGAGAGCGCCAGGGCGGCCGCCGATGCCAAACTCAAGACGCTGCCCCTGCTCTTCATCAACGGGCGACAGGTGCCGAGGTTCTACGGCCGCAAGGAGGAAATCCTCGGCCGGATTTTTGATGAATCGAAGAAGCTTCGCGACTGATCGGTCGCAGCTCTGCCATCAAGTCCATCGAGATTCCAAGTGAAACCGACTCCAATCGGGCCCGGCAACTCTTGCGCTGCGGCCGGCACTTATTGCGCAGGCCTCGCGCAATTTGTGCCGATATCGCTCCTGCGCATTGCGATCAGATGAATGACATACGTTCTCAGATATCGGGCAATGCGCAGCAGGTGATGCAGGCCGATACTGATTATCAGTATTGCCGTCTTCGCCGGGCGGTCGGCATTCTTTTATGGGTACTCATAAATTTTCCGTGAGAAACCATTTGCCCGCTGCATGGCCATTTCTTATGTTGAGAGTGGCCGTCGCCGATTTTAGTACTGGTACGGTGGCGAAGGCCCGGGCTGATGCACGGGTTTGTCTGGGTGACACATCCGCGTCGCACTTACGCCGGAAGCCGGCAAGTTGCGAAGGCCCGCGTCGGGGGGTTGTGGCGGCGCAAGCATGCGTCGTTACGCCAAGTCAGTTGTCTGCCGCCCTTGGAGCGTTGCGGCGGGCCTTTTCCACTCAAAACAGAAGTTCATGCCCGGTCCGCGTTCGTCTTGAGACGAATGCCTCGCACCGCGGAGGGGCGAACCGGTTTGTCTTCGACAGAATGGACGCTGTCGGAAAGTTCTTCCCCCTCGTTGGGGGGAGAGAAGCAAAGGGCGAGCGCCCGGCAGGAAGTCGGGAGTCCGCCTGATACCCTGGGGACAGCGTCCGTTCCCTGCAGGAAGAGGAGAAGCATCATGAAGGTTCTTGTGAATCGCGTGAAGTCGTTTTTGGTTGAGGAAGATGGCGCGACGGCTACTGAGTACGCCGTCATGCTCGCGCTGATTATCGTGATCGCCCTGGGTGCGATCAGCGCGCTGGGCACCAAGGTGTCCCAGACCTTCGCCGACGTTGAGAGCCAGATGCCGTAATTCGGCGTCTCGGACGGCGGCACGGAATCGCCGCCGGTTGCACGACACGTTTAGCGGGTGGGCGGAGGTGGAACCCTCCGCCCCCCGAACGTGTCGTATGCCTTGAAGAGATCGATTGATCGGAGACTTGTAAATGTTCGGCAGCGGATATGAATTCTGGATGTTGGCGATACTCGCTCCCGCTACGCTTCTGGCGAGCTGGAACGACTATCGCACGCATCGCGTGCCAAATCTGCTCAACGCGATCCTGGCCGCATCAGGAATCGCCGCACAAGGCTTCATCTGGGGCTGGTCAGGCGTCGGACAGGCGCTCGGCGGCATGGCCGTCGGATTCGGACTGCTTTTCGGCCTCTGGCTCGTTCGCGGCATGGGCGCCGGCGACGTGAAGTTCATGGCCGCGATCGGCGCCTGGTTGGGCCCTGAGTTGACGCTCTACGCCGTCGCCGCCGGTGGAATCACAGGCGGGATTCTCGCGATGGGCATGATCATCGCCCGCGGAAAGTGGCGAGAAACAGGTACAAATTTCTCCGTGCTGCTGACAAAGATGAGTTCGATGCGCACGGCATTGTCGGAGTTCGGTTCGGTCGGCAGCCTCGCCGGTCAGGCGGGTGTCATGCCGTATGCGATTCCATTAACGATCGGGACCGGTTTGGCGGTACTGACGAAATACACTGGTTGGTGGGGGGTATTATGAAAACGAAACGATTGAAATCATTACGGCGTGGTGCGGCTGTCGTCGAGACGGCGGTGGTGGCTCCCTTGATGCTCCTGGCGATGTTCGGGATTGTCGAGGTCGGCTACGCATTCATGGTGAAGCAAACCGTGACGCTGGCCTCACGCGAAGGCTGCCGGGCAGCCGCCCTTCCGGGTGGAACGATGGCCGATGTCACGGCAGCCGTCGACGCCTCCATGGGCGCCGCCGACCTGACCGGCTACGCGACGACCAGCAACATCAGCTCGGTCGGCCCGACGGATACCGAGGTCTGGGTCGAAGTCAGCCTGCCCCTGAACCGCGCCGGCTTTACCGGCTCGATGCTCGGCGGCGGCTCCTTTGACATCACCTCGCGCACTTCGATGAGGCGTGAAGGCATTGAGAGTGATTCCTCCTCAGGCGGCGGCATCGAAGGCTGATCAACGCGACATCGGTTGATCCTGTGACGGACCCTTGTAAGCGGAGCAGCAAGATATGAAACCCAAGACAATCATTCCCATGATCATCGGACTGGGTGTTGGCTTCTTCGCCATCAAGATGGGTCTGGACATGGTCCAGAAGGCCAAAGGCTCCCAGGGCGACGAAGCGGTCGTCCTGGTAAGTGCCAAGCAGATCGAGGTGGCGTCGAAGATCACCGATTCCATGCTCACCACGACGAAAGTCCCGTCGGGGCTCCTCCCACGGGGCGCCTTCACCGACCGCAAGGCACTCCAGGAGCGCGTCACCGCTATGACCGTCGCCCCGGGAGTTCCGATCACTGAGAGCATGCTCGCCCCCCCGGGCTCTGAGCCTGGATTGCGGGCAATCATTCCCCCGGGTCACCGGGCCGTCAGCGTAAGCGTGACGGAAGAATCGGCTGTCGCCGGCTTCCTGATGCCCGGCAGCCACGTGGACGTCTCCACGGCGTCGGATCGTGACAACACCAGCAAGTTGATTCTGTCGGACGTCGAAGTCGGCGCCGTCGGACAATCCATGAGCGAAGTCGGCTCCGACGGCAAGAGCACGCGAATCACCAAGTCGGTCACGCTCTTCCTCGAGCCGCACGAAGTTCAGATGCTCAACGCCAACACCGGCGGACGCACGAAAGTACGCCTCGCCCTGCGCGGCAACGAAAAGGACCCGGGCGAGTCGTTCTGGACGAAGTTCATGGAAAACGCGAGCAACATGCCGCTCCCCGCGCCGAAGCCCAGGGCAAGACCCAAAATGCGCCCGCAGCACGTCGTTGAAGTGGTTCACGGTGGCGCCGTCGAACGGCTCGTCTTTGACGACCGTGGATTGGTGCATCGCAGCGGCTCTAAAGGACTAGGAAACGACTTCGCAGCACCCGCCGCGAACAGTCATCACGCCGGGTCGGATGAACCGACTCAGCCGGAGGCTCATGAATGAACTCTGTCACGGATGGACAACTTAAGTCGCTCGTTGCCGGCTCAGGGATGAGCATGGCTTCGTGCATTTCTCGACGCGTGAATCTCCGCTGTGGGCTCGGTCTGTTGAGCCTGCTCGCGGCCGCGGGGCCATCACCGGTCCTCGCCGATGCGCCCGAGTCGTCTGCCCGTCACGCAATGGCCAATCGCGCCATGACGTTGATGGACGCCTCGCCGCAAGTCATGGATTTGGCCGAGCAGGCCGAGCCCACTCGGGCCAATCAGCCCGCACGACTCGATTCAGAGCCCATCCTGCTCGCCAGCTCGATGCCCCCGGGGGACCCCGCCTCAAATGCGCCTCCCCCCAGGGAAGACGGCGATCTGATCGCGTCGATCGACGTCCAGTCCGCCCGAGCCCGGCCGATTACCGTCTCTCGCAACAGCTCTGCCGTCGTGGAGATGAAGGTGAAGTTCGATCGCGCGGAGATCGCCGACCCGAACGTCGCGGACATCTTCGTTGTTTCGCCGACCCGCGCCGTCGTTTCGGGACGCAATTTCGGCAGTACCCAGATGATCATCTGGTTCGGCGATCGACAGCGCGTGTTCAACGTCGTCGTGGAACATGACCTGTCCGTCCTGAACGATGCCATCTCAAAGGCATCGCCCTTGTCGCGCGTCACGCCGCGAAGCGTGAACGGAACGATCCTCCTTTCAGGAACGGTCCCCGACGCGCAGAGCGCCGAGCGAATCGCCGAACTGGCATCCCTCTATCAGGGCGGAGAAGTTCGAAATCAGCTCAGCGTGGCCGGCGTGCAGCAGACCATGCTTCGCGTGGTCGTGGCCGAGGTCAACAAGGACGCCGTTCGCGCGCTGGGCTTCAATTGGGCGATCGGCGCTTCCGACTGGACCAGAGATTTCTTCCTCGCCAATAACGTCGCCCAGCTCAATCCGACGGTCTACTCGAGCAACGGCCTCGCCAACATTCTCGCCCCGAATCCCGCCGGACAGTTGACCTATTCCGTCGCGGCCGTGGGCAATACCGCCAATACGAATCTCACCTTCGGATTCCCGCGGGCGGAGTTCCAGGTCTTCATGAACGCCCTTCGCCAGAATTCGCTCTCGCGCGTGCTCGCCGAGCCGAATCTGGTGGCGATCAGCGGACAGACCGCCTCCTTCCTCGCCGGCGGTGAGGTACCGATTCCAGTCACCCAGGGCGGCGCCGTCGCCGGCTCGATCACCATTGAATACAAGGAATTCGGCGTTCGGCTGGCCTTCACGCCGACCGTCATTTCCGGACAGATCATCCGCCTGCACGTCATGAGCGAAGTCAGTGACGCGGTGCCGGGCATGGCCATCGCCGGCGGGCTGCCGGTTTTCTCGTTCACGACGCGCCGCGTCGAATCGACGATTGAATGCGGTAACGGCCAGACCTTTGCGATCGCCGGACTGCTTAGCGAGCGCGTTCAGGCGGTAGCCGAGAAGATCCCCGGACTCGGCGACCTGCCGGTGCTCGGTTCACTCTTCAGCTCTGTGAACTATCAGAAGAACAACACCGAACTCGTCATGCTCGTGACCCCGCAGCTCGTCGAGCCGCTGGATCCGCAGCAGGTCACTCCGCCGCCGGGCGCCGAGATGGGTCATCCCGATGACTTCCAATTGTTCGCAATGGGCCAGTTGGAAGGCGATCCGAGGCCCGCTCCCGAAATCGTCGGAGTTCCCCGCGAGTCTGCCCCGGTCAACACACCGCCGGAAACATCCGGCTCCTGGCCGACAACACAGTTGACATTCCGCGGCCCCTGGGGACTGGCGGACTACGAAGAAAACTAAGCTCGGCGCACTTCGCCGCGATCGCCGCCGGCCGAAACGAGAGGCTGCGGAAAGATAGAAAGAAGCAGTTCGGGTGTGAATCGATGCCGGAGCGCATGGGTTGCACGATCCCGGGAATTGACAGGAGGGTGAAGCAATGCATCCAAACAGAAAGACCGCTCTGAAGATGGTCCGACGTGCGTCGGTCCTCACGCAGACCGTGATGTTCGGCAGCGCGGTAGGCGTCGGAATGGCCGCGCTCGCGGTCGACACCGGCCTCATGTATTCCTCGAAGGCCGAGTTGCAGAACGCCGCCGATGCCGCGGCACTGGCAGCCGCCTCTCAGCTTGGCTCGACCACCGATGCACAGGCCATGGCCGGCGCCGAAGCAGCCGCGTTCAGCAGCCTCAACAAGGTCGCCGGCGACTACTCCGACCTCATGCAGTCGGACGTCGTCTTCGGGCATGCGGTGCTCAACGGGACGAAGTTCAACTTCAACGCCGGTGAACTGCCCTACGACGCCGTTCGCGTCACCTTGCGGCGAGATCAAACCGCCGCCGACGGACCCGTCTCGATGCTCTTCGGCAAGGCACTCGGCGTCGATGGCGCGAACCTGGAAGCCAGCGCCACTGCCATGCTCACGCCCCGCGACATCAGCATCGTCATAGACCTGTCGGGCTCGATGAACGACGACAGCGAGCTGAGGCACTACAAGGACTTCGCCTCGGAAACCAGCGGTACGCGACCCGGCGTAAAGGTCAATCTGGAAGATGTCTGGCTCGCCCTGCCCTGTCAAAAGGGAAATAACGGCGTGGGAAATGGCATCGATCCCGCTCCGCCGGGCAACCCCTCGAACAACAACGATCAGCCGGGCACCGGACCGGGATCACCAAACAGCCAGGGTGGCAACACCAGTCCCGGCGCAAACCCATCTCAGGGCGGCGGCTGCGGCGGACCGCGATGGGGATGGATGACCGGTTTCGGCAACACCATTAACGTCGGCTCATACACGCCCGTCGGCGATCCCGGGTTGTACTACATTCCGCGATATTCGACGACCAGCCAGGCGGACATCGTTTCGAATCTCACCGAAGCGGGCTATTCCTCCGCCGAACGCACGGCGCTGTTGAGCGGCTCCAGTGACTCATCGTCCACGAACTACAAGAACCGCGTAAAGGTTCTTCTTGGGCTTGCAGGCTGGAAGAGCAAGAAGTCCGGAGGCAAGTACAATGGCGGCCCCGGCAACGGCAACGATACGGTGGACAGCAACGAGCTGACTCAGCAAGTCAACTGGACCTTCGACGGAGGCAGTTGGGACGACTACTTCAACTACGTCATGTCCAGCTCCACGCAGATGACCGCCACGGACTCGAACTTCCGCTATCGCTACGGCATCAAGACCGTGACGAATTACTTGCTCGAAAAGCGGGCCGACAAGGATGACTGTCCGGAGCTGCAGGACGCGCCCGAAATGCCGCTCAAGTCGGTCAAGGACGCCGTCCAGTCGATGATCGACATCATTGTCAGCATGGAGACCCAGGACCACGTGTCCCTCGAGACCTTTGCTCAGTACGGCTACCACGAAGTTGATCTCCCCGACGCGACCACCAGCTCGGAGCTCTATGCCGCACTGGCGGAGATTCCCGCGACCCTGAATCAGCGGCAGGCCGGTCACTACACGTCGATCACCAACATCGGCGCCGGCATGCAGAAGGGAATTCAGGAACTGACCAGCTCTCGCGCCAGGTCGTCGGCCGCGAAGGTGATCATCCTTCTGACCGACGGTAAGCCCAACACCAACTCAAGTGGCGGTTCGGTCGGCAACGACGCCCCCGAAGCCGTCAACTGGGCGCTCGATCAGGCCGACGAAGCCAAGGAATCCGGCATCACCGTCTACACCATCGGCGTCGGTGGCGACGTAAACGCGGACCTCTGTGAGCAGATGGCCTCAGAGCCCGAGTTCTACTTCTACGCGGACAGCAGCCCGGATCCTCAGACGGGTGCACCGATGTATGTGACCCAGCTTCAGGAAATCTTCAACACGCTGGGCACCAAGCGACCCGTTCGACTGATCCAGTAACGACATGCTTTTCGGACGCCGCGGCCGGCCTTAATCATCCTCAAAATCCCAATCGGGTGAGGGTGAAGCGGTCGGTCGCGGTGGCCGATAAGGCAGAGGCGGCATCGCCCGGGAGCGCGGTAAACACCGCGCCCGGGCCTTCGCCCATTCTAGTTGGGAGGCGGCAAACGCGACATGGCCGGCACGGTTCGAGTCATCCTGTACACCACCAATGAATCGAGCCTTCCCGAATTGCGGCGGGCTCTGACCTCACTTCCGCAGATTCGACTCGTCGCGGAACTGGAAGAGCCGAGCATGTTTGCCCAGGCGGTGGCGCAGTTCCCCGCCGATCTTCTCGTGGCCGATCTCGATCCGAATCCGGCGCTGGTCATTGAGTGCCTCAAGCAGCTCAAGGACACGGCCCCCGAAATGCCCATTTTCGCCCTCAGCACTCAGTCCGACGGCGCAGTCGTCCTGTCCGCCATGCGCGCGGGAATCCGCGAGTACCTGCTCAAGCCCTTGAACATCGAGGAGTTCGAGCAGGCAGTCGGACGGTGCGTAACCACCCAAACGCGCGTCCGCGAGCCGGGCAAGCTGATCTCCGTCATGGGCAGTGCCGGCGGCGTCGGTTGCACCACCATCGCGACGAACCTGGCCGTGGAGCTCAACGAGCTCGTGGGCCCACAGCAGAAAGTCGCGATTGTCGATTTGGACTTCCGGTTTGGTCACGTCGCGACCCTGCTGGACGTGCATGGCCAGTTCACCGTCGCCGACCTCTGCAGCACTCCGGAAGAGCTGGACCCGCAAATGGTCCAGAAGGCCCTGGTCGAGCACAATAGCGGCGTGCTCGTCCTGCGGCGGCCTCATTCCTTCGCCCAGGCCGAGATGATTACCGCGGCGCACTGCGCCAACGTTCTCACGTCGCTTCAGGAAATGTGCGCCTATGTCGTCGTCGACGGGCCGACCCGGCACGATCCGGGCGGCAGAAGCGTCCTCGACGCGGCCGACTACGCGTTCTTCGTGATTCAGCTTCTAGTGACCAGCGTCCGAAACGCCGATCGCGTCGTCCAGGAATTGGCCGTCCAGGGATTCAACACCGATCGAATCGCATTCATCTGCAATCGCCTCGGCAGGGAATCGGCTCATCTCGAAGTGGATCAGGTCGAGACCATCCTGAATCGCAAGCTGTTCATGACGATTGCGGACGACTGGAGATCGGTCAGCTCCAGCATCAACGTCGGCCAGCCTCTCAAGACCGAGTACGAACGCAGCAAGATCCGCCAGGACATCCATAGCCTGGCCCTCAAGATTCACGCTCCCGGCGAATATGCCGCCGAGGCCGCCAAACGGGGAGGCCTGCTCAGCAAGTTCTTCCGAAAGCAGCCCGCCAGCTCCTCAACATCCTCGGACGCGGTGGAGCCGGTAAAATCGCCACCGGTGGCAATTGGCGGCTGAGCCTCCGATCCCGATAACTTCGAATCGTTCTTCGACACTTCCCAACCGATAGCCAAATGCGCATTGCCGCCTGACCGATGATGAGGGGGGCCAGGTGCGTTTACGCCGATTGAGCGAGCATCCACCGGTCCCTCCACGGGGAAGAATCCATGTTCGGTAAGTCAAAAATCCCGACCTTGAAAATGCCCAAGGCGCCGGAGCCCCCTGCGGCTCAGGCGCCTGCGAACGCCGCTCCGGACCATGCGCCCGCTGCGCCGACCCCGTCGCCGGCGACCAAGCCCGCTGCATTGAAAAACAACGATCGAAATGATGAATTCTACGATCTGAAATCGAAGATCCACCGCCAGCTCGTTGAGACGCTCGACCTCACCGCCCTCTCGAAGCGCACCGGTGACGATGTTCGCGACGAAGTGCGACAGGTCATCGTCGGACTCTGCGACCAGCAGGACGCCCTGCTGAATTACAACGAGCGGCAACGCCTTGTCAGCGAGATTCTCGATGAGACCTTCGGCCTCGGGCCGCTCGAAGCCCTGCTCAAGGATCCGGCCATCAGCGATATTCTCATCAATGGGCCCAAGCAGGTCTACGTCGAACGCAAGGGACGATTGACCCTCACCGGCGTCAACTTCCGCGACAACTCCCACTTGATGCACGTAATCGACAAGATCGTCTCCTCCATCGGCCGGCGCTGCGACGAAGTCTCGCCGATGGTCGACGCCCGATTGAAAGACGGCTCCCGCGTCAACGCGATCATCCCCCCGCTGGCAATCGACGGCCCGTCCATGTCGATCCGCCGCTTCGGTGCCGATCCGATCACCTGGGACGACTACGTCAAATTCAATTCGGTGACGCCGCAGATGGTCTCGTTTCTCAAGGCATGCGTCATCGCCCACTTGAACATCATCGTGGCCGGCGGTACGGGTTCCGGAAAGACGACCCTGCTGAATAACCTGTCCACCTTCATTCCCGACACCGACCGCATCGTGACCATCGAGGATGCCGCCGAGCTTCGGCTTCGCCAGCCGCACGTGGTTCGGCTCGAATCGCGGCCCGCGAACATCGAAGGCAAGGGGCGTATCTCCATCCGCGACCTGCTCATCAACTCGCTGCGTATGCGTCCCGATCGCATCGTCGTCGGTGAGTGCCGCGGCGCCGAAACCCTCGACATGCTTCAGGCCATGAACACCGGCCACGACGGTTCGCTCACCACGATCCATGCCAACAGCGTTCGCGACGCCGTCCAGCGCGTCGAGACCATGGTCATGATGGCCGGTTTCGACCTGCCCATTAAGGCCATTCGTCAGCAGTTCTCCAGCGCCGTCCATCTCGTCATTAACGCGGCGAGACTCACCGGCGGACCGCGAAAGATCATGTCCATCGCCGAAGTGCAGGGCATGGAAGGCGAGGCGGTCACCATGCAGGAGATCTTCAAATTTGAACAGGTCGGCGTCGATGCGGCCGGTCGGGCCCACGGCCGGTTTGTTGCGACCGGTCTGCGGCCGAGCTTCCTCGATCGCCTCAAGGCCGCCGGTGTCGCGCTCGACCCGTCCATCTTCGAACGACAGGTGCTTTCGACCGACCCGGTGAATCAATAATACGAGGTGAAAAAATCGATCGTGGCGACGAACCTTTACATCCTGGCTGAAGACGCGAGCCTTTTCTCGCAGGCGTGGATCATCATCCTGCCCCTGTTCGGCTCGGTCATGCTGGCCTACGCCATCTTCAATCTGGTGAGCGACCTGCGCAAGGTCGAGTCCAAGAAGGTCCACAATCGCCTGCGCGAAAAGGACGGCCCCGACGGCGAAAACGACCGCGATCGCGCCGTCAAGGAATCGATCCTCCGCAGGCAGAATACCAACGACACAGCCTTCAGCGCCTTACTGGGAAAGCTCAGCTTCGCTTCGGCCCTTCAGAGAATGCTCGATCAGGCAAATGTTCAGATCGGGGCGACTACGGTACTCATCAACCTGATCGGCGCGGCGGCGATTGGATATATCGCCTGCTACTTCCTCGCCTGCGGTCAGTGGACCTGCATCGGCGTCTCCGCGGCCGTCTTTATCACCCCGCTGATCGTCTTGCTGATCAAACAGAAGATGCGCATCAACAAATTCATGAATCAGCTCCCCGACGTCTTCGAGCTGATGAGCCAGGCCCTGCGCGCCGGACACTCGCTGGCCAACTCGATCCAGGTCGTCAGCCAGCAGCTTCCCGACCCCGTCGGAACTGAGTTCGCCCGCGTCTTTCACGAGCAGAACCTCGGCATCAAAATCGAAGACGCCCTCAAGGACATGGCCGCGCGCGTCGGATTGATGGACGTGCGGTTCTTCGTGACCGCCGTGCTCATTCAGCGACAAACCGGCGGCGACCTGGCCGAGGTCCTCGACAACATCAGCGACGTCATTCGCGACCGAATCAAGCTGTTCGGCTCCGTCAAGGCCCTCACCGCGGAAGGCCGCCTCTCAGGATACGTCCTGCTCGCCCTGCCGGTCGTCGTCTTCCTCGTCGAGTTGGTCGTCAATCCAAACTACGCCGACGTCATGATCACCGAGCCCATGGGCCAGTACGCCCTGATCGGCGCCGGCATCGGGCAGCTCTTCGGGTTGGCGATGATCCAGAAGATCGTAAACATCAAGGTGTAAGAGGACCCGGCCATGGATTGGATCATTCTGGGAGGCATGTTGGCGGTCGCGGCGGGGCTGATCGTCTATTCCTTGATGCCCAAGGACACCGAGAAGGTCGAGGCGGTCAAACGACGAACCGCCGGCCTCTCAGCGACCGAAGACGTGACCGCCCTCAAACACAAAGCCAAAGATCGCGCAGCGATGCAGATGCTGCAAAAAGCCGCGCCGTACCTCTCCCGGCCCGTCATGCCGCAAAACACCGAGGAGCAATCCAAGCTCCGAGCAAAACTCGCCAGCGCAGGCTTTCGCCGAGAGTCCACGCCGATTCTCTTCCTGGCATGTAAAACGCTCGGCGGCCTCATCGGCGGGGCGCTCGCGCTATCGTATGCACTGGGCGTGGCGAAGGAATCGACGGAAGTCCTTTACTATGCCATCGGCGGACTCGGGCTGGGGTTCATGCTGCCGCAGTTCTGGCTCTCCAACGCCGTCAAAAAGCGATCCGAAGCCATCCGCAACGGACTGCCCGATTCGCTGGACCTCATGGTCGTCGCGGTGGAGTCCGGCCTGGGACTCGATGCGGCGATCCTTCGGGTCAGCGACGAAATGGGCAATGCCCACGTTGCCCTGGCGGAAGAATTGCAGATCGCCACCGTCGAGACGCAGATGGGCGTGCCGCGCGCAGAGGCCCTCACCAAAATGGCCGAGCGGACCGCCGTGCCCGAGATGAAGGCCCTCGTCGCCGTCATCACCCAGGCCGAAAAACTCGGCACCAGCATCGCCAAGGCCCTCCGCAATCAGGCCGAAGCCCTGCGGACCAAGCGGCGACAGCGCGCCGAGGAGCGGGCGCAGAAGACCTCGGTCAAGCTGCTCATCCCGCTGGTGCTCTTTATTTTCCCCGCCATCTTTGTCGTGGTCGCCGGCCCCGCGGTGATTCACCTGATGAAGACCTTCAGCGGCGGCACAATCAATCACTGATCATCAGTCGCTGATTCGAAATCAAGAAGCTCCGCCACGATCCACCTGCCATTGCCAGTTCGGGTCGTCGTCCGCCCGCTCAGAGAACTTCTGATCCGGATCAAACGTCTCCCGCCACCAAGCCCCGAATGTCTCAATGACCTGCTCCCGCTGACCGGGATTGCCCGCTCGTACGGCCCCCTGCCGCAGATCCGGCAAATACGTCGGCCATCGCCCGAGCACGACCGGAATATCGAGCCCCTGTCCGCCGCGTAAAATCTGCGCCGACTGCATTCCTTTTTCATCGGGCGCCTGCGGAATCATCATCCGAATGTTCGGGTTGCGCACAAAGGTACCGCGCCCCCGCCACTTGCCCTCGATCCAATTCTGAAACATTTCCGCCGCGCCGGTCGCCGGGATCGGCTCCTCATCCAAAGCCACGATCAGGTCCCCATCCTTCACCGGCACGTCAATCGGCACGCCGCGCACGCGCTCCAGCAGAATCGCCGCCCCCCCCTGCTGCACGCGCGCATCCTGCTCGTGAGTCAACACGCGAAACTCTGCCGGCTCCAGCGTGTTCGGGCGAAATGCCCCGTTCTGAGTCTCGATCAGCTTGATGCCCTGCCCGCCGCGGATGATGCTGATTTCGCACTTCGTCCCCGGCGCCTGTTCGCCGATCCAGCGCGTGAACTCAATCGCCTGGTTCTCCAGCGTCCCCGCCTTGCCGTTCAATGCGACCACGAGATCGCCGTTCTGAAGTCCACACCGTTGCGCCGACGAAAGCTTGAACACATCGGTAATGAAGAGCGCCGTCCCACCCGCCGGAACCCGGCCGTCCATCCCCTCGGTGACCGACTGCCCCTTGTGCGAGATCCCCAGAAACGCACGCGGCGGTCCGAGGTGCTCGGTCAGGTAAATCTCCAGCGCAATCTGCCGAATGCGGCGGCGAACATCGTAGTACGGCGTTGAATTGAACGCCTCGCGCAGGGGTCCGTAACACTCCTGCCCCATCTCCATGAGCAGGGTCATCGCATGATCGCGCTGATGCGCCTCGCGGCTCGAAAGCGCCCGAATCAGCTCCGGCACCTCCGCGGCTCGTTTGGCCTGAGGCGAATCCGCATCCGAGGCCTGCCCTGACGCCTGCTGCCAAACAGGCGTGGCCGTCATCATCAAGATCAAACCGAGTTTGAGCATGGTGCGCTTTCAATAGCCTCAAAGTGCCTTCAAGCCGCGGGACTCTGCCCCCCCGCTCGCTGCTCTGATTCTAGCCTCGCATCCGGCAAACCTACAGCTTGTTATCCTGTGGTTTGCCCCGCCGGGCCCATGTTACAATCCCCGGCGAAGTGGCCAAGTCCGATTCACAGCGTGCCCGACTCGTTGAACAGCAGTCGCTCGGTCAGCGACTTCGTCGCCTGCGCCGCCTGCAGGGCCTGACGCAGATCAAGCTCGCCGAAAAATCAAACGTCAATCAGGGCCACCTCTCCTCCATCGAGCAGGGCAATCATCTTCCCCGGCCGGACACGATTCGCGCACTCGCCATCGCCCTCGGCGTGCCCGAAGCAGTCCTTCTCGGCGAGGGAGACGGCCACGACGCCCCGCAGGCCCTCGACACGCGCGAGCTTCCCCTCTTCGGCACCATCCCCAACGGCCCTCCTTCCGATTCGCAGGAACAACTGGAGATGTTCCCGGTGTTGAGACATCTCTGGCGGCCCGATCGCTACTGTCTCCGCTGCGAGTTCGATTCAATGGAGCCCACGCTCAAGCGCGGCGACATCATCCTCGTGGACTACCGCCCCACCGTCGAACCGCAGTTCGTCCAGGGCCGCATCTGCGCCTGTCTCGTCGACGGCCGCCCCACCCTCAAGCGCGTCAGCGTCGAGCGCCCCGGCGCCGGCATCCTCATCATCCTCCGCGGCGACAACCCCTCCGTCCCCCCAACCGTCATCGACGACACCCGCGAATTCTCAATCCAGGGCGTGGCAGTCTGCCTGGTAAGCAGGGAGTTGTAAGGAAGAAAAGGGCAAAGCGGATGAGCTGCCGAGGGGTCCCTGTAAAGAACAAGTTCGCGCGGACGGCGGGAGTGTCGAAACAAACAATGACTGGTGAATGAACTGGGAACAAGCCAAGATGACACTTAAGCAACTTGGGTATCGTGCATCCCTGGGTTTGGCGACGGTTTTCTGCGCCAGTTCCGCGGTCGCATGGGCTGTTAGTTACTATGGGGTCGCTTGGTCATCCCTGTCGGCTGGCCATTATCGAATGATCTGTCTATCAAGAGGCGTCGGAACATGGCAAACACTTCAGCTTAACGGAAGTAGTGATGCTTCGATGGCGCTCCCGCAACGTGACGTTCGAGCGTCGAAGACTTACTTCGGGCATATTCCAAGCAGGCTTTCCCCTCTTTCTAACCCCTGGACGCCCTCGTCGATGAGCTCCAGTCGATTGAAATCACTGTCTGTTCCGCTTTACCTGCCTACGATACTCGTCGGATTACCTCTCGCGATTGTCGTGAGGTTCCAGATCGTCAAGCGGAAGCAGAGGCAGAAAGGATTTTGTGTTCAGTGTGGTTATCCGCACTTTGGAAACCGTAGCGGAATCTGCCCCGAATGCGGCACGCCAATCCCGGTGGACCAGAAACAGTCCATCGCCTAGACGACGACGTTTTCGGTGCCATCCTGCAAAAAAAGGGATCGGTTGAGGATCAGTTCGGGATCAGTTGGGGACAGGATCAGTTGGGGACATGCTACTTTTCCAAGCAACCCATACCCAGCGTGGTCCGGCGATAATCCTCCCGAAAACTCCTCGCCATTCATGTCTAACGATAAATCATTCGATCCGCTCTTCGGTCCCGGCGCGAACACGGAGCATCTATGAATGATGGGAGATCAATCCACCCACGCCCGGCAGGATGGCGCGCGATGCACGATCCAAAATCCTCAGCATCTTCACCCGCTAAACACATGGCCCCTCCTCGTGCCACGCCGTTTTCACCAAAAAACCACCCAAAACGCGAAGCGCCCCAACCTATGCCCGCCACAACACTTGCAAAAAAAAAAATCGGCTGTGTCACCGTATGTCACCTTGCAATTCATCGTCGCCGCCCCCCGATCCGAGCCGCGCGCGTCAGCAAGCGGTACCAGAAAATCCGGATCCCAATCGCATCCAACGCCAACCGTCGACCCAATCAGTGCCGCCGCCTCTGCATTCTCCTGGACCCTCTCGAATGCCCCCGCGCAACCCCGTCGCCGCACACCATTTCGACGTTTCGACGTTTCGACTCTTCGACGTTTCCACCAAAAATCACCCAAATCGCGAACCGCCCCAACCCACGCCCGCCACAACACTTGCCAACGCCCCCAAAAACTTTTTTCGCCTATTGTCACCTTGCAATTCATCGTCGCCGCGCCCCGATCCGAGCCGCGCGCGTCAGCAAGCGGTACCAGAAAATCCGGATCCCAATCGCATTCAACGCCAACCGTCGACGCAATCAGTGCCGCCGCCTCTGCATTCTCCTGGACCCTCTCGAATGCCCCCGCGCAACGCCGCCGCCGCTCACCATTTCGACGTTTCGACTTTTCGACGTTTCGACTTTTCTACCGTCTCCCCCAACACATGCCCGCCACAGGATTTACAATCGAAAAAAATCGGCTGTGTCACTATATGTCACCTTCGATGTGTCGTTCCCGCGAGGGGCCCCGACGCGGCTTGCCGTTTGGCGACGGATCACCAGCCCGGCCCCGCATCGCCGGGCATCAAAGAAGCTCTCGTAACACACTATCACCACACGCTTTACGTCATGCCACCAAAGAGGATATTGTGAAATATTGCCAATTATTGATTTCCTCCCAGCCATGTGTTATCCTTCCCATGTTCGGTTTGTGTTAGGTATTCAAAGGGCTGGCAGGTCAGGAGGAGGCAAAGACATGGCCATCGAAACATCACCACTTCAACGAATCCGAATCAACGTCATTCACGAGCCCGCCGTCGTGCCGATGACCCCGCGAAAGCGCGACATCTGTCTCAACTTCGGCATCCCCCCACGAGAGTCGCCGCACGTCATTGCCGAAAACCTCGACGTCCATCTCGGCGCCGGGCGCATCATCCTCTTGAGCGGTCCGTCGGGCAGCGGCAAGAGTTCGGTCCTGCGGCACCTTTCCGACCAACTCGATAAACCCCTCTGGGTCGGCCGCTCCCCCTTTCCGGCCAATCGCCCCCTGATCGACGCCGTCGCCCCCCGCGAAAAGCTCTCCGTGGCCCTGGAGGTGCTCACCGCCTGCGGCCTGGGCGAGCCGCGCCTGTGGGTCCGCCGCTATTGCGATCTGTCCGACGGCGAGAAGTTTCGCGCCGCCCTGGCGCGTGCCATCGGAGCGGCACTGTGCAACCCCTCGCCCGGCCCGATCCTCTGCGACGAGTTCACCGCCATCCTGCATCGCCGCGCCGCCCGCGCCATCGCCCACAACCTTCGAAAACTGGTGACGCGGCACGGCCTGACGCTGATCGTCGCCACCACCCACGACGACATCACTTCGGACCTGCAGCCCGACGAGACCGTGCGGCTCGGCGGCATGCAGCCGGAACTGCTGTCTCACATTCCCAAGGACAGGGTCGTCTCGCTGCGACGCGGGGCCCGCATCGAGCGCGGCGGCGTCCGCGACTACCGAACCTTCAGCCCCATGCACTACCGAAACCGCGACGGACTGGGGTTCGTCGACAAGGTGTTCCTGCTCCGAGAAGGACCGGCCAGAGACCCGCTGGGCATTCTCGTCTTCGCCCATGCCCCGCGGGAGCTGGCCCTGCGCAACCGGGCAACCGAGGGCCGCTTCTCGCGCAACATGCGCCGCCTCAACCGCGAGCTGCGCATCCTGCGCCGGCTGGTCATGCACCCGGACGTCCGCGGCTGCGGCCTGGGCCACTGGTTCGTGCAGAACACGCTCCCGCTCGTCGGTGTGCGCTTCATCGAGTGTCTCGCGGTCATGGGCGCGGTCAACCCGGTTTTCGAGAAGGCGGGCATGACGCGAATCGGCCGCTGCGCGCTGCCGCCGGGCCGGATGAAGCTGCTGGAGCGGATGCGGGAGATGAAGCTCGACCCGTTTGCCCCCGACTTTCACCGCACGATCGGCCGCTATCCGCGCGTGCGCGAGCTGGTGAAGAAGACAATCCGCGACTGGGTGGCGGCGATGCACAGCGGCAACAGATACGACGTGGAATGCCGCACGCCGATCGAGCTGTCTCGCGCCTTTCGCCAGCTCATCGGCGATCCGCCCATGTATTACCTGTGGGACCGCGACGAGGAGTATCCCGGTCGGGCCATGCAGCCGGCCGATTTGGAGCCGACGGGGCCAAGTCACGGCGACCGGGCCAATCCGCACGAACCGCAGCGGGCCAAGCGCCATCGCGACTCAGACCGGCATCATCCCGCCGGCGACGGATCGGCAAAGCCCAGGCGGCGCAGTCGAGAGTTGGAGTAAGACGCGGCTTAATACGCCCCCCGGCCGGAGAGAACCGCCGGGATGGTCTTGACCAGGATCTGCAGGTCCAGCGAGAGCGAGCGATTGCGAATGTACCAGACGTCGAGTGCCAGCCACTCGTCATATGGAATCTCGGTTCGCCCGCTGACCTGCCACAGACAGGTGATGCCGGGCTTGACGGTGAAGCGGAGCTTCTGGTCGGTCGAATCGGTGCGAACCTCGTCGAAGGGCAGCGGCCGCGGGCCGACCAGGCTCATCTCTCCCTTAAGCACGTTGAGAAACTGGGGCAATTCATCAATGCTCGATCGCCGCAGCCACCGACCGATGGTGGTGACGCGCGGATCGTTCTTCATCTTGAAGCACGGGCCGGTGGGCAGCGCGTTGAACTTGCGGAACAGTTCCTTATCGTCGTCGGCCCCGTCGTACATGGTGCGTAGCTTGTACATGGTAAACGGCCGGCGATTCAGCCCGGCGCGCTGCTGATGAAAGAAGGCAGGGCCTCGGCTGGTCAGCTTCACGAGTGCGGCGGCGACAAGAATGATCGGCCCGACGACCACGAGGGCCAGAAACGACAGGACGATGTCCAGAAATCTTGACGCGAAGGGGTAGTAACGACGGGCCGATGCGACGGCGGCGCGCGGCGGCGCCACCGGCAGAAAGCCGGCTTCCACATCGAGTAACGCTACTGCGGCGCTTGATTGCTCGGTGCCACGCATGACGGCTTCTTCCCAATCCTTCTCAACGAGGCCCGCTCAAGGCGGCGCCTCTTGACCCCCCGGCCGGACCACGCCGGCCGCCTCCATCAACTCCGCGTCAGACCGAGGCTGCCCCCCGGTGACGGACGACCGGCGCGCCGGCAAGCGCGCCAGCGCCAAGTGTGCCACACAAACAGCGGGTTCCCCAGCAGATACCTCCGCCACTTCCCGGCCGGATCCACCAGCAGCCGAAAGAGCCACTCGCCGCCCAGCCGGCAAAGCCACTGCGGCGCGCGGCGCTCGATCCCCGCGAGATAGTCGAAGAGCGCCCCGACACACCATCGCACCGGAACGTCGAGCCGATCGCCATGCTCCGCCAGCCAGAACTCCTGCCTCGGACTCGATAGTCCGACGGCAAGGACATCCGGCCTCGCGGCGTTAATCCGCTCCACCACGGTGGAAGATTCGTCGTCGGAAAAGTGGCCGTGATGAACACCGGCAATCTTGAGCTCGGGAATCTCAGCCTGCAGGCGCATCGCCGCGGATTGAGCGATGCCCTCCCTGCCGCCGAGCAGGAAAATACTGAGACCCATGTCGGCGCACTGCCGCGCGAAACGGGGAAAGTAATCGGCGGCGGTCATCCGCTCCGGCAGGCGCTCATCGGCATAGCGACTCGCCCAGATCAGCGAGGCCCCATCGGCATAGAGCACATCGCTCTCGGAAAGCACGCGATGAAAAACGACGTCGCGCATGGCCATGTTGACGGTGTGCGCGTTGGCATAGGTCGCGGTGGTTCGCTGCCGTGCGCAGGCGCGATGGGCGAGCAGCTCGATGAGCCCTTGCGTCCGCAGGGGACGAAGGGGCAGGCCGAGCACGTCCACCGGCGTCGGCGGCTTAACTCGCTTCGGCGACGAATCCACGCGTCTTCCTCCGATCCATGATCAGCCTTCGATACAGGGCCGCGTACTGCCGGGCGACGATGTCCGCATGAAACCGGCTCGTCATGGTTTCATGCGCGGCGTCGGCCCAGCGGCGCGCGGCCTCTCGATCGTCCAATGTTCGTGCCAGGCCCCGGGCCAGCGCGTCGGGTTGCTGCGAGGGTACCAAAAGACCGTTGACTTCGCTGATGATCGCCTCGGGTATGCCGCCGACATCGGTGGCGACGATCGGCTTCCGCATGGCCATCGCTTCGAGGAGGACATTCGGCATGCCTTCCGACTTGGACGGCAGACAGACGACATCCGCGGCGGCGAGGGCCGGGTAGACATTCTCCACGAAGCCCGCGAGGCGAACGACATGCGACAAACCCAGGGTGTCAATCTGCTTCTGCAAGGCGGCGCGATCGTCGCCATCACCGAGCACGACAAACCGCACGTCGGAATGGGTCGCTTGCAGGCGCGCCGCGGCGTCGATGAGGGTGTCCACGCCCTTTTCGTAGCTCAGCCGGGCGATGGTCAGGACGATCGGCCCGCGGCCTTCGCCCCAGGCGGATCGCAAGGCGGCGCCCTCGCCGGAGAAATCGCCCTCGGGAGGCTCGATGCCGGTGTGGATGACGCTGACACTATCAGGCCGCATGTGGAGCCGGTCGATGCAGTCGGTGGCCACGGCCTTTGACACGGCGATGGTGTGCGTCGGAAGTGCCGCACAGATGGCATCGAGTATCCGGTCCGAACGTCGCTTCTTTTCCCTGCGGAAGGCTCCCATGGCGTAACACGTCGAGACAAGGACCGGAGCGGCGGCCCATCGCGCGGCCAGACCGGCGAAAAGATCGGCCCTGAGCAAATGCGTATGAACGATGTCGGCCTCGAACGACTCGATAAAGTCGCGGGCGCGGAAGATGGCGCGCGGGTCGTGCTCGCCGGCGACGTCGATGTTCTCGGTCCTGACGCCGATATCGTTGAGCTGGGCCTGGATGGGGCCGCCATCGTGGAAGCAAACGGCGGCCGACTGGAACTCGCGGGGGTCGAGGTGCCGTGCAAGCTGCACCAGCCACTTGGTATCCGTCTTCACGGCAAAGGTGGAGACGAAGTGCACCACCCGAAAGGGCCGAGTCAGCGGTCGCATGGGAAGGAAGGCGTACATGCTTCTAAGCATCCCCTACTACTTAGCTTACCGTCATTCTCGTCAGATTCCAAGAAAACGCGGCCATGGGCGGCGGGGTGCCCCATTGCGCGAGGAAACGATGAGAATCGCGTTTTTCCGGGACCCGATCAGCCGTGCGGGCGCAGGATCGACCCCGTAGAAACTTTACTATTCCATTGATCGGGGAACCACCGGCGTCAGTTCATGCGCAAGGCATAATTTCGACGGCGCGCGCGGTGGGATATAGGTCTCGAAGTGATTGTCGGACGCGGGGCGTGGGTTTGGCGGGCAGGGATCGGATAAGGTCCGCGAATGAGCGGGCCATCTGCTCCATGCTGAAATGCGCCGTCACCTTGCGCCGGGCTGCGCCGGCGAGTCGGTCGCGGAGTTTTCGATCTGCGGATAGCTCACGCAGGGCCGCTGTCAGTGCCTCGGCATCGGCCGGTGGAATCAGCAGGCCGGTTTCACGATGGGTGAGGAACTCGGGCATGCAGCCGCTGTCGGGCCCTATGAAGGGGCAACCTGCGACGGCCGCCTCCAGCATGGTCACACTGAAGCACTCCTGCTCGCTGCACAGGCAGGAAACATCGATGCCCGACAGCAGAGCTGGTACGTCGTCGCGCGGCCCGAGGAGGCGCAGCACTTCGGGAGCCAATCCGGATGAAGCGACGAGCGAGTGCACGGCGTCTCGATGGGGACCGTCACCGATGATGAAGAAACGCAGCGAGGGGTTTTCCGTAGATAGCGTCTTTGCGGCGGCGATGAAGACGTCGTGGCGTTTTTCACGGCGCAGGTTGGCGATGATGGCGACGGCGATCTGGTCATCGGAAAGATTCAACTCGCGGCGGGCATCGGGGCGCGACTGACCCTTTTGGAATCGATCCAGGTCAATTGCGTTTGGAATGACCGTGATTCGACCGGCGGGGACCTGCTCGTGACGAATGAGAGCGGCCCGGTGTCGCTCACCGAGTGCTATGAAGGCAACGACAAACCGGAACAGGGCTCGGTTCGATCGCTCGAAATGATTCTGGCCCGGGAGCGGAAACCAGTGCGACCAGACGAGCATGGGCGTGCCTGTCAACTTCGCGGCGAGGGTGGACCAGAACATGCGATCGCCTCCGCTGTGGGCGGCGACGACGACATCGATTTTCTCAGTCGATATCAGGTTCCGAATACGCGGGATCACTGAGGCATCGAATTTATGCCGCAGGAAGCCGTCGAAGACGGGGACGCCTGAGTCTCTGCACTGCGCGGCGAGCGGCCCGGCGTCTTTGAGGCAGAGGACGAACGGCTGAATGTTCAGGCCCACGAGTTTTTGAACGAGGGCGATGAGCATGAGTTCCGCGCCGCCGTTTTCGAGGCGGTTGGTGACAAAGAGAACTCGGCGCGGGGGACCAGCAGAGGTGCCGCCATGTGGAATGCTCAGGGCAGGCGTACGCAGGCCGGTTACGCGAGAGTCCGATTCGATCGGTGACTGTGCAGTGGTCGCGGAGCCGACGAAAGCCTCGGCGAAACGACGGCGCGCCGCGTCCATGAGCCCTGCGAACATGCCCTTGAGCGATTGCAGGTGAAACCGCCGACCGGACCCCACCATCCAAACCGCGTGCATGGCCATGATGACCGCGAGGCTCCATCCGATCAGCAGCACATCGCCCACGCCGGGCCGGCAGGTTTTGCGGATGATGTAGAGATAATTTCGCGCGATCATGAAACCGAATCGCCGTCCGTCAAGGCGCTGACCGGGATCGCGTCGATGGGTGACGCGGGCGAACTTCGATTCGAGCAGCCAGTGGCGTGAGCCGATTCGATAACCCATTTCGCGGTCTTCGCCGAGTGCGTATTCGACAAGCTCTTCATCAAAAGGATTGGCCAGTACGACATCGCGTCGCAGTGCCATGGCCGCGCCGGAAAGCCAGCGGGCGCGCACCGCGACGTGCGGGCGGGAGAGAATCCACGGAGCGGGACGCGGCGGCTTTCCTCGCGGGACCACGCGCCACCATCCGGCCAATCGGTAGCCAAGCTGAAAAAGTCGCGCCGAGGTCGAATCAAAAAGCGGCTCGTCCACCGTCGCCGTAACGCCGGCCACGCGCGGGTCCCGAAACAGCCTGACGAGGCGTCGCAGGAAGTCGACCCTGCATGTCACGTCGTCGTCGAGGTAGACCAGGACGTCGCTTGCCGCCAGGCGCGCCGCCTGATTGCGACCCTTCGTCAAACCCCGCGCCTTACTTTTCTCACATTGGAAGTCGATGCCATGCGAGGCGGCGGCCGCAGCAATTGCAGTTCGCGTGGCCGCGGGGAGATCGCCGTCGTCGATGACGATGAGCTCGTCGGGCTTGTGCGATTGGGCCCAGATGGAATTGAGCGTTTCCAGAAGCGAGTCGGGTCTGTCTCGCGTGCAAATGATCACGGCGAGCGTGGGGTTGTCGCTCTCGGACGCGGCGAAGTGTGACTTAGTCGCCATTCTTCCAGCCCGTGAGGCGGCGAACGGAGGGAACATGCCCGAAGGCGCCGACAAGGTAGCCAAGAACTCTGCGACGTTCCTCGGGTGAAAACACAAGACTTGTCTGCGTGACCAACAGGAGCAAGAGGACCGAGCCGGCCGCGAGGAGATAGGCGTTGAGGCCGAGGAGACCGGCGGCGGCGATGATGATGAATGTGCCGCGATCGAGCTTGCAACACTCCGCCTGAATCAGCGTGATGCAGAGAACCAGCGACGTGGCAATGGCGAAGACGCCGCACCATGCCGCGCTGCCCAGTCCCATGCGATCGGAAAAGCCGGCGACAAACCAAGACGAGGTGTAAGGCGCGATGGATTGCCACAGCGGCATGGCCTTGACGGTGGCCAGGCCGGGCCCGGCGAGCCAGAAGGCGTAGAGCATATTCGCCGCCACGCCGATGGCCCAGGGCCAGAAAGCATGGCGCGTTTTTTCCGTGAGGTGGAAGTGAATGGGCAGAAAAGCGAGGTACGCCCCGACGAGGAAGAACAGGAGGTGCAGCGGCAGAACCGCGGCGCCGGGGGCGTAGGCGGGCTGGAACATGCGGATGATCCAGTCCTTTGAGAAGGCCAGGATCGCGCAAAAGCAGAAGAGCCCCAGGCCGGTCCCGCGAAAGGCCAATGAAAGCTGGCGCTGGGCCGCTTCGCGTCCGCGCGTCTCCCAGGTCTTGGTCACGGTGGTCATGACGACGGTGACGACGGACATCGCGCCGACGAGGATGAATTGACCGATCTGGCGAACGGCGCTGAAGACCGCCACCGCCTCGTGTCCATTGACCTTGTTAAGAAACCACGTCGGGTAATAGACCAGGATCTGCCAGGTAATGCCGGCAAGGGTGGTCCAGATGGAGAAACGAAGCAGCTTCTTAACCAGTTGGTATTCGTGAGTCGGCTGTTCCTCAACGGTGCGATGCGACACCGCCACGAGCAGACCGGCGCCGAAGACGGTAATGGGGATCAGCAGCGAGATGCCGTAGACGCCGGTGAGGGTGAGAGCGCTGAGGTGCCGGGTGGCGATGGCGATCACGCTGGCCGCCAGAAAGATGACGCCGTGGAACATTTCCATGATCGACAGGGCCGTGAACATCCGCAGCCCCTTCATGACCGCGAGCAGATAGAAATAGATGATGAGCAGGCCGATGACTACGGCGGACAGGCGGGTCAGTTCGGGGGCGTCGACCCGGAACTCCGCCAGCCATTTCGCGTCGGTGAACACCTGGGCGTAGAAGAACACGCCGAAGCGCTCCGAGAACGACCACAGGACGGCGATGCTCACGGTCATCGCGATGAGCAGCAGCGCGATCGATTGCTGGAGAAAGTGGCGGAGGGTGCCGCGGGCTTCATACTGGGGCACGTAGCGGGTGACGGCCTCATTAAGGCCCAGGCTGCACAGGGGCGTGAGCACGTTCAACGCCAGCAGGATCATGTTTAACAGGCCGAACTGCTGCCGACTCATCCACCATGTCAGAAGAAGTATGCGACCGAAGTTAATCAGGCGGAAGGCGACGGTCGCGGGGAGATAAAGGCCGAGAGACTGGCTCAGAGCGGTCGAGGAGAACAGCCACGTCATCAGCGGTCCCGAGGCCGCCCGCGCGCGAGGAGGCGCCGCGGTCACTGACTCCGCGACCTTTTGCGGTGTGTTCTCAACAGCGGCCTTCACGATCACCCCCCTCGTTGCCCCGTCCTTCCCTGGCGCAAGGCCCGATCCGGCGCGGCGCCGGGACCCGATCGACCGATGGGCCTTGGAGGCCCGGACCGCACGCCGCCGCGCAAAGGCGTCGGAAAGCCCGGTCGGGCATAAATCGAAACCGGACCGAGCAGGATGTTCAGTGCAACAGGGATGGCACTAAGTCCGAAGAACAAGCTGTTGGCGAAGGGATTGTCGGAAGTCTCGCGGAAGGTGCCGTCGATGAAGTAGGCCATCACGAGAATCCAGTAGAGGACCAGCAAGTCCCGACTGATAAAGCCCGGTCCCTTGGGCGGCAGCTTCCTGAAGAGCTGTATGCTGAAGCGCACGATCACGATCATCATGATTGAATAAAGGACGAGCCCGATGACGCCGGTCTCGGCGACGATGCTGAGCAGGTTGTTGTGTTCGAGGGCGGTGGTGCCGAAGGCATAGAACGGGCTGGACGGATCGCGGGCAAACGCCGGGGCATGGTCACGAAAGTGTCCGAACCCGACGCCGATCAGCGGATGCTCCTGGACGATCTCCCAGGTCATCTGGGCCAGGCCGATGCGCAGGAGGAGCGGCTCGGTGTCGGTGAGTCCGCCCTTGGCCCGGTCGTCGGAGAGGAAGTTCTCCATGTTCACGACAGCGATGATCAGCGCCGCCGCCACGAGAAGCGAGACGGAGACTGCGCGGCTGGTGCGACGTCGCGAGTACGCCGCCCAGATACCCAGGCAGAGGACGAACGACAGCCAGACCGATCTGGTCTTGGTCCAGAAGATGACGGGCAGCATGAGGGCGTTGAGGGCGTAGAGCAACCATCGGCCGCGCTCGACGTTTCGGGCCAGTACGAGATTGTTGAAGTAACAATAGACCAGGGCAAGGCCCATCGCCGCCGACATGACGAAGGGGCCGCGCACGCGTCCCCAGTGAATGCCGACGCTGGGATCGTTGATGAACCGGGGCCAGATCAATGCGCTGATGCCGAAGCGCTCGCACCAACCGGTGAAGGTCAGATAGACGCAGATGATCGAGAAGAAGACGGCCAGACGCTTGAAATCCCGCTCGGAGTGAAACGCGTGCAGGACAAGGCCGAACACGGCGAAGGGGAACAGGTAGCCGCCGATTAATCGATAGTGAACGGACACGACCGAGCGCGTTTCAAACCCGCTGATCATCGCCGAGAGAAAGAAGTACACGGCGACCGCGGCGATGTAGCCGCTGGCCGGCCAGGCGTGTCGCAACCGCAATCGGCCGGCCATGAACATGCCGATGAGCAGGGCAACGAGGACCACGATGCCAAGCCGGGGAATGGTCAGGGCGAAGAAGAACGGCACGGTCATGCGCCAGAACTCTTCGTGAAACACGATCAGAGTCACCATCCAGACGAGAATCGCGGTGAGCAGGTCCCCCTCGATGGTGTAGAAGACAAAAAAGGCGAGGGCCCCCAGCGTGATCCATGTGATCAGCAAGGCATAGGCCGGCATGAGCTGATAGGAGATCAGTCCGACCACCGCCGCCGCGATGACGGTCAGCAACAATGCGGCGGGAATCGGAGATTTCTGGGCGGTGAGGGTGGACACGACTCGCTATCCTTCTTGGCCGGAACATCCGGTTCTCAGCGGCCGCGTTCTTGCGCCGCGGCGGGCCGTGTCGCCGACGGATCCCCGACGATTATGTCATCCGATAGACCAGCGACGGAATCGGATCGGTGCGCTGGTTCAGAACGAGTCCCAGGCAGCGAACACCGGCGAGGTCCAATCGCTTCTTGACGTCGGAGACGGTTTCCCGAGGCGTCCGGCCCGACTCTACCACCAGCAGCGCCCCATCGACCATCGTTCCGAGTACCTGCGGGTCCGGATGGGTGTCGGCATTGGCGACGTCGAGAATGACGTGGTCGTATTTCTCCCGGAGTCGCGTGATCAGTGCCTTGACCTGCCGACTCTTCAGCAAGCCCAGCGGTTGCTCAACCACCGGCCCGGCGGGAAGAACATGAACGGCGCCGCCGCCTTCAATGCCCAGGACCTGGATGGCCTTATCGAGCATGACTCGCCCGGCGAGCACGTCCGTCAGCCCCGGCTCGGCGGCGATGTCCAATTGATCGGCAAGGTCTGGATGGCGCAGGTTGAAATCCACAAGGGCGATCTTCAACTCGGGATGGGCCTGTGCGCCGATGAGCGCGAGGCCTACCGCGATCTGTGTCGCACCGTCGCCGCGATGCGCGGCGGTCACAATGATGGCCTTGGGCGGGGTCTGATCGCCCGAAAAGTAAATGTTGCTCCAGAGCTGGCCCATCTCGCCTTCGGACTTCGGACGAACCCGGCAGGTCAACTGGGCCGTGGCTGCGGTGCGCGATGTCGGGCGCGTGGCGGCCGTCTCTTCGCCGGGCTTTCCGCCGTTGCGAATGCCCTCGATGGCGTCGTCGAGCTTTTCGATATCGTCCCAGCCGAGATCAACTGCCTCGTCATCCTCCTGGCGCGGAGGACTCGGCTGAGGCTGCGGCGGCGGCCATATCTGCTCGGGACGAGGCGGTCGGCCCAAGTCCTCGTCGCCGGAATTGAAATCCGGTCCCTGGTTGTGCGGCTTATCGGACACGAGCCACGCTCCTGTGCTTGATTCTACCCGTTTTGCGGACCGTTCTCTGAGTTTATCGGTGTCCAGACGGCCTCGGTCGCTATATTTCCGGTCATTCCTGCCTCCGGGTACTTCCTATTAGATGCCAACGATCAGGCTGCGTCCCCGGCGCTTGACCGATCCGAGGACCGGCACTCCCAGGTAGCGCTCCGCGTCTCCGGTTGACCGCAACGTATGATCGAAGTGGTCGGCCAGGAAGGCGAAGGCAATGCCCAACAGCATCGAGACCGCAAAGGCGACCGCCGTGAATATCCATGTCATGGGTTGATAGGGGCGATCCGGATTCGGCGTCGTCGCTTCGTCCAGCTTGCTGATGGTGACGGCCTCCTTGGTGATCAGCTTGGCCGATTTGGCGTCGATGCGATCCTGCTGGAGCTTCTCCAGGTGCTTCTGCGCGACTTCGAAGTCGTTCTTCAGCCGGGCGTAGTCAGCCAGCTTCGCGTGAATCTCTTTCTGTTCGTCGGCGGTGCTGCGAACCAGTTCGGCGTACATCGCCTTTTGATCCGATCGGGCCTCGATGCTGGCCTTGAGGCCGTTCATGTATCCGACGACCTGCTCGAGGAGGCGTCGCTTGTTGCGGCTGACTTCCTCGCGAATGTACTGCACGTCGCGGCTGTCGTCGGTGTACTGGGCCTCGATCCTCGACTTCTTGATCTCCAGATTGGCGAGGTTTTTGGACATTTCAAGAAAGAGCAGATTCTCGCGGAAGAACTCCATCGAGACGACGGCGACGGCGGCCGCCACCTCCTCGTCGCTCATCTGGGCCACGCCGCCGGGCTCCAGACACTTGGCGGGCAGCGCCTTGGAGAGCGCTTCGGAAACGGAACGATCGCGGGTCAATTCGAGCTGGAGCGTCGCCTCGTTCTCCCGCATCTTGGTGAGAATGATCTGCACGCCGTGCTCGGTACCGCTCTTGAGAAGCTGCTCGAGCACGCCAATCTTGTCGGAGTTGCTGCTGACGAATTTGGTGTAGGCGTCGGTCGCCTGCTTGAGTTCTCCGGTCGTGAAACTCGCGACGACGTCATCCATGACGCGCTCGGCCGGGGCATTGAGCATTTGCTGCAGTTGCAGGTAGCGCACGATGTACATGTCGGCCAGGATGTCGGCCGCGTAGTGGGCCTGCATGTAGGACTTTGAGCCGGGAAGGCGATCGCCCTTGCGGTCCACTCGAAGCGAAAAGGTTTCAGTCATGGCGACCTGCTCGCCGCCGGGCGTCTGGAGCTTGATCGAGTCGGAGAATTCCTTGAGCTTTTCCTGCTGCTGGGTCAGGACCGTTTCAACCTTGGGCGCAATCGCCTCCGACAGCCATTGGTCGATCTCGACCTGAACCGCTCGGGCGCTGCCGTTGCCCACCTTTTTGGCTTCGTTCCACTTGGCGCGCAGCTCGTACCATTTGTCGCGAAGAGGCGCGTTCTCATCGGCGGAGATGATCATGGTTCGCGCGAGGACCAGGTCGGACATGACGATCTGCTGCTGGGCCTTGACGAAGACCTCCAACGTGCGCTCGCCGGCCTGATCGGTGGTGATGGGGTTCTTGTTCTGCGGGCGCTTGAAGATCAGGCTGATCTCGCTTCGGTAATAGGGCGGCACCACGTATTCGCAAAGGGCATAGGTACCGCCGGCGCCGATCACGACGATCATGGTCAGCAAGAACCAGTGCTGAAAGAGAATTCGAACGATTTCTCGTAGCGATCTTGTTCCGTAGGATTCGTTCATGCTTGTTCTACCGCAATTCTCCGCGTGTCATCTCGTCCACGCGCACCGATCTTGACTCTCCATTCCGAACGAACGCGCCGCCGACTATGCGATCACGGACCGACCTGGGCGTTGATGCCCGGAGGACCGATCGCCCGCGTTTTGACCGTGTTCGGCGGTTCGTAGATGGAGTAACCGAAGTTCATGCCCACGACGCCACTGTACGGGAACACCGAGCGGATGCCCCGGGTGAAGAACTGATCGATCCAGTCGTTGGCGACGGCCAGCGTCGTCGGCGGAACCCAGATGATGTCGCCGTCGGCCAGGTAGCAGTCGTAGCGCCAGTCGCTGCCCTTGGGGGACGAGCCGAATTCCGTCGGCTTGCGCGAGTGCAGCAATTCTTCGAGGTTGAACACCAGCGCCTCGGGCACCGGCAGGTACTGTCGTCTGACGAGAAGAATCTTAGAGCGGTCGGCTCGCGGATTCGGGCCGCCCTGTCGAATGATGGCCTGGGCCAAGGTGATTGGGGCATTCATTTCGATCAGGCCCGGAGCGAGAACTTCGCCCATGACGTAAATGCGCCGCGGCGCGAATTCGAGCGTCTGGACGGTGACTTCGATCTCCGGCAAGTCCTCTTCGTAGTATCGCGCGTCGAGCATCTTCTTGGTTTCGTGCACCGTCTTGCCCGCGACGAGACACTCGCCGACGAAGGGCAGGTCGATGGTCCCGTCCGGCTTGACCGGAACGAGACGCGACTGGCCGCGGGGCGCCGTGGTAATGGCCTTCTTCAGTTCGCTGATCTTGACGTTGGCCGCCTCGACGACGACGGTCATCTCCGGGTGCTTGATGTAGCGTGCGTAGGCCCGGCGAAGCTGTTCCTCAAGGTCTCCGGCGGTTCGACCGGCGGCCCGGACCGGCCCCAGCATGAGGCACCGGATGTTGCCGTCGCCCTGCACGGTAAGCTTCTGATTGAAGCGGTCCTGATAGGGGAACTTGATGCGAATGACGTCCTCGATCTTCAGATCGTAGGGCTTGTCGGTCACCATGTTGCGGACCTGATAGATGATTTCCAAAACGTCGCTGGGCATCAACCGGTACGGCGGGCGATCCAGCAACTGCTCGGGCAGGCCGGTGCCGCCGACGAACGGCTGATAGAGTTCCTGCTTCTCGATGGGGGCGACGTCGGGGATGTGATCGTTGGTGCGCGAGCATCCCTGCGACAAAAGCAGCCATGCCGGCGCCGAACAGACTAAGGCGTATCGAATTACTCGCGTCATCCCTGACTCTCCGTCTCGAGCTGATTGAACTCACTATGGCGCAATGACCGCGCCCGATACATGTCGACGCACGGCGCCGAGCGCCGAATCCGCAAGGACAAAGGTCGGGTACTGTCCGACCAAAACATACTGAAGCGACTGACCCAATCGGCCACGCGGCTCGACGCGCGCGTCGAGGCCGGCTCGCTTGAGCTTGCTGGCAAGCTGGGCGGCGGCGCGTCCGTCCTGATAGGCGCCGCACTGGATTGAAAAATAATCGCCGCGCCATTCGTACATGCGCTTGGCATGCTCGGCCAGATCGCTCGATGGATATCGCTGCAGAATGATGCCGAACTGCCGGCGCGCCTCGTCCCAGCGACCGAGTCGCTGAAGGCAGACGCCGTAGCGAAATCGCACCAGGTCGGCCGGCGGCTTTTCCGGCAGACCCTTCATCGCGTCGCTGAAGTACGCCACGGCGGACGAATCGTCACCGGACTCAAAACAAAGGGTGCCGGCCATCGCGCTGGCCTTGGCCTTCAGCTCCTTGTCCTGAGCGAGCTGGATGCACTGGGTGGCGTCACGCTTGGCGGCCGCCTTGTTCGACGTCTCCGCGTTGATCTTCGATCTGAGGTAGTACGCCTCCGCGGCCCCGGTGAACATCGAGTAATGCGTCAGGACGTCGTCGAGCTTCGTCCGGGCCGAGGCGATGTCGCGCTTGAGGTAATCATTGCGCGCCTCGGCGACCTGCAGCGCCGCCGGAGCGGGCAACTCAGCACAGCCGCCGATCAGCACCAGCGCCGCGGCGCGGATCAACATCTTGCGCACGGTTGATTGCGATTGACAGAAGATGGATGGCAATCGATTCACGGATCAGTCGCTCTCGTTCTTTCCGTTGCGCACTGCCGACAACTCTGCGGCGCGCTCCCCTGCCGCTCTGTTCGCGGACCCGGACGGAGCGCTTCATGCCTGATGCGCAGCCAATGAAGAACTTATCGGAGGGGCATCGCGGCGGGTTAACTCAAAAGGGACCGCGAAAAACTGCCCGCAATCGCGCAAGAGTCGCGCTTTTATCGTGTCATCAGTCTGGCAGCTTATGCCAGGAGTGATGACCGCCGCGCTCGCGGGACAAAGCCAGGCAGGCGCACAGTAGCGCCAGCGGCCATCCAGCTGCTCCCGCGCATCCCGGCGGGCGCCGCCGCGCGTCTCTCAACCCCCGAGACAGGGGCCGACAACACGCAAAACCTGCCGACCTTTCTCCAAATTGACAGCCCCCCCCTCAGACCTATAATCGCCGCTGCGCTGGAATGACGGCCTGCGCCGCACATTGTCGCTGCCCTCGAGCTGTCCTGGATGCGAATGGATTCGAACAGCCGCATTACGAGAAATCTGCGACGGATCGCGGCACTCTCCCTGCTGGCATCCGTTTCCCGTCCGGCTGTCGCCCAGTCGCCATTTCTCGTCGACGAATCCGCGGTTCAGAGCCTCCTGCCTCCCGGCATCAGCGACTTCAATCTCGAACTCTACGGCAAACTTGCCTATACCTGGACGCAGGGTGACGGTGTTCAGGTGGTTCAGATCGAGGGCGATTTCCTCGGCAAGATGGGGCCCCACAGGCTTTCATCCAGAGATGCCGTACTGTGGTTCCGCCACGGCAAGTGGCAGGACAAGGGCTATCTCGAAATCGAAGTATTCCTCTGGCAGGACGCGGAGGTCGTGCAACCCGCCGGGACCGTTGAATCCGGCCCGGCCCTGATGGTCACCTTGCGCACTTTCGGCAAGCTGGTCCTGAACGCCGACGGTCACGCCTCCGAATCGGCCGAGGACACGGAACTCTATCGAGAGGCCCTCAAGGCCCGTCGACTCGTGACGCTCTCACCGACTCCCCGGGCTGAAGAGGCAAGCGAGCCGGTCGTCATCTCCCCCAGCGCCGAGCAACTGCGGCAACTAACGGTTCAAAAGCCGGCTAAGCTCGTCCAGTTCTCGGTCAGCCGCATTGACGGCACGATTGAGTACGAAACCGTCGACGAGGAATCCGTCGTCATTGCACGCAATGATGTGCTCGTGACGCAGGGCTCGCCCTCCGACAGCGGCGAGTACATGGAACTCCGCGCTGATGCCGCCGTCCTCTACCTTAATTCCGATCAGCTCGGCTCAGGGCTGCCCGGGGTATTAGGCACCGACGATGAAAAGAAGAATCGTCAGATCAAGCCGACCGACGAAGCGCCCGATGGGGGCGCACCGAAGCTCAAGGATGACTCCGGCGGCGACAAGTCCGACACCGGCTCGGCCGGTCAATGGGTCAATGCCGTTTATCTGGAAGGCGACGTCGTCCTGACCCGCGGACTTCGGATGATCCGCGCTCCCCGGCTTTACTACGACTTTCAGAACGAACAGGCGCTCATTCTCGACGCCGTGACGCGCGCCGCCGAGCCTTCGCGCGGCATTCCCATTTACGTCCGGGCCGACGAGATTCGACAACTGTCCTCGACGCAGTACGAGGCGAACAAGGCGCAGATCACCACCAGCGAGTTTCACACGCCCCACGTCGCCATCGGCGCGGACAAGGTCGTTCTGACGGACCGAACGCCGCGCAATGCGGCCGGCGACATCGTCGGCATCGAGGCGGGCACCTATAAGGCCTATCACACGACGCTGAATCTGGAGGGCCTGCCCATCGCGTACTGGCCGTTTTCGCGCGGCGATTTCTCCCGAGATCGCATGGCGTTTCGCAGCGCCAAGACCGGCTATAACGGCGACTTCGGCGCCACCTTCGAGACCCGGTGGTATCTGTTCAATCTGCTCGGCCTCGAGACACCCGAGGGCTATGACGCCACCTACAAGCTCGACTACTTCACCGATCGCGGTCCCGCGACCGGCATCGACATGGACTACGAGCGCGACGATTACTACGGCCTGCTGCGATCGTATTACATCAACGACAGCGGCAAGGACGACTTCGGCGGCCAGCGCGGCAGCATCACCCCCGATCACGACAACCGCGGCCGATTCACCTGGCGGCACCGGCAATATCTCCCCAAGGACTGGGAGCTGACGCTGGAGGCCTCCTACCTCAGCGACGATCAGTACATGGAGTCGTACGAGCGAAACGAGTTCGAAAACGGCAAGGATCAGGAAACGCTCGTCTATCTATTGAAGCGACAGGACAACTGGCAATTCTCGACGCTGACCAATTACCGGCTGAACGAATTTCAGACGCAGACCGAGCACATTCCCGACAACGTCTTCAGCCTTATCGGCGAGCCGCTCGGCGATTTCGCCACGGCCTACAGCGAGTCGCGCATCGGCATTGTTCGCTATCGCGGCGACGAGCGGCGATGGCTCAACGGCAAAAACCGGTACGACAACACCGGTTCGACCGGCTCAGTCCTGCGCGGCGACACGCGCCAGGAGTTGCAGTTCCCCCTGCCCGACCTGGGCCCGATGAAGTTCACGCCCTACATCGCCGGCCGGGCCGGCGCCTACGACGACGGCCCCAGCGGCCGGGGTAGAGACAACTCCAGCGGCGGCTTCGGCCGTGTCTTCGGCTCCTACGGTGTGCGCGGCAACATGATGCTCAGCAAAGTGGATGACTCCCTTGAGTCGGAGATTCTCGATCTGCATCGCCTCCGCCACGTCATCAAGCCCGATCTGGCCCTGTGGAACGCCCATGCCAATCGCAACCCGGACCAAATGACGCCGTTTGATTCCGGCGTCGAAGACATCGACGACTTCGGCGGCGGCACCGTGGGAGTTCGGCAGAAGTTTCAGACGCAGCGCGGCGGTCCCGGCAAGTGGCGAACGGTGGATTGGATCGTCTTCGACGTCGAGGCCGGGTTCTTCTCCAGCAAGGAAAAGAGCAAGCCGGTCAACAACTTCGCCTATGGCCGCAACGGACGCGAGATTCACGCATACGACCCGGCGGTCCGATCGAATCGCAGCCACGGCGACTACATCGCCAGCCGCCCCGAGGACAGCATCTCCTCCAACTTCCTCGCGACGAACTTCCAGTATCGCATCAGCGACAGCACCGTGGTCGTCCAGGACAACATCTTCGACGTGAACCGAGGCAACGCGGGAACCAGCAACCTGACCCTGGCCGTCGAGCGGCAGCCGCGCCTGTCATACTTCGTCGGCTGGCGATACATCCACGACATCGAGAGTAATCTGCTCGCGCTGGGCGGCAACTACAAGCTCAGCGAGAAGCACACCGTCGCCATCCGCGAACTCTACGATATTGACGTCGGCCGCAACTACTCCACCCAGCTTGTGTACATCCGTCGCTGGCCGCGATGGTACACCGCCGTCTCGCTCGACGTTGACCGGGGGCTTGAAGATGTCGGGATTAATTTCAGCGTCTGGCCCGAAGGGGCGCCGCAGCTCGGCGTCGGCTCGAAGCGCTACACCGGCCTCGCCGATTCCGTCGGTCTGCAACTGCGATAGATCCTGACGTCGGCGCCCCGCCGACCAGGCCCGCCCACCATCGGGCTATCAGCCTTCACACGTAACCGTAACGTCCGGCTCGCAGCAAGTGTACGAATCCATGCCCGTTTCACCCCACACCACGAGCCGATCGCGCCCCAATCGCTTTGCTTCGTACAGCGCCTCGTCCGCATGCTTGACGACGTCCTGCCACTCTGACGGCGAAGGGCCCGACGCCATCCCGATGCTCACCGTCACATACGGCGCGATGGGGCTGTCCAGATGGGCGAGTTTGAGCGAATGAATCTCCGCGCGCTTGTGTAACAGGATGTTTCGCGCGTCCTCCGCCTGAATATTGGGAAGCAACAGCAGGAATTCCTCCCCTCCGTATCGCCCGATGGAGTCATAGGCCCGCATGTTCTGTTCGAGACACTGGGCAATCTGTCGCAGCACGGCGTCCCCCACCAGGTGGCCTTCAGCATCGTTGAGCCGCTTGAAGAAATCGACGTCGACCATGGCGACGCACGTCGTCTGGCCCAGTCGGATGGCCGCGTCGTGCTGCACTTCCACGGCGCGCATGATCGCCGCATGATTCAGAAGGCCGGTGAGCGAGTCCAGCCGGTTTCGCTGCAGCAGACGATGATTCTGCTCGATGATCGCCTGCGTCGTGCGCTTTTCTTTGAGCAAATGCTTGGCGGCCTGCTTCCGCACTTCGCCCGCCACCTCGGCATCCTGATAGAGCTTCCGGAATCTTGCCTTGGTCAGGTCGCCCTCCACGACATAACCGTCGGCGCCGGCCTGCATGATCTCTGCGGCGGAATAGGGATCGCGTCGTGTGTTGATGACGATGATGGGCGGCGACTCCGACAAAGCGCGCATCTCGCGAATCAGCTCCGCGGCCCGCGGAGTGTCGCACTCGTCGGTCAGATGAATCAATAGAACGGAACAATTCGGGCTGCTGGGATTCTGTGACTTCCATGCTGTCGGATTCGTGAACTTTGCGGCAACACCGCAGACATGCGACAACACGCGACGCAGCGAGTCCTGTTTTGAAAAGTCCTTGCAAAGGGCGATGACCGGGATCGGGCCCAACTCAGTTGCCGGCGATTCCACTCCTCTGAAGCCCGGCCATGGAGCCGACGTCACGGCGGGGTCGTCTCTTCGAAGTACACGGGGTTCTCTCGATCTGGTTGTGCCGCGCATGTGATACCCTCGGAGGCTTGTCAAAAAAAACCTGACCCCGACGGTCTACCGGCCTACGCTCGAAAAAACATTCACATTGCCGGAGGGGCAATGGCCCGACAAGGCATCATCGGCCATCCGTGACGACATCGTTAGAAGCGAAGATAAGGGACCTTGCCAGAGCGGGAAGAGCCAACAAAATCAGGGCAATCCCACGTCCTCCGCCGAACTTTAGATTGACACTTTCGGGCGTGCGCATTCGGGCTTATCGGATGAGCGAGTGTGCTTTCGAGCGAAAGTCACTTGACCTTTCCCTGCGCCGCGACGGCCCCCATTTTCTGCGCGATCTCCGCCGGGTCGCCCAGATACTCGTGACGGACTGTCCGTAGTGAATCGTCCAATTCAAATACCAGCGGCACGCCGGTCGGGATGTTTAACTCGACGATTTCCTTCTCCGGGACGTTATCGAGAAACTTGACCAGCGCCCGAAGGCTGTTGCCGTGCGCGACGATAAGCACCTGCTTGCCGGATCGGATGACAGGCGTGATGGCGTCATGCCAGTATGGAAGGAAACGCTCCACCGTACACTTCAGACTCTCGGTCCTGGGGAGGATTCGAGCATCAATGTCGGCATATCGCGGGTCGCGCCCGGGAAATCGTTCGTCGCTTTCCTCCATCGCCGGCGGCGGAATGTCGTAGCTGCGCCGCCAGATCTGCACCTGCTCCTCGCCGTGCTTCGCGGCCGTCTCCGCCTTGTTCAAGCCCTGGAGCGCTCCATAGTGCCGCTCGTTGAGCCGCCAACTCCGATGGACGGGTATCCACATCCGATCCATCTCTTCCATCGACAACCACAGCGTCCGGATGGCCCTTATTAGGACGGACGTGAATGCCACTTCGGGCGCGAACCCTGCGGCTTTCAGCGTCCGGCCCGCTTCACGCGCCTCGCTGACACCCCTTTCGGAAAGATCGACGTCGGTCCAGCCGGTGAAGCGGTTCTGCTTGTTCCAGTCGCTCTCGCCGTGCCGAAGAAGTATGACCTTGTGCATGACAGCCCTCCATTCATTGCATGTTGCGTTGTGCCGGTGCGCCCGGTTGTTTTGGCGGCCGGAAGAATATCACCTCGAGCGACGCCCTCCGTTCCGATCTGATTCATCCATCATGCCGGCGGCGCCGCGACGGGCGGCGGTCGAAGATGAGTCAGAAAGAACGTAATAATCCGCTCGTACAGTCGAATCGACACGTTCGGGTCGGGCACCATGTGCGTAAACCCGGGCAGCGCCAGGAGATCATAGTATTTGCCGGCCTTGAACAGGGCCTCCGCCATTTTCAGCGTGTGAGCGAAATAGACATTGTCATCCGTCGTGCCGTGCACCAGCATCAGCGGACGCGAAAGCTCGGCCGCATAGGTGAGCACGCTGCACTTCCTGTAGCCATCGGGGTTATCCTGAGGCAGTCCCATGTATCGCTCGGTGTAGTGAGTGTCGTAGTCTTCCCAGTCGATGACCGGTGCGCCGGCCACCGCCGCCTTGAACACGTCCGGCCGTCGACACGCCGCCATCGCCGCGAAGTAGCCGCCGAACGACCACCCGTAAATCCCCACGCGGTTCATGTCCATTTCGCCATACCTCGCGCCCAGGGCCTTGAGTCCGGCGACCTGGTCGTCGAGCGGAATGTCGATCAAATTAAGGGCCGTCGCCCGCTCCCATTCCCGTCCGCGGCGCGGTGTACCGCGCCCGTCGATTGATACGACGATGAAACCTTGATCGGCGATCCACTGCTGACGCAGATAGGCCCGCGACGACGCCGTCACCACCGGATGACCCGGCCCGCCATAGACATAGTCGATTACCGGATACTTGACTGAGCGATTGAAATCCCTCGGGCGAATGACGGCGGCGTGATAGGTTCGCCCGCCCGCGTTGACCGTCGTCACTTCAACATTTGCATCGAACGGCGGATACTCCGCGACCGAAGGCACCTCGCGTTGCGGTCGCCCGTCGCGCGCTCGAACCATCGTCGTGTAAGACCCGTCGGGCAGAGAAGCCTTGTCCACCCAGACCTGTCCGGCCTCGCAGAAGACACCGTCGTGCACACCGGCGCCCTGCGTGAGCACGACGAGCTCGCCGTTTCTCAGCGAGAGGCGATAGAGATTTGTTTCCGTCGGGTTGTGACCACCGGCGAGGACGATCTCTCCGGACTTTGGATTCACATGAACGACGCCGTAGAGGCGGTCGTCTCCGAGGGTGTAGGTCTTCTGCACAGCGCCGTCCTCGCCGCGATGCTCGAGCTGCCACTCTCCGCTGCGCTCGCTTGTCCAAAGGAACGACTTGCCGCCGTCGACCCACCGAGGCATGTCGGGATCGATGTTGACCCATGCCGGGTCGGTCTCGCGCAACAACTCGGTGGTCGCACCCGTCGCGTGATCGACGCGATAGAGCACGCACTCGCGCTGGTTGCGATCCTGCACATAGACCGTCAGAGGTGCGTCCTTGCCCCAGTGGACCGCCGCCATGTAGGGATACTTCTCGTGATCCCAGTCCACCCATTTCGGTTCGCCGCCGGTCACCGAGACGACGCCCAGGCGAACCTTGGCGTTCTCCCGCCCGGCTCGCGGATAACGGAATGACTGCGGAGGCAGCCCTGGATCTCGAGCATCGGCGATGTAGAGATTCTCGACATCTCGCTGATCGCACTCTTCAAAGGCCAGCCACTGGCCGTCACCGCTCCACCAATAGCCCGTCCGCCGATACATCTCCTCCTGCGCCACGAATTCCGCATCGCCGTGTGAGACGTCCGCCGTGCCGCCGGTCGTGACGGCCGTTTCATCGAGGGTGCTCAGATCCGTCACGTACAGATCGTGATTGCGAACAGCGGAAACGTAGCGCCCGTCGGGCGAGAGGCGCGCATCGATCGCGGGGCCGGCCGGGTTGTCGCGCAGGGTCGTGAACTCGCCAGTCTGCCGGTTGATCACGTAAAGGCGACCGCTCAGGCCGGTCAGAATTTTTTCGCCGTCGTCCGACAGGCTGAACCAGGTGAAGCCGCGTCCGATTTCCCGCTTCCGCTCGCGGCGCGCCTTTTCTTCAACGGTAAGCTGCTCCTCGCTGCCCGATAGCAGGTCGGCTGCGCGAACCAGTCCGCGTACCTCACCGGACGTCGTGTTCATCTCATAGAGATTGCGAACGACGTCCCGAGGACCGCTTCGCAGAAACAGGACGGCATCGCCTTTGGGCGTCAGCGCCAGTCCGGTCGGCTGCCCCGCCGAAAAGCCGTAGGTCTCCGAGTAATCACGCAGAAAACTGGTGTCCATGAGGCGACTCGTCGTTGGTTGGTGGACAGGACGCCCACACCCGGGAACGGACATACTGAGCCCGACCGCCACTGCACCGAGGAAATATGTCCGCATGGATCAACGCCCTTCGAAATCACCGGTCAGATTGATACCCGTACCGATCGGCAGGCCCATACTGACCACAAGGTTGCCGCATCTTACGGTCTGAACCGGGTCGAGTCCTTATAAGAAGTGATTGGCGGATCGGTCGGGCGACGGTCGGCTAATACGACTTCAACGAACCAGAAGACCGGGGCGACCGATTTCGATGAAATCGGTGGATGTGGAGCTGGGGGCAAAGCTCGATGATCCCCCGCTGATAACCGGCTCGCCGCCACCACCCAGCCCGGGTGCGGGGAGTAGAAACGGTTGGAAATCGAGCGTGTCCGAGGCGGACTGGACACAGGTTCCAATCCCGAAAAGACAACCCGTCCCCAATGCGAACACCAGTCGGCGAACCTTTGTTGAAAAGCGGCGAAGAATCATGCTGCCTCCACTCGACTCGAACAGGACGGACTCCAGACCCGATTGGGCGACCGCCCGCTCTTTGACTGCGCCGGTAGGGTGATATCCGCCCAATGGAGGTGTGTCAATGAGTATCTATAAACTTATAAAAATAAATAAGTTACAAACGTCGCTAAGGCGCAGAAAAGCGACTCTTCCCCGACCTGGAAGGTCCGGTAAGTAATATCCGCGCCAAACTTGCCTACTCTCGATCAACCGCCTTACACTGTCGCTCGCGCGCGGATGAAGTGAGATTTCATCGCCGCCGCGCAGTGGAGGAAGAACATTGGGAAAAGGCGGCCCGGACAATTTTGAGCGTCACTTCGAACGACGAAAAGAAGCCAAGGATCGCCAAAAGGCCGGACTCCCCGGCGAGGATGATGCGCCGCTTCCGCCCCCTGTAGAGCCCATCAAGGGCGGTGCGGAAGGGCCGGGACGCAATGATCCCTGCCCCTGCGGCAGTGGAAAAAAGTACAAGCAGTGCTGCCTCAAAAAGGACAAGTGATTCCCCTGGCGGCCTGATTGACCGATTGCCGTCAGTCCCCGCGTCCTTATCATCCCTGCAAATGCCGGCTTTACTTCTCGATCTGCTCTACGTCTTCGCCGGCCTGGTCTATCTCCCCTTTCTTTGCTACCAGATGTTCATCCTGGGCAAGAACCGCCGCGGATGGGCCGAGCGGTTTGGCGCAGGCCCGACGCCGTCGGGTCACGGCGCTCGAATCTGGATTCACGCCGTCTCGCTGGGCGAGGTCAATGCCACGCGCAGCCTCGTCGATGAAATCAAGCGCCGCCGGCCGGATTGCGAGGTGGTCATTTCGGCGACGACCGACACCGGCTATGCCGCGGCCCGCCGGATGTATCCCGACCTGGTCGTCTTTCGATATCCACTCGACTTCTCATGGGTCGTGCGCCGGGTCTTAAGTCGCATTCGACCGACGGCCATCATTCTCCTGGAACTGGAAGTCTGGCCGAATCTCATCGAGATCGCCGCGCAGCGCGGGGTCGCGGTCTGCATCGCCAATGGCCGCGTGACTGAAGCCAAGTCGATGCGCCGCTTCCGCAAGCCCGTCATTCGCGGCATCGCCCGGAAAATGTTCTCCCGCATTGCCTGGACCGCTGCGCAAGATGAGACCTACGCGAAGCGATTCATCGAACTCGGTGTTCAAAGCAACCGGGTCCACGTCGTCGGCAATCTCAAATTCGACACCGCCGATCTCTGCGAGACAATTCCTGGGGCCGACGTCCTTGCTGACGCGATGGCCATCGACCGCAACCGGCCGCTCATCGTCGCGGGCTCCACCGGTCCCGGTGAAGAGGAGATGATCCTCAACGCTTACAAAGTTCTTCGAGACAAGCGGCCCGAGCTGCAACTGGCCGTCATCCCGCGAAAGCCGGAGCGATTCGACGAAGTGGCGCGCCTGATCGAGTCCGCCGGGTTCACATGCCGACGCCGCAGCCAATCGCCGGACGGAAACCCGTCGAAGCCCCTCGATAACCGCCCCACCGTGTTTCTCGGCGACACAATGGGCGAGCTGCGCAAATTCTATAACCTCGCCTCCGTCGTCTTCGTCGGGCGCACGCTGGTCCCGCTCGGAGGGTCAGACCTGATCGAGGTCGCCGCGCTGGCCCGGCCGATGTGCTACGGCCCATTTATCGAGAACTTTGCCGACGCCGACGCCCAACTGAGACAGGCCGACGGTGCACTGCTCGTTGAAAGGCCCGACGACCTTGCCCCCGCGCTCAGTCGCCTGCTCGATGACCCTGACATGGCCACCGCCATGGGCCGCAGGGCACAGGCTGTCGTAGCCTCCAACAAAGGGGCGACCCAAAAAACGATCGACTTGCTCATGCAAAGTCTTTGAGACGATGCACCTCAAAAAGGCGGGATCAATTCGCGCCAAGTCCGTACAATGGCCCGCGAAACGAAATGCGGAGAGGCCGATGACCATTCACGAGAGCGATCTATCAAGGCGAAAGTTCATTCAGGCGACCGCGGCGACCGTCGCGGCCGGCGCGTTTCAATCGGCCGTCCCGGTCGCATCCGCCGACCCTCCCGCAGCGCAAGGCAAGGACGGCGCACGACCCGTTGTCATCTCCAGCGCCAACGGTGTGAGCGCCATCAACCGCGCCATGGAGATGCTCAAGGCCCGAGCGGACGTTCTCGACGCCGTCATTGCAGCCGTCAACATCGTCGAGGACGACCCCGAGGACACCTCGGTCGGCCTCGGCGGACTGCCCAACGAAGACGGCATCGTCGAACTCGACGCCTCGGTCATGCACGGCCCCACCCACAAGGCCGGCGCGGTGGCCGCACTCCGGAACATTCGCAATCCTTCCTGCGTCGCCCGCCTCGTGATGCAGCGAACCGACCATGTGCTGCTGGTCGGCGAGGGCGCGCTGCGCTTTGCACGGGCTCACGGTTTCAAGGAGGAGAATCTGCTGACCGAGAAGGCCCGACAGAAGTGGCTCAAATGGAAGGAGTCGCTGTCCAAAACGGACGACTGGCTGGAATCCGATGAGAGCGGGGCCGGGCCACAATCTCGTGCGGCCGAACCCATCAAGCGCACCTGGGGAACGATCAACTGCTGCGCCGTCGATGCCCGCGGTGACATTGCCGGCGTCACGACCACGAGCGGACTGGCATTCAAGATTCCCGGCCGCGTCGGCGACTCACCCATCATTGGAGCGGGTCTGTATGTCGATAACGCCGTCGGGGCCGCGGGCTCCACCGGTCGCGGAGAAGCAAACCTACAAAACTGCTCGTCATTCGCCATTGTCGAGTTCATGAGAAACGGCAAGTCGCCGACCGATGCCTGCTTGGAAGTGCTGAAGCGAATCTCCGACCGAACCGAGCCGAGGCTCCGCCGCTCCGACGGCAAGCCCGATTTCGGCCTGAGCTTTTATGCGGTCGCCAAGGACGGTCGCTACGGATCGGCATGCATGTCCAAAGGCAGCCGGTTCGCCGTGCATGACGGCACAACTTCGCGCGTTTTAGACAGTGCCTATCTCTACGAGTGAATTCGGCGGGCGGGGGAACGGGTAACCTGACTTCCTCTTCCGACATCCAATGACGACAGAGGCGTGTGCCGCGCCCTGGAGTCATCGATCGTGTCAGCCGCCGCCGCAACCATGCAAATCCCCGCCACCGAATCATCCTCCGCCGAACCCCTGCGCCTTGTATGCTCCGAGGTCTGGGGCGGGAATCGTCCGATCCATCGCGCCGTCGAATTGCCGGGCATCCAGGGAATCCTCTTCTCTCAACCATGTGAAGGCGGTCGCGGCGGTGACGTGCACTATATGTCCGTCTGCGGCGCCGGCATTCTGTCGCGGATGTGCCTGGCCGACGTCGTAGGGCATGGTGAGGCCGTCGCGGCGATCAGCGATCAGATGCACGCCCACATGCGCCGCTCGATGAACACACCGGACCAGCGGCGCGTGCTCGGCGATCTGAACACCAGGCTGGAGCAACTCGGCTTCAAGGCAATGACCACCGCCGCCGCGCTTACCTATTACACCCCCACGCGAAACCTCGCCGTCAGTTACGCCGGCCATCCACCGGGCTGGATCTTCAGCAAGGCGGATCGCCGATGGACGCGGCTCGAACTCGACCCGCTTCCTGAGACGGCGCATCCGCTGACCAACGGGCCATTGGCCATCGAGCCGCAGGTACCGTTCACGCGCAAGTCGTTCAAGATGCAGATCGGCAATCGGATGGTCCTCGTCACGGACGGCGTGCTGGAGGCGCCGGACGCCTCGGGCGAACTCTTCGGCGACGATCGAATGCAGAAGGTGCTCGACGAAAACCGCGGCGGTGATTGCGCCATGATTAGCGAGGCGATCTTGTCGGCGCTGGCCGAGCATCGCGGCGATTCGCGGCTGGACCACGACGACGTGACCTTCCTCGTCGCCGAGATCGTGCCAGGCCCGAGCGGTCCTGCCTTCTGGAACGCCGTGAAGAATCTCATAACGCGGCCGCGCGGCAACAGTGACGCCGCTTAACGCAATCGTGACGACACCATCGCGCGAGGCGCCCACGGCGCACGGTGGTTCCACTACTTCTTCATTCGCTTGATGAACTGAATCTGACCGGTGTGATAGATGTCGTGCAGGGCGACGCCGCGAATCATGAAGGCGTTGTCCAGCTTGCTTCCGCCGGGCCGGGCCGCCAGCTCCTTCTCCGAGAGACCTGCGACGACCTCGACCAGCTCACGGTGCGTCCGCTCCAGCAGCGCGACCGCCTCGCGCCAACGCTTCTCACTCGCATCCTTCGGCACGGGAAACCAGTTGCTGCCAGTCAGCGGAAAGGAGCCCCGCTTCTCGCCGGTAATGCGGCGTCGAACGATGTATTTCCAATACGCCGCGTGGAGAACGTGTTCCCAGATGCTCTTGCGCCCCTTGCCCGGCGACCACGCCGCCTTTCTGGCCAAGACGCCGCGGAGCGATCCTCTCAAGTTTGTGCCGTGCCACGACTTCCTGACAAAGGCCTCGTCCAGCAGAATGACGAGCGGGCACGGCGCTTTCGTTCGCATCGCAGGCACACCTCCACGCCGTCTACAGCACAAAGTCCGCGTCATTTTCGTCGATCACTCGCCTCAGCGCGGGACTCGGCGGCGGCTTCTTGGGGAATACAAAGATCATCGCGACGCCTGCCGCAAAGCCGCCGATGTGAGCCCAATACGCGACACCGTCGGATTGGCCGAACGACGCGGGATAAAGATTCTGAACGACAATGTAGATCCCCAGAAACATCCACGCTGGCAGCCTCACGGTGAACCAATACCATCCGAGTGGCACGACCGCGAGAATTCGCACGTGCCAATACAAGACAATGTATGCCCCCATGACGCCGCTGATCGCGCCGCTGGCGCCGACGAGCGGCATCCAGCTTCCCTCAAAAAAGGTATGAGCCAGATTACCGACAAGGCCCGTACCGAGGTAGAAAAATAAGAACAATGCCGGACCCAGGCGATGTTCAATGTTGTTCCCGAATATCCACAGATAAAGCATGTTGCCCAGCAGGTGCATCCAGCCGCCGTGCAGGAACATGCAGGTGAAGATGCTGATCCACACGGGAATCGCAGTGGCGGCTTCCACGGGAATCCGGCTGCGAACAACAATCGGTCGACCGAACAGGTCGTATTGAGGGCGACCGTATCGATCTGTCGCCTGTACCACCGGCGCGTTCCCCGGCAACTCTGCCTTAAACTCCTCGGGCGTATGCACGAGCTTGGCCGGCACGTATCCGTACTTCCAGACAAACGCCTCGTCGTCCGGCGCGGGGAGCGATGCCTGAAACAGGAAGACCAACAGGTTCACCACGATCAGACCGATCGTGAGGTGAGGCGTGCCGTGGGAAGGGTTTTCGTCGCGAATGGGAATCATGCATTCAACATCGGCAGTCGGCCAAATGACGGCCTACGCGCCCACTTAAGAACCCGGATGCGGCGCCGCATGGCATTGACCGCCGCCCTGTATTGCCTTCATGAGGTGCTTTATTGCGGGGCCGACAAGGTCCAGGCACTCGCGAACGCCGCGCGGACTGCCGGGCAGCATGACCACAAGGCACTGACCGATGACGCCGGCGCCGCCGCGGGAAATAATGGACATCGGCGTCTTCTCAAAACTTCCAATTCTCATGATCTCGCCGAATCCCGGGAGGGTCTTGTCGAAGAGCGGCGTGAGGGCATCCGGCGTCACGTCGCGCGGTCCGGCCCCCGTGCCTCCGGAAGTCACGATCAGCGGAAACACGCCGGCCAGTGATTTCACCAGTGATTGTATTTCGCCCGCTTCGTCCGGAACGAGCACCAGATGTGATGCGTCGAAGCCGAGCTCGCCCAGCGCGGCCTGCGCGGCGGGTCCGCTTTCGTCGGCTGCCCGACCGGCGGATCGCGTGTCTGAGATGGTGATGACCGCGGCTTTCACGATGGGATGTTAACGACGAGCGCGGGACGCGGCAAATTATGACCCGCCGGAATCGCGAGCATCAATCTCCGCGCCGACGGAATTCTCCGCGAACGCGGGAATCTGAAAACTCACGACCGTGCCCTCGCCCACTTTGCTGCGAATGGCGACCTTGCCCTGCATGGCATTGACGGCATGCTTCACGATGGCCAGCCCCAGGCCGGTGCCGCCCTGATTCATGCCGCGCGACCTGTCGACCTGATAAAATCGCTCGAAGACGCGGTCGATATCTTCCATCGGGATGCCGCAGCCGTCGTCCTCCACCTCGAAAACCGCGAACTTGTCCTCGCGCCGGCAACTGAGCTTGATGCGCCCGCCCTCCGGGATGAACTTGACCGCGTTATCGATGAGATTCTTGAGAATCAGCTCCAGCCATCGCTGATCAGTGTGGATCGGCCCGACGTCGGACTTCATGGTGAAGGTCGCTTGCTTCGCGCTCAGAACTTGACCGAAGGTGGCCCGCAGGCCGGCATAGACTTCTTCAAGGTCGAAAGTGGAATAATTCAGTTCAATATTGACGGACTCCACCTTGCTGAGATTCATCAGATCGTCGGTCAGGGCTTGCAGGCGCATCAGGTTTCGATCAATCATGGCCATGAAACGCGCCTGTGCGTTCGCGTCAAGGCCCGGCTCTCTCAGCGTGTCCACTGCGGCGCGAATCGCCGCCACCGGCGTTCGCAGTTCGTGTGAAGCGTTGGCGACGAAGTCGGATTTCATCGCGACCGACTTGGCGATGGCGGTGATGTCGCGCAGACACATCAACCAGGCGATGGGCGTTTCAGTGTCGACGACGTGAATGATCAACGCGTCGACGGTTCGCGCGACGCCGTTGGAAGTGAGAATGATCTCGCGACGAACCTCTTTTGAACCGGACGAGGTTGTCTCCTCCCACAATCGGCGAAGCCCGCGATCGGGAATCTGCTCAACAATGGGCCCGCCGACCAGCGAATGGGCAATGCCGAGAATCCGGATCGCCGCCGGATTGACCAACAGCACAATCCCCTCTTGATTCACCGCGATGACGCCTTCTTCCAGCGTGCCGATCGTGATGGCCAGATCGCGCCGCTGCTGATGCGCTTCCTGGATTCTGTCGGACAGATTTCGCCGCATTCGATCCAGCGCCGCGGCGACCTGGCGAATCTCGTCGTCGCCCTCGACCTCCAGCCTCGTGGCCAGATCGCCGCGACCGAGCCGATTGGCCCACGCACCGACGCGTTGAATCGGGGCGGCGAGGCCTCGAGACATGAACCACGCGATCATCAGCGCCAGGGGCAGGGCCACGCAGAGCCCCGCTGCGATAAGCTGCCAGATGACCCGCTCCCGCCGTGCCAGATCCTCAAACGGCGCCGCAATGCGGACGATGGCCACCGTCGCGCCGTCAATGATCAACGGCGCCGCGACATAGACAAAGGAATGACCGACCGACGCGCTGAGTCGCCGGTTGACGCCGATTCGTCCCTGCAACGCCTCGATCACCTCGGGGCGGTCAGAGTGATTCGCCATGGACTTCGCCGGTGCGTCTGAGTCAGCGATGACGTCACCGTCAGGCAGAATCACGGTTGTCCGAAGGCCCGTGTCATTCTTGATTTGCAGACAACCCTCCTGCAGCGAGGCCGAAGATTCGGACCAGCTTCCGGCCACCACTCGGGTCGCGAGGTGGGCACTGTTGCGAAGCTGCTCGACGTTGTAGTCGCTCAGCCAGTGCTGCATGATCTGCCAGGCAAACGCGGCCACCAGCAGCATTCCGATGCACATCATCAAGCCGAGGCGCGTGAAGACGCGCTTGAAAAAGTTGCCCTGGCCCGTACTCAAGTCATCGTGAAGCATCTGTTACCGCGCGATTCTACGGGGATCAGCGCCGCAATGTCGCTGCCTGATGAATGATAACCGACTCAGATTAACACAATGAATGGAAGCGACGGCACGCGCACGACGACGGAATCAGGCCTCTGTGACGGCGCTTGGCCAGATGTCGGCAAATCGATAACCGACTCCGCGAACGGTCTCAACCAGTTCGCGATGGTCGCCGAGCTTGCGCCGCAGGGACGTGATGTGCACGTCGATGGTGCGATCCGTCACGGCGACATCCGGGCCCATCGCCAGCGACATGAGCTGATCCCGCGAGAGCACACGACCCCTGGCCGCGATCAGGGCCTCTAGCAGGCGAAACTCCGTCAACGTGATCGCGATGGCCGACCCATCCACCTCCACGACGTGCCGAGACCGATCCACTGATATCGGCCCGGCCTTGAGCAGGCCCTCCTTGTCGGGCACGCCGCCTCGCCGCCGCAGGACCGCGGCCACGCGGGCGAGGAGCACATCCATGCTGAAGGGCTTGGTGACGTAGTCGTCGGCGCCGATCTGAAGGCCCAGCACGATGTCATTCTCCGCCGACATCGCCGTAAGCATGATGACCGGGATCGAACGCGTCGCCGGGTTTTTCTTCAGCGCAACCGTCACGTCGCGCCCGCTGACTTTCGGAAGCATCAAGTCGAGAAGAATCAGGTCGGGAATCTTGCGCGTTGCCAGGTCAAGGGCAGCCTGACCATCTGATGCGACCATGACTTCGTGACCTTGCCGCTCAATATTGAAGCGGATCGACTCCTGCAAATCCGGATCATCCTCTACGATGAGAATGTTTGCTCGCTGCGACATCGGGAGAGACCCTCGAAGCTGGTACAAAAGGAATGGGTGGTCGTTTCGCCTGCATCGACAGCTCAATTATAGTGCGGGGGCTGATTGAATACACGCCTGAATGATAATGGGTGAAACACTTTCCGACGCCGACGACTTGCGTTGATCCCGCTAAGCGTTCATTCGCAAACTGACAACGAACAACCCTTACGCTGCGTTAACACAATCTTAACCGTCCGCGATCGCCAACCATTTTTCGGTTCGCCCACGCCGACCGCTGCGAAGCATTCACTCTTCCTCCAGCGAATACTCTTCGGGATGCATTCGCTCACGCGCCTCCAGACGAACGCGATGCTCCTGCGCATCTGATCGACGTTTGACGTGACCGCGAATAAACAGGTTCACGATGATGCAGGTCGCCATCCCGATGACACCCAGATAGAACACCACCAAACTCACGAGTCCTGCGGCAATCATGGCGATCAAGGCTGCCGCAAACCAGCAGAACACGACCCAGATGGACCGTCCAAGCTTGAGTGCGGCATCACCACGAACAAAAATACGATCGGCGGCCCCCGTCGCGATGACCGCCGCGAAAGCGACATAGGTCGTCGAAACTGGCATGCCCAGCGCCGAAGCAGTAGCGATGACGCTCGCGGAAACACACACGATCACGCACGCCCGGAGCGGATCGTAGTGCAGAGTCTTGCCGCGAACGTTCTTGGTCTCAATCGGCGCCAGCGACGGCATGACCTCACCGCCCCGGCCGCGAGCCAGAATCCGACGCGCGATGGTGATGCACCAGTTCGGAGCCCATAGTTTCACGTGATGGCCGGCACTGCCCATGCGTACCTCGGCGCGCGTCACCCGCTGGGCATGATCCGTCATCATTCCCATGACCAACAGAACGCCAGACCCGAAGAGCGCCCACCACGGGATGTTCGCCCGGGAGATGTCCTCGATCGGCTGATTCTGGTAAACGCCTGAGACCACCTTGAGCGCGGCCAGGCCCGGCGCCGCACAGTTGGCGAGGTCGTTCTGCCCGAACGAAAACGCCATGCCGAGCATGCCCAGGACCGTTAAGACGGGAAACAACAGCTCGGCCGCCCGACGACGATAGATGATCAGCGTCAAGTGGATCAGGATGCCGAACACGACCCACATCGCCAGAAGCGCAAGAATCGGACCCTCATAGGGACTCGACTTGATGACGGAGACGAGAGGCTTAATGAGAGACACGTTCTTCATGCCCTTGATCAACATGAAGTAGGCCAGGCCCGCCATGAGTCCCCCACCGACAAGGCCGCCATAAAGAAGCAACTGCGGCAGGCTGGACCATTTGTCTCTGATCGCGGCCCTTGCAAATCGCTGGATGATGAAACCCATCACCCCGGAGAGGAAGATCGAGCAAACAATGGCCACAAGTACCTTGACGACGCCCCCCCAAGTGACGGCATGAATGGACTCCGGCGATCTGAATACGCCGAGAAACAGCGATGCCCCGAGCAACTCGAAAATCAGCGTCATCGTCGTGCTGACCGGCATGCCGAACGCGGAATAGGTATAGAGCAGAATCGTGTCAACGATATAAACAGAGGTGTAGATCGCCAGCACCTCTCTGACCCCGAAGGCCTCCGGAGAGAAGATTCCCCGGCGGGCGGTCTCAATGACATCTGACGACAGCGTGGCCCCGAGGATGACGCCGATCGCGGCGATCCGAACGGCCATTTTCCGGCTGAGGATGCGCGAGCCGAACACGGAATTGACAATGTTGGCGGCGTCGTTGCGACCGACCTCGATCGTATCCCAAATCAGCATGCCGATCGCAAGCACCGCCGCGGCCGCCGTAAAGCTGCTAAACCCCTCCGCGGCGGCGGACTGTGCGATCACATTGAGAACGCCATGTTGCAAAGAGTCGCTTCTTTCATCGTCCATCTGCGGACGATTTATCGTGCTGTAACAGTTGGCGCTACTGCGAGATCATGCGCCTGAGCCGATCGGCCATCTTTTCCGCGTGGTTGGCGAGCTGACCCAGCTCCAGAAACACCCTCCACCACAGCATCAGATCCGAAGCCTTCAGCTCGTCCTCTATGGCGAACAATTCCTGACTCAGCTTGTACTGAGCCTTGTCTGCCTCCCACTCGGCAAGCTCCACCGCGCGAATCTGATCATGCAGACCCGCCGCCTGATCGGGCGTGAAGCCGCGCGCCACCAGCTCGGGAAGGCTCTCGTTCATCGCGTGATTCTTGTCGCAGACCTGCAGGATGGTTTCCACGTAATCGAACACGCGCGACTGGAGACTCGCCGGCATCTTCAGCTTCTTGATGGTCAGCAGGATCGCGATGTCTTCCACCGCGTCGGCCATGTCATCCTGAAGCTTCAAATAGCCCAGCAGATCGCCCCGATAGACCGGAAGAAAGAAACTGCGCGGGATGGCCTGCCGGATCTCGTCCTTAATCGTGTCGGCTTCGTGCTCCAGCTTGAACACGCGCTTCACGAGTTCGTCCAACTGGTCGCCCTGCTGATCCCGGACTGCCTCCAGCATCGGACGGACCAGTGTCACGCACTCGCGCACTTTCTTGAGATGATGCAACAATGGTTCAAACGGCGAACGCTGAAACAGCTCCTCGATCAGGCCCATGGCGATCTCCAATCGGGACCTACCCGTCCCATTCGCGCGACGGAATTCCGCCGCGCAGCACGTCCGGCCGACGGAACTACGTTCCCGCCCACCGAAGGTTACATTCTCTTTCGATTGACGCAGTCCACAACCTAATCCAGCGCTAAGAAACTGTTAAGAGCTCGGCCGATCAGATATCTAGACTGCGGTCACCAGAAAAATTCCCAGGATGTTGCGATTTTTGCGATTGCTCCTGCGATTCAACGCTGGACAGGTGCCGCGCGCCCGGCCATGATTTCCCCTCTGCCGGTCGGATATCCGTGATGCTCCGCAGAAATGCAGGCGAGGGAGGATTGGGTTGTGTTCAGTATTCTGCCTCGCGACACCGAGTTTTTCGACTTATTCGATCACACCGCCCGCATCGTTCATACGACGGCGAAAGCCTATGCCGAGCTCGCCTCGGACTACAGGAACCGGGAAAAGCACATCGCGGAAATCCGTAAACTCGAACACGACGGTGACGACGCGGTCCATGCAGCCCTGGGCAAACTCGACACGTCCTTCATCACCCCATTCGACCGTGAGGACATTCACGCCCTCCTTTCGCGCATGGATGATGTCATTGACGAGATCGACGCCGCCGCAAAACGCTTTACGCTCTATTCGATTCCCGAACCGACTCCCTGGATGGAAAAGCAAACCGGAATTCTCGTACGCGCTACGCTGCTCGTCGCCGAAGCCGTCAAGGGTCTCCGCGACCTGCGCCGACCGGGAGACTTGCAGAAAAAGCTCGTCGAAATCCACCAACTGGAGAACGACGGAGACGATCTCAACCACGCCGCCGTCGCCGAACTCTATGCCACGGCAAAGGACCCGATCCTCGTCATGAAATGGAAGGAAGTCTACGACTTTACCGAGCGAGCCATAGACCGCTGCGAGGACATCGCTGACACGATCGAGGGCATCATCCTCAAGAACGCCTGAGGACCCTCGCATGATCACCTACATCGTTATCATCGTAGCGATCGCCCTCATTTTCGACTTCGCCAACGGATTCAACGATGCCGCCAACTCGGTGGCCACCATCGTCGCAACTCGGGTGCTCACGCCGCGCCTTGCCGTTCTCTGGGCCGCCTTTTTCAATTTCATCGCCGCCTTCTTCTTCGAGACCCATGTCGCCGCGACCATCAGCAAGGGAATCGTCGATCAGGCCATCGTCGATCCACACCTGATCCTCGCCGTCTTGCTTTCCGCCATCACCTGGACGGTCCTCTGCACTTATCGCGGCCTGCCCATCAGCGTCTCCCACTCGCTGATCGGTTCCATGATCGGCGCGGGCATGGTCAAAGCGGGAATCGGCTGTCTCAAGTGGTCAAAGATCGGCGAGATCTCCGTTTACATCGTCATTGCACCCTTGGCCGGCTTGGTCCTGGGCTGGATACTGATGGTGGCCACGATTTGGGTTTGCAGGAATAAAACGCCCCGCGGCGTCGATAGCTGGTTTCGGCGGCTGCAACTCGTTTCCGCCGGCGCATTCAGCCTCAGCCACGGTCTTAATGATGCCCAGAAAACCATGGGAATCATCATGCTTCTCCTGCTCAGTAACCCGGCCCTTGCCAAGTATGCGACCATCGATGGCGCAAATACCGGACACCCTCGCTGGTGGATCATCCTGAGTTGCCACTTCGCCATTGCCCTCGGCACCTATCTGGGCGGATGGAAGGTCGTCCACACACTGGGGCATCGCGTCACAAAGCTTCAGCCCGTCGGAGGATTTTGCGCCGAGACCGGCGGCGGCGTCACCATCATCGGGCTCTCGGCCCTTGGGATTCCCCTCAGCACCACACACACCATCACCGGCGCGATCTTCGGCGTCGGCCTCACGCGGCGACTTTCCGCGGTGCGGTGGTCGGTCGGCGGAAAGATCATCACGGCCTGGGTGCTTACCCTGCCCGCCGCGGCGGCAATGGCCGGCGCGATCTTCTGGATCATCTCTAAGTTGGTCTATTGATTTCCGCACGGAATGACCGTGCCCGATCGACCCGACCGCGCGGCCCATCCCCCTGATGACTGCCCAAACATCCGGCAGTGCATGACGCGCTTCAGGCAAGCATGGACTCTGCCCCATCCGCATCCGACAACCAGGAGGAAGCTCGCGTCCGCACCGCCTTCACTTCCGGATTCGACCCTGGATCGACGCCGATCAATCGGGAGTACACCAGCGTCGTATCCGCCCATAGCTGCCCGAGCCAGGCCGACGCCGCGAGATTGATCTCATCAACCGTGATCAGAATCGTGGGCATCTTCTCGCTGCATCGCTTGACATTCGCCAGGCAGAGAATCCGATCCACGGCTCCGGCCGTAAGGCCCGCGTGCTCGGGATTGATCGCATCGGCGGACGCCTCCAGCAGCTTGTGCGTCGGCCCGCCGCCCTTTTTTCGCGTCGCAAGAATAAAGATCGCCAGCTTGTGTTCGCTCGTGCCCAGGATGGCTTCGAGATTCATGTGCGAATCTCTCGGCAGGCCAAGATACCTCGACATCGTGATGTCGTTGCCGTCCCGGTTGACGCCCTCGTTCCAATACTGGCAAAACTCGTCCGCCGAAAATCGCAGCAAGTTATCGTTCGTGCCGAGGTAGATGTGATTGACGCCCCGGCGAAGCTGCTGAATCCGAATGTAACGCGCCAGCACCACCGGCAGCGACTGAGTCTCGGTCAGTGCCATGGCCTCGCACGCCGACTGAATGACCCGCCAATAGCCGCGCACATCCAGCCCCGCCGCGTGCATCGGCGCCATGAGAATCGGCGTCTTGTTTCGTCCGTATCGCCCGGAGACTTCACTCGGCAGCTCGAGCACCAAATTGCCGTCGCGTTCGCCCAGCGCCTTGAGCGGCCCGCTGTTGGCGAAGACGACGCGCTTCGCCGAGCGCGGCGTCAACTCGTGAAGCTTCACCGTCTCTTCCGTGATGCCGCTTCGTGAGAATTCCAAAAACAGCGAATTCTCCAGATTCGCCTCAGGCGGCAGCGAGTCGATCTCCTTCGGCGAATTCGCCAACAACCACGTCACCTTTCGATCGAGCCGCTGATGCGCGAGGGCGGAGACGAAATAGTTGAATTGCTCGTTCGCGCCGATGCCGCTGTTGATGATGAATCGTGGACCGAACGGGCCGAAGTGTTTCGCGATATAAGCGTCCATCTTCACCGCGTCGCCGGCCAGAATCTTCTCCGCGTAGGCCAGCGGCTGATGTCGATACAGCACGCCAAGCGAGTCCTCCGCTGCCCCCGGCAGAAACGCGTCGAGCGGCTTCTGGACCGCGTCCAGGACGCCCTGCGGCGCCATGACCGGCTCATCGAATCCCGGTCCGAAGGCTCGCGCAACGATATTTCCGTCAGCCAGAGCGATGGACCGCCTCGATGACAGCGCCGCGGCCTTGACCTCGTCGCCACCCGCGGCGCTGCCGGCCTGCAACCTTGCGAGGACGCCGCCGAACCCGTGCGATTCAAGCAGGCTCCTGGCCTGCGAATCAGTCACGCGCCACGCCTCGGCGAAATTGTCGATGAGTTTCTGCGGCTGGATCGCGCCGGCCAGCGCGTCTTCAATGCGCTTCACGCTGATGGCGGCCGTGCCTGATTGCTGACCGGCAGCCTCCGACGCCGCGGCAAGTCGATCCGAAACTCGATTCCTGCCATCCGCCATTTCGTCGCTCCATAATCAATAAAGGCGTCACGCATCCTGCTCGTACCGCTCGCCGTGCTGCGCTGCGGTGGGCTCGCCGCGTCGGCGCCTGCGCAGCAGGGAATCGAGTTCGAGAAATCGAAAATTAATCAGTTGCACCGTCACCCCGATGCTGGCCGCCACCAGGCTCATCGCAAACATCGCCGCCGACAGAATCACGCATGTCATCCGATAGCCCGAGTCCGGCGACCAGTCTCGCCAGTAGGCCGTTGCGCCGAGCCCGCATCCAACGATAAACAGCAAAATCGCCATCCCGCCGAAAAACGTCAGCGGCTTGTACGATCGGAACAGGCTCAGAATCTTGAAAATGACGCGCAGCCCGTCATGAAAGGTGTTCAACTTCGAGGCACTTCCCTCGGGCCGAACGCCATAACGGATCGGCACCTCTCGGATCACCCACTTGTGATACAGGCACTGCACCGTCATCTCCGTCTCGATATCGAATCCGTAGGCACAGACCGGCAGATTCTCGGCGATCTCGCGATTAAATGCCCGATACCCGCTCATAATGTCCGTAAGGCGTGCGCCGAAGATGAGGTTGACCATCGTGCGCACCAGCCGATTCCCGAGTACGTGAAACCGGCGGTAGGCCGCCTGCGTGTCTTTTGCCTCCCGCCGCCCCACCACCATGTCTGCCTCGCCGCGCATCACCGGCACGAGCAACTCGCGCACCTGTTCGGCCGGATAGGTGTCGTCACCGTCGGTCATCACGTAATAATCCGCGACCACCTTTTCAAACATCGCCGCGACCACGTGCCCCTTGCCCTGCTTCTTTTCGTGGATGACCACCGCCCCGGCTGCCCGCGCAAGCTCGGCGGTCCCGTCGGTGCTGTTGTTGTCGAAGACGTAAACAACGGCCTCGGGCAACTCGCGGCGAAAGTCTTTGACGACTTTCTCAACGGTCGCCGCTTCGTTGTAGCAGGGGACGAGGACTGCAAGTCGTGGACTTTGGTCTGCCGATTGGCTCATGCATGATCCTCAGGCGCGTGCATCCGCGCACCGCGGACGTGTCGCCACAAATGCTAGCTTCGATGTCGCCGGACGATCTGTCAACGAATGGGCGTGTGAGGAGGCAGTAACGTGGAATTTCGCTGAGTAAAAACGCAAGGCCGAGTTGACATTCCGGTAAACGTCAACCCGGCCTCACATTGCAAGAAAAATACGGAGCCTCTAGCTCCCCAGCAGACATCGCTGGAGTTCTTCCGCTTGCAGTAGCGGATCTCCATCAATGTCCTGAATGCGGTTCACGAGGGCCTGAATGTCCAGCCCGTCGATCACCCCGTCGCCGTTGAAGTCGCAATCCGCCGCCTTGGGTGCTGTCGTCACAACACCGGCGTCGGCGAAAAGCTGAGGCGTTTCGGGCTGGATCACGGCCAAGCCGTCTTGGGCCATCTCGTGTCCCGCGCGTGTTCCAAAGAGGCTGGGTCCCACAAACACGACCGCCACCGCGGCTGCTGCCGCAAGAGGAGCCGCCACTCGAACCCAGCGAAGCCCGGCCGCCGGGCGGACTTCCGCCTGACGCTCTGACTTCATCCAGGGACGACCCGCCGGGCAATCCTGAAGGGCGCCATCACGATGGGCCTCTCCCAGGGTCTCCAGCAAGCCTTCGAGTGAAATTAGGGACTTCATGACAAACCTCACCCTCTATTGACCCTCGGCCCCCCCTTGCGCAGGAAAAATCCGGGAAATCTCAATATTCTTTTTTCCCAGGCACCGGCGCAGGGCATCCATGACCCCGGGCAGCCGAGTCTCCCGAAGCGTCGATTCCGGCACCCCCAAAGCCGCCGATATCTCCCGTAATGTCTTGTTATCAAAGAACCTAAGGCGCACGAGCCGCGCCTCGTCCGGGGGCAATTTGCCAATGCAGTCGTTCAATCCGGCCAGCGTTTCGGCTTCGTCAGCCAACTGGGCCGGCGTCACCATGTCCAGCCGGGTATCCCCCGCGGACTCCTCGGTGCCCCCCAGCGTCAGGGGCGACTTGCGGCACTGCTCCCGATAAACGTTTTGAACGATCCCCGCCATCCAGTGGAGAAACGGCTTGGCCGGGTCGTAGCTCGTCCGCTTTTGGAAGGCCCGATACCACGCCTCGTTGACGATCTCATCCAGCCAGTCCGGCCGATGCGATATGCGCCAGGCCGCAAGCCGTACCCGCCCGGCGAACACTTTGTAGACCTCTTCAAAGGCGGCCTCTTCACCGCCGCTGACGGCCTGCTGAAGCCTTTCTTCCTGGGGATCGCGCATCAACTGCCACCCGTGGGGCTGGTCGCCTCGCCAAGCGGCCTCGCCGATTCATCCGGCCGCGACTCCCTCTGAGCCCACAAGTCTGCATCATAGCCGATTGAACGTCGCTAAGAATCATTCATCCGGCCCAGGGAGGTTTGCTTCGCGGGACGAGCGGCTTCCCCTCTCCGGCAGAGCCGCTACACTGCCGACCCTGAACGGTTGAGTGTTAAGTCGAACGGGCGAGTCGCATGGTGCGCGGTTGGATTCGCCGGGACACCGCGTGTCCGTGCTTGATTCTGATCGTTCGAACAATTGCGCATTCCACACGAGGCATCGATGAAGCTTGCGATTCCAAAGGCGACTCTCGAGGGTGAAGCAAGAGTTTCCCTCATTCCAGAAACCTGCATGCGAATCAAGAAGTTAGGGCTCGATACGCTGATCGAAAGCGGCGCCGGGACCCAGGCCGGCTTTCTCGATTCGGAATACGAAGCAGTCGGCGTCCGGACATGCGGTTCCGCCGATGAGTTGTTCGGCGAAGCGGATATTTTCGTCTCCGTCCACCCGCCGACCGAAGCCGACCTTTCCAGATTACGATCCGGCTCCACCCTGTTCTCAATACTCAACCCGCTCATCCGGCACGATCTCGTTCGCAAGCTGGCCGAGGGCGGGATCACCTCGCTTGCCATGGACCTGATGCCCCGCATCAGCCGCGCCCAGAAGATGGACGTCTTAAGTTCGCAAAGCACCATCTCCGGCTACAAGGCCGTCCTGCTCGCCGCCGTGGAATTGAAAAAGATGTTCCCCATGATGATGACCGCCGCCGGAACCTTGGCGCCGGCAAAAGTACTCGTGATGGGCGCCGGCGTGGCGGGACTTCAGGCCATCGCCACCGCACGCCGCCTTGGCGCGGTCGTCGAGGCCTTCGACGTGCGCCCCGCCGTCAAAGAACAGGTCCACAGCCTTGGCGCCAAATTCGTCGAGGTCGAAGCGCAGGCGGAGGATGCCGAGGACAAGGGCGGCTACGCCAGGGAAATGTCCGACGCCTACAAGCAGAAGCAAAAGGAAGTCATCGCCCAGCATGTGAAAGATGCGGATATCGCCATCTCCACCGCTCTTATTCCAGGCAAGCCGGCGCCGGTCCTGATCACGGCGGAAATGGTCCACGCCATGCGACCCGGCTCGGTCATCATCGACCTCGCTGCCGAGGCCGGGGGCAATTGTGAACTCACCAAGGCCGGCGTGCGCGTCGATGCCAACGGCGTACTGATTCTCGGCCCGACCAATCTGCCCGCGACCGTCCCCTTTCATGCGAGCCAGATGTACTCAAGAAACGTCGGCGCGTTTCTCCAGGACCTCGTGAAGGACGGAAAGCTCATCCTGAGCATGGACGATGAATGCGTGGCGGGTACGCTGGTCACACAGGGCGGACAAATCGTTCACCCGCGCGTCCGCGATGCCATGGGCAGCTAGGAGCTGCGGGATACAGGAGTCACCGACATGGAAATGTTCGTCATCGGTATCACGGTCTTCACGCTGGCGACCTTCGTCGGCTTTGAAGTCATTACCAAGGTCCCGCCGACCCTGCACACGCCACTGATGTCCGGCTCCAACGCCATTTCGGGCATCACCATCATCGGCGCCATCTTCGCAGCGGGCTTGAAGCTCAATTTATGGACATCCGCCTTCGGCGTCATCGCCATCTCATTCGCCATGATCAACGTCGTCGGCGGTTTCTTGGTCACCCACCGCATGTTGGGCATGTTTAAGAGGAAAGGCTGATCCTTGTCTTCCGCACTTAAGAACCCCGCCGTCACGAACCTGATTTACCTCTTCGCGTCGATTCTTTTCATCGTCGCGCTCAAGAGGCTCAGCCACCCCCGCACCGCCCTGCGCGGCAACCTGGTCGGTGCATTCGGGATGCTGCTGGCGATCGTCATCACCGTGCTCATCAGCATCGATCGGCCCGACATCTCCGGCGCAGGATACTGGCTCATCGGCGTGGGCATCGCCGTCGGCACGCTCGTCGGCGCTCTCTTCGCCATTCGCGTGCCGATGACCGGCATGCCACAAATGGTCGGGCTCCTCAACGGCTTCGGCGGCGGCGCGTCCCTGCTGGTCGCCGGCGCCGAACTCATCGCCAAGATGGGTGAAATGAGTCAGCCGGAGTTCCAGTTCGACGAGTCCCTGCGATTCTTCATCGGCTCGACCATGGTCGCCGGCATCATCGGCGCCGTCACCTTCTCCGGCAGCCTCGTTGCCGCCGGAAAGCTCCAGGAGCTTAAATGGGTGCCCAGCGGTAACGTCATCCCCGGCCAGCAAGTGGTCAACGCGCTGCTGTTTATTCTCATCATCGCCGGCGCCGTCTGGGGTACCTATGACCCCTCGAAACTGTGGGTCTTCTGGCCGATCGTCGTTGTCGCCTCCGTCCTCGGCGTTCTTGTCACAACGCCGATCGGCGGCGCTGACATGCCCGTCGTCATCTGTCTGTTGAACTCCTACTCCGGCATGGCCGCCGCCGCGACGGGCTTCGTCCTCGGCAACAACGGCCTCATCATCGCCGGCTCGCTCGTCGGCTCCTCCGGCATCATCCTTTCCCAGATCATGTGCAAGGCGATGAACCGATCGCTCGCCAACGTTCTCTTCGGCAAGCTCGCCCCCTCCGAGGGCTCCGCCTCCGCCGACGACGTCTACGCCGGCAAGGTCAAGTCGACCTCGGCCGAGGAAATCGCCATGCTCTTCGACACCGCACGCCGTGTCGTCATCGTCCCGGGCTACGGCATGGCCGTCTCCCAGGCACAACACGCCGTGCGCGACTTGGCGAACGTCCTCGAGGCCAAGGGCATTGAGGTCGAGTTCGGCATTCACCCCGTCGCCGGAAGAATGCCCGGCCACATGAACGTCCTTCTCGCCGAGGCCAACATCCCCTACGAAAAAGTCAGGGAGATGGACGACATCAACTCGACCTTCGAGCAGACCGACGTCGTCCTCGTCATCGGCGCCAACGACGTGGTCAATCCCCTCGCCCGTACCGATCCCAAGTCCCCCATCGCCGGAATGCCGATCCTCGACGTCGACAAGGCCCGGACGGTCATCATCATGAAACGCAGCCTCAGCCCCGGCTTCGCCGGCATCCCGAATCCGCTTTTTGCCGCTGACAACGCCCTCATGTACTTCGGCGACGGCAAGAAGGCGGTGCTGGACCTGGTGGCAGCGATCAAAGCAGCCGGTTAACTGAAGCGCGGTTTTGCCCGCGTCCCCATCGCGGAATCCGTCCTTCTGCAGGCGATTTTCATTTCACGCTATGATCTCCCCGATGAAACGCGTCGCTTACCTCTGGGATGCCGTCAGCCTCGAACACGACACCGGTGCGCACGTGGAGTGCATCGCCCGCGCCGAGCGCCTGCAGCCCGACCGAATCTCCGCCATCATCCCCGGTCTGACAGCCGCCCCGGTTCAAGACCGAGACACTGCACAATGGATCATGCAGGTCCATTCTCAAACCTACCACGATTGGGTCCGCATCTCCTGCGAAGAGGGCAAAAATCTTCTCGACCAGGGCGACACTTACGTCTGCGAACGAAGCTACGCCGCCGCCCTCGGCTCCATAAACGCGGCCCTGACCGCGGCCGACCTCGTCATCGGCGGCAAGGCCGACGCCGCATTCTGCGCTATGAGGCCCCCGGGCCATCATGCCCTTCCCGAGACGGCAATGGGTTTCTGCCTCTTCGCGAACATCTCCATTCTCGCGAAGTACCTCCAGCAGCATCACAAGCTTGGCAAGATCGCCATCGTCGATTGGGACGTGCATCACGGCAACGGAACCCAGGCGATTTTCTACGACGACCCCAGCGTCCTTTTCATCTCCCTCCACCAAAGCCCCCTCTGGCCCGGCACAGGCATGGAATCGGAGCGCGGCAGAGGTGACGGCCGTGGCTTCACAAAGAACATTCCGTTTCGCCCGGCAACCTCCGAGGCCGACTTTCTCGCCCGATTCGACGCGGAGGTCCTTCCCGCACTCAGGCAGTTCAAGCCCGAGATCCTCCTGATCTCCGCTGGTTTCGACGCCCACCGAGATGATCCCATCGCCGACCTGCGACTGACGGAGCAAGGCTACGCCACGATGACCCGTCGCCTCAACGAAGTCGCGGCCGAGTCCTGCGGCGGTCGCATCATCAGTCTCCTCGAAGGCGGCTACAACCTCGACGCCCTCGCGGCATCCGTGGCCGCGCACGTTCGCGCCTTGGGCGAGGATGCATGAAGCCGTCGAAAGTCGCTCAGAAGTTCGGCGCCCATCTCTCCGTCGCCGGCGGTCTGCACCTCGCCTTCGACGAGGCCGAGCAAATCGGCTGCGACTGCCTGCAAATCTTCGTCAAGAACCAGCGTCAGTGGGTCGCCAGGCCGATCACCGACGAACAGGCCAGACTCTTCAAAGACGCCCAGCGCAAGTCCGGCGTTTCACCGGTCGTCGCCCACGCCAGCTACCTCTTGAATCTCGCCTCGCCCGAAAAGGCCAATCGCGACAAGAGCCGCGACGCCCTCATCGACGAGCTGCATCGCTGCGAAGCCCTCGGCATTGAAGACCTCATCATCCACCCCGGCGCCCACATGGGTTCAGGCATCGAGGCCGGCATTGCCGCCATCGCCGATTCCCTCGACCAGGTCCACGCCGCGACCGCCGGCTTCACCTGCCGCGTCCTGCTCGAATCCACCGCAGGACAGGGCACCACCATCGGCCACGAGATTTGCCAGCTCGGCGAGATCATCAAGCAAGTCCGCCAATCCGAACGCCTCGGCGTTTGCATCGACACCTGCCACGTCTTTGCCGCCGGATACGACATCCGCGACCGCGACGACTACGAGCGCCTCCTCGACGAAATCAAACGCCATGTCGACATCGATCGCGTGAAGTGCATTCACACCAACGATTCAAAAGGCGACTGCGGCAGCCGCCTGGATCGCCACGAGCACATCACAAAAGGGAAAATCGGCAAGTCGGGATTCGCCAACATCCTCAATGATCCCCGGCTGGCACACGTGCCCCGCATCCTCGAGACCCCAAAGGGAACCGACGGCCGCGGAGTGAATCTCGACCGCGTGAACATCAATCGCATGAAGAAACTCATCAGGCCGTGATGGGCCTGTAGTGGTCCGGCGATCTCACATCCGCGGTCGAAAGCCAAGCAGACGCAGCCCGTTCGCAACCACAATCAGCGTGCTCCCCTCATGCCCGACGACCCCGAGCGGCAGCGCAAGCCCGTAAGCCATCGCCGCGACGCCGAGTACGCCAATGACCCCGATGGCGAATACGACGTTCTGCCGCATGATCCGTGCGGCGCGCCGGCTCAGTGCAATGGCGTACGGCACTTTCAAGAGATCATCCGACATGAAAACCAGATCCGCCGTCTCCAGCGCAACGTCGGACCCGGCGGCCCCCATCGCCGAACCCACGTGCGCCGCCGCCAGCGCCGGCGCATCATTCACGCCGTCCCCCACCATCAGCACCGGTCCGTACTCCCGACGCAGTCGGCCGAGCACTTCGACCTTCTCCTCGGGAAGCAGCCCGGCATCGAATTGATCCACGCCCACAACTTCGGCGATTCGCTTGGCCGCTCCCGGATTGTCCCCGGTCAGCATCGCCACATACCGGATTCCCAGCTTGCGCAGTTGATCGACCGCCTTCGCCGCCTCCGGGCGAATCGAATCCGCGACCGCGATCAATCCCAGCCAACCGCCCCACCCCTCATGCTGCCCCAATCCGCCCTCGCGCGCCACTTCACGATGAACCAGTAATACCGTCTTGCCTTCCGCCTCCAGCGACTTCATGAGACGTGACAAGTCATCCGGGATGGCCTCACCGTGCTCCCGGTACAATCGCTCGCCGCCGATCCACACCAGAAACCCATTCGCACGCGCATACACCCCGCGACCCGGCAGCGTTCGGAAGTCGCGTAATTCGGGCAGCCCCAGGCCTCTTTGGCGCGCCGCCGCAAGTACCGCCTTCGCAATGTGGTGCTCCGAGCGTGATTCCAGCGCCGCCGCCGTCGCCAGCAAATCTGACTCGCTCAGCCCGGACGGCGCCGAAGGCGACACGATAATATCCGTCACGCTCAACACCCCGCGCGTCAGCGTCCCGGTCTTGTCGAAGGCCACGACGCAAACCTGCGCGAGCCGCTCCAGATGCGCCCCGCCCTTGAACAGCACGCCCTTTCTCGCGCCATTGGCGATCGCCGAGAGCAGCGCGGCCGGCGTCGCGATAATCAGCGCGCACGGCGAAGCCACCACCAGCAACACCATCGCCCGATAGAAGCTCTGCTCAAACGAAGCCCCCATCAACCACGGGACTACCGCGCAGCCGAGAGCCACCCCGATGACACCCACGGCGTAGTACCCCTCGGCGCGCTCCAGAAATTGCTGCGACTGGGCCTTCTGACCCTGCGCCGCTTCGACAAGCTGAATCATTCGCGCAAGCGTCGAGTCGGTCACGGCCTTCACGACCGCGACCTCCAGCGAACCCGTCCCGTTCAGCGTCCCCGCGAACACCGGATCGCCGGGCGACTTCTCCACCGGCATCGACTCCCCCGTCACCGATGCCTGATCGAGTTCCGATTGTCCATCAACCACCACGCCGTCCGTCGCGACCATCTCGCCGGGGCGGATGCGAATCCGATCGCCCGGCTTCAATCGCTCGACGGCGACGCGCTCTTCCCGGCCGTCACGAATCAAGGTCGCTTCCGCTGGTCGCAGCTTCACCAGGCTGGATATCGCGCTGCGCGACCGCTCCATGGCATAGCTCTGAAGTGTGTTTGACAGGGAAAAGAGGAACAGCAGCGTGATCCCCTCAGTCCAGTGATCGATCGCCGCCGCCCCGATCGCCGCCGCGATCATCAGGAAGTTAATATCCAGACGACGGTCGCGCATCGACCGGATCGCGTCGACAACCCCGTACCAGCCGCCCGCGGCGAATGCCGCAACATGAATCGCCAGCATCGCCTGAACCGACCAACGACCGCTGTCGCCGTAAAGGCTGAACAAGAGCAGCCCGAAGGTCAGCCCCGTTAGGCCGACTTCGACATGTCGCCGCTGCAGACGCCCGGCGGTTGCTGGTGGAGACGAAGTTCTGGCGTTCGCTGCGGCCGAAATACTGGTCATGGTGAATTCTGCATCTACTTTCACGGTATCTTATCGCACGTCAAAGAACATGACATTCACTTTCCGTGCCGGGGGCGATAAGTAGGGGATCATAGACGTATATCAATCGCCGGACCGGGCGATGCGCGGTCGCTGAGACTGAGTCTCATTTCGGCCAGATGCACTGGACAGAGTCCCACGAGTGCCTTCATGATGGCACCCTACTGATCGGACAATCGACGTGCCCCGGCAAAAGGCGATCGACCGGGAACGCCGTATGGAAAAATCGCCGGATCGTGCCCGACGACCCCCTCGTCCGGCCGAAAGACCTTCGCGTAGTACGCATCTAACGAACAAGTGAAGTCGTCGACCCTGATTCCCATATACGACCCGTCCTTTATTTCTTCAATCACCGACGCGAGATAGCCCCGGCTGCTCTCCCGCAGGCGCTCGACGCCATCCGCCTGCCCGAGTCGCAGTTTCAGATGACAGGCCGTAACCTGGATCAATCCCTGCAAGTACCGATGCGGCAGGCTGCCGCGACTCACCTTGTGCCACAATCCTTCCCACGCCTCATGCGCCTCCCACCAATACGCATGATTGTGAAGGTCCCACCCGTACAGATACGCCTCGCACTTTTCCCAGCCCTCCGCGGATTCCCACTCCACCGCGGGCTCCTGCGTCCCCGGCGGTAGATAGCTGTGTCCCTGTGGGCTCGCCGTCGGGTGCGGATCACGTCCGGGCAAAAAGCGGTACGGCGGAAACGCAGTCACGGAGAGTCGTGTGTTTCGGAATTGTGTCAGTTCAGCGTCGTTCATGCGTCTCCACCGGCAAGCGACCTGCTCACTTGAAATCGCGTGTCATGCCATCCAACGCACGCTATCATACCCCCCGTTGGAGACCTGTGAGGTGCGAAGTGGGCAATCTCGATATGCGCCCCGGCACCCGGACGAGCAGCGGATGACGACAGCGACCCATTCGATCGGTCTGATCGCCGGAGAAGGCGAATTCCCCCGCCTCGTGCTGCGCGGCGCAAAAGCCGCCGGTTATCGCGTCGTCGTGGTCGGCCTGCGCGGCAGCGTCGATGAATCCCTCCGCGATGAGGCCGATGTATTTTTCTTCGCCGGTGTCGCACGTCTGGGGCGGTGGATTCGCCTCTTTCGCCGCGAGCAATGCACCCGCGCCATCATGGCCGGCAGGGTCCGAAAAGCCCAGATGCTCGACCTCCCGAAATGGCGACAGTACTTGGCCTACTTACCCGATTGGACTAGCATCAAAGTCTGGTATTTTTCCACCACGGACCGGCGAAATGACACGCTCCTGCGTGCCGTCGCCGACGAAATGGGACGAAGGGGCGTTGAGTTGGTTGATTCCACTTCCTACTGTCAGGATGCCATGGCCGGCACGGGACTCCTGGCCGGCCCCCGCCTTTCCGCCTCCGCCGAAGCCGACGTCGAGTTGGGCTGGCACATCGCCAAGCAAATGGGCCGTCTCGACGTTGGCCAATCCATCGCCGTCAAGGACAAGGACGTCATTGCCGTGGAAGCCATCGAGGGCACCGATGCGATGATCGCCCGCGCCGCTTCGCTGTGCAAAGCCGGCGGCTGGGTCCTGGTCAAGGTCGCCAAGCCGAATCAGGACATGCGATTCGACGTCCCCGCCATCGGGCCGCAAACCATTCTGTTACTTTCACAGTCGCGCGCCGCGGCCGTCGTCGTCGAAGCGGGCAAAACGCTGATCCTCAGTCGTGAAGAGACCTTCGCCCTGGCCAATCGCCATGCGATTTCCGTCGTCGGTCGCGACGCGACACATCAACGTGAGGGCAGTTGATGGACTTTCTCGTTACCGGTGGAGCGGGCTTCATCGGCTCGCATCTGGTTCATCGCCTCGTAGAGCTGGGCCATTCCGTCCGGGTGCTCGATGACCTTTCCTCGGGCAAGCGGGAAAACCTCGTCGACGTACTTTCAAAAACCGATTGGATTCAGGGCGACATGGCCGACCCCGCCATCGCCCGACGCGCGTGCCGGGGCGTGGACGTCGTGCTTCACGAAGCCGCCGTGCCTTCCGTCCCCAAGTCCGTCGACGATCCGGCGACCAGCCACAGGTCTAACGTGGAGGGCACCTTTCAACTTCTCCTCGCGGCCCGCGACGAGAAAGTGCGCCGATTCATCTATGCCGGCAGCAGCTCGGCCTACGGTGAATCGCCGACTCTTCCCAAGGTCGAGTCCATGCCGACAGATCCGCTGAGCCCCTACGCCGTCCAGAAACTCACCGGCGAGTTTTATTGCCGCGCGTTTGCCAGGTGTTACGGCCTGCAGACGCTCACCATGCGATACTTCAACGTGTTTGGACCGCGCCAGGATCCTCGAAGTCAATATGCGGCTGCGATTCCGGCTTTCGTGACGGCGATCCTCCAAAACCGCGCCCCCACCGTGTACGGAGACGGCGAGCAAACCCGAGACTTCACCTACATTGAGAACGTCATCCATGCGAACCTCCTCGCCGCAAAGGCCGAGCGGACGAACGGGGAGGTTGTGAACATCGCCTGCGGCGGACGCATCTCAATCAACCAGATTATTGCAGATATCAATCGATATTTCGGAAAGAGCATCAAGCCCGACTACCTTCCCGAACGTCAGGGAGACATCAAGCATTCCGCCGCCGACATCAGCCTGGCCCGGAAGGTCATCGGATACCAACCGATCGTCTCTACCCTTGACGGTCTTAAGCGGACGATGGATTGGTATGCAGCGAGGATTGCGATTTGACGCTTCGGCGCAGGCCATTTAGATAGTGAGCCGCCGGATGCCCGAATGCATGGATCGTATTCGAGTCGAATGAACAAAGGATGTTAAGCATGTTTCGCTTGCGCACATACACCGTCATTCCTGCACTGCCCCAGCCCCTCGCAAGGCTGCGAGACCTGGCCTACAACATCTGGTGGAGCTGGAACGCCGATGCACGCGAGCTGTTCCGCAGGCTCGATCCCGAATTGTGGGAGGACGTCGTCCACAATCCCGTCCGCTTCCTCGCTCATGTCGCCCAGCGCCGCCTCGATCAGGCCGCACAGGACAAGGCATTTCTCGCACACATGCAGCGCATCCTCGCGGCGCTCGATTCATACATGAGCCGTGAAGGTTGGTTCGCCAAAGCCCATCCCGATCTGAAAGACGCCCGCATCGCCTATTTCTCCATGGAGTTCGGACTCCACGAGTCGCTCCCCATCTATTCCGGCGGCCTCGGCATCCTCGCAGGCGACCACCTGAAGAGCGCCAGCGATCTGGGCATCCCCCTCGTCGGCGTCGGACTGCTCTATCGACAGGGCTACTTTCAGCAGCGACTGACCGCCGATGGCTGGCAAATGGAAGAGTATCCGTCGCTCGATTTCTTCCAGATGCCCGTTCTGCCCGTCACCAACGGCGAAAATCAACCGCTGACCATCTCGCTCCCCGTCGGCGAACGCGAAGTCCGCGCCCAAGTCTGGGTCGTCCAGGTCGGCCGGGTGCCGCTCTACCTCCTCGACACCGACGTCGCTGAAAACGACCCGCGCGATCGAGAAATCACCGCCAGACTCTACGGCGGCGACAACGAACATCGCATCCGCCAGGAAATCGTCCTCGGCATCGGCGGCCTTCGCGCCCTCAAGATGCTCAACGTCTCTCTCGACGTCTGCCACATGAATGAGGGCCACGCCGCATTTCTCACCGTCGAGCACCTTCACAGCAAACGAGAGGAGGGCAAACTCGATTTCGGTGAGGCCCGCGAGGCAGTTGCCTCCAGCCTCGTCTTCACCACGCATACCTCCGTCCCGGCCGGCATCGATCGCTTCGAGCGGGAGTTGATCGATAAGTACCTGAGCCCCTACCTCCCCGCCATTGGTTTGAACTTGGAGGAGTTTCTCGCCCTCGGAAAATTGGAAGAAGCCCAGCCGGTCAAAGGTGAGTTCTGCATGGCGGTCCTCGCCCTGCGTCTGGCCGGCGGCGCCAATGGTGTCAGCGCCCTTCACGGCCATGTCTCCCGCGAGATGTGGTACAACGTCTGGCCCGGCGCCCCGCGCGACGAGGTGCCCATCACCTCGATCACCAACGGCATCCACACCAACACCTGGATCTGTCCCGAGGTCGCCGAACTGCTGGATCGTTACCTCGGACCGACCTGGACCGAGAACCCCGTTGATCACGACATCTGGAGTCGTGTCGACGAGATTCCCGATCTGGAGCTCTGGCGCGCCCACGAGCGCCGTCGCATCGCCCTCGTCTCGTTTGCTCGCAAACGTCTCCGCGAACAACTGCGCCGCCGCGGCGCACCGGCCGCCCAGATCAAGGCCGCCGAGGAAATGCTCAATCCAGATGCCCTGACCATCGGCTTCGCCCGGCGCTTTGCCCCCTACAAGCGAGGCTCGCTGCTCTTCCGAAATCCGACTCGCCTCGCGAAGATCATTGCCGGTGCCGATCGCCCCGTTCAATTCATCTTCGCCGGCAAGGCCCACCCGCGTGACGACAACGGAAAGGCCGTCATCAAGGAAATCCTCGAACAACTCGAGACCGCCGCCTTCCGCGGGAAAATCGTCTTCATCGAAAACTATGACATCGTCGTTGCCCGAATGCTCGTCCAGGGCGCCGACGTCTGGCTGAACAATCCCATCAAGCCCCGCGAGGCGTCCGGGACCAGCGGCATGAAGGTCGCACCCAACGGCGGCCTCAACCTCTCCATCCTCGATGGCTGGTGGCCCGAGGCCTACGACGGCCACAACGGCTGGGCCATCGACGAAGGAAGAATCCAGGAAGACCCCGCCTACCGAGATCACCTCGAAGGCGAAGCGATCTACGACCTGCTCGAAAAGGAGCTGATCCCCGCATTCTACGATCGCTCCGCCGACGGACTCCCCCGCGCCTGGATTGCCCGGATCAAGGCGTCCATGCGCACGATCTGCCCCATGTTCAACACCAATCGCATGCTCGAGGAATACGCCAATCGGCTCTACGTCCCTGCGGCTCACAGGTGGCGGCATCTCTCCCGTGACAACTTCGCGGGTGCAAAGGCCCTCGCACATTGGAAGCGCTCCCTCGCCGGAGAGTGGGACTCAGTCCACGTCGAGCAGGTCGACGCAGAAAGCGATCGAGAGCTGCCCGTCGGCGCGGAAGTGCGCGTCAGGGCCCGCGTCCATCTCGGTAAGGTCCAGCCCAACGACGTCGCCGTCGAACTCTACAACGGTCGAATCGATTCCTCGGGCCAGTTGGTCGAAGGCGGCGCCGTCGAGATGACCTGCGCCGACCATCTCGAAAACGGAACATTCTGGTTCGACGGGACCATTCCCTGTCGTCGCAGCGGCAGGCACGGTTATGCCGTCCGCGTCGTCCCGCAGCACGCCGACCTCGTTCATCGTTACGATGCCGGTCTGATCGTCTGGAGCTGACCCGATCGGCGAATAGCACCAAGCCCGCCTATGATTCTCGGCCGCTACCGGCGATCTTGACACTCCGATTTACCCGCGATACGTTGGCGGGTCTGCAATCGCGGCAACCGCCGTGGTCGCAACTCCCAGGAATAGCCTGGGGCTGTAGCTCAATTGGTTAGAGCGCCGGCCTGTCACGCCGGAGGTTGCGGGTTCGAGTCCCGTCAGCCTCGTTTCCATGAAAGACCCTCGCGCCTTCGCGGCCGCGGGGGTCTTTACCTTTTCCCGGCAATTCCTCGCCGCAAACATGGGCCGCCCCATCGCCGGGGGCTCCGCGTCGCTGCGGCGTTTTTCCAGTTCCCGGGTTAACAGTTCACCTCGTTTCGATAGAATTCCCGGTTCCTCCGGACACGTATCTATGACAAGCTCGTCTGACATCGTCATCTCCATCCAGAGCCTGCGAAAAACATTTCGCGGCCGCGGAACCGTTCAAACCGTCCTCGACGACGTGACCTTCGACGTCCGCCGCGGAGAAACCCTCATCATCATGGGCGGTAGCGGCTGCGGAAAGAGCACCCTGCTCAACTGCCTCATCGGAGAATATCGCGTCGACAGCGGGTCCATCTACTATCACACCAAGGATGCCCCCGCCCCCGTAAACATCGTCGGCCTCGCCGAAGCCCCGATGAACGAAATCCGCAAGCGATTCGGCATCCTCTTCCAAAGCGGCGCCCTGTATAACTCAATGACCCTGGCCGAAAACGTCGCCCTGCCGCTCCACGAGCACAGCGTCGTCGATCCGTCCATCATCGACATCGTCGTCACCCTCAAATTGCAGCAGGTCCACATGCTCCCCCATCGCGACAAGCTGCCCTCTCAGCTTTCCGGCGGCCAGAAAAAACGCGCCGGCCTCGCCCGCGCCACCGTTCTCGATCCGGAGATTCTGTTCTATGATGAGCCCTCCGCGGGCCTGGACCCCGTCACCAGCGCCGCCATCGATGAACTCATCATGGACCTGTCCAAGAAGCTCAACGTCACCAGCGTCGTCGTGACCCACGAAATGGATTCCGCCTTCCGCATCGCCGACCGAATGGTCATGTTGGAGCGCGGAAAAGTCCTGAAGATCGGAGACCGCGCCGAATTCGAACAGCTTCGCGACACGCCGTCCGACCGGCTTGCGACCCGCGAAGAGAAACTCATGAACCAGTTCCTCAACGGACACACCGAGGGTCCGTTGACCGACGCCCAGGGTCTAAGCGACTATGAAAAACTTCTGGTCGCGGGAGAGGAGTAGACTTCCAACATGGCTGCTGATCGCAATGCACTAAAGGTGGGGGCCGTCACGATCGCCGTCGCGGTCGCTTTTTTCATGATTCTGATCTGGATCAGCCAGGGCGTCAGCGGCTCAATGAGTCGCATCGCCGTCCGGTTTGAGTCCTCTCCCGCCATGCCCACCCTCTCCCCCGGCTCCACCGTCCTCGTCGGCGGCCAAAAGGTCGGCAAGATCACCGCCGCCACCCTCAACCCCTACGAAGTCGAGGACATCGCCACAAAAAAGAAGGTCACCCGTTATTACGTCTGGGTCGAGGCCGACATCCGCGAAGACCTAACGCTCATGTCCGACTGCGAGGCCATCGCCGAAGGCCCGCCCCTCGGCGGAGACGGCATCCTCAAGATCAATCTCGGCGTTTCACCGCAGCCGTTCACCGGTGAATACATTGATGGCGCCCAGCCCGCCGGCTTCGCGGCCATCCTTGCCTCACTCCAGAGCGAGTTCGACGGCGCAAACCCCTCCAGCCTCCTCGGACAAATCAAGACCCAGCTCGATCCGCAGGCCGACACCTCGCTCATCGCCAAGTTCCTCAAGTCCGCCGACGACATCAATGCCATGACAACGGCACTCGGCAACCAGCTCGGCTCCGAGGAAAAGACCATGCTCCTCGGAAAGATTCACGCCATCGTTGACAACATCAATTTCATGACCGGCTCCCTTCGAACCGAAACCGACGGGGCAAACCGTCAGGCCCTGCTCGGCAAAATTCACCTCGCCATCGACTCGCTCAACGACGGGCTCGGGTCGGTCTCTCGCGTCCTCACCACCAACGAGCCGACCCTCGACAGGTCCCTGAAAAACATCGCCCACATGACCGACAACCTCGCCGGCGAAACAGACGCATCCAGGCCCGACAGCCTGATGGCGGAGCTCAAGAAAACCGGCGTGATGATCAGCAAGACCGTGGACGACGTTCACACTATGACATCGACAACCCGCGAGATCGTCGTCATCAATCGCGAGAACATCGACCGGATGCTCGTGAACTTCAAAGAGGCCTCCGACCACATCAAAAACGGCATGAAGTACGTCCTCCGCCACCCCTGGCGACTCTTCAACGAACCCAAGCAGACCGAGATCAAGCAACTGGCGATCTTTGACGCCGCGCGAAGCTTCGCCGAGGCCGCCACCCGCATCGACGACGCATCCGCCCAATTAAGAGCCCTCGCCGAACTTCACGACGGCGCCATTCCCTCCGACGCCCCGGAGCTCGACCGCATCAAGGCCGATCTCGACCAGAGTCGGGAAAAATATAAGAAGGCCGAAGAAGAATTGTGGCGGCAATTGAATATCAATAACTGAAGCTGAATTACGACCCGGGCTGGGAGGCGGGCGAGGCATCGTCCGTTACCGGCCGCGATGTCGCCGCTGATTCATCGCTGTTTGACGGCGCTTGCCGAACCGTGCGAAGCGGCTCACTAGACGGTCGACCGAACTCCTGCACCCAGAAGGGCCCGTCTGCCCCGCCGAGTTTGACCGCCAGGCCGATCTCCGTGAAGTCCGGGTCGAGAATGTTGGCCCGATGTCCCGGCGAGGCCATCCACGCCTCCATCACTTCCTCGACGCTCAACTGCCCGGCCGCCAGGTTCTCGCCGACTTTCGTGAATGGATAACCAAAGGCGATGGCCCGCGAATCAATCGTCGAATTGTCGAACGGGTCGCGATGCGAGAAAAATCCCCCATCGGCGAGTCGGCACGCATAAAAGTCAGAAACCACCATCAGCGTGTCTTCGCGCTTAAGGGCGGCGAGACCCGCCTTGCGGCGCTCGGCGTTGACCGCCGCGAACAAATGCGAAAGAACCACCTCGCCAAGCGGAGGATCGCTGCAGACGTCCATTTCCAACAGACGGGCCGTCGCAGTCGCGGGATCCGACAGATTGGGGTTCTTCAGGGGCAATGCGCCCCCTTCCTGACATGCGCCGAGGAAAAGCGGCATCAATGCGCAAACCGCCCAGCCGCTCGTCCAACGGGTAAAAATACCCCGTAGGACCGGTCGGGCGAGACTTCCGTCAGGCCTGACCATACTCCTCCCAATGAACTGAATTTCAGGCATGTACAATACCGCCCCTTTCAATCAGTTTATCCTTTCTATCGGTCGCGAACAACGAACTCTCACGCGCAAACCCCGGTTCCCATAAACTGATACGCAATAAGCGGCTACGGCCCCTAAAATCGGTCATGGATTTCTCGAGCTCCAAAATCGAACCTGCCTCACCTCAGTCGCCCGGCCTCAAAGACGACCCTCCGGCAGCCCGTCGCCTGCGGATGGTGGACCAGCAAATCATGACCCGTGGGATCAAAGATGCCCGCGTCCTCGACGTCATGCGCTGCCTCCCGCGTGAGAACTTCGTGCCGGCTGATCGCGCCAACGATGCATACGACGACCGCGCCATGCCGGTTGGCCTCGGTCAGACGATTTCTCAACCCTACATCGTCGCCTACATGACCGAAGCCCTTGGCATCGAGCCGCACCACCGAGTTCTGGAAATCGGAACCGGCACCGGCTACCAGACCGCCGTCCTCGCCATGCTCGCCCGTCACGTGCTCACCATCGAAAGATTGCCGGAGCTCTCCGAGCTCGCCGCCGCCCGTCTGGCCGAACTCAAGCTGACCAACGTCGCTTTCAAAGTCGCCGACGGGACCGTTGGCTGGCCCGATGAAGCGCCATTCGATCGGATCATCGTCACCGCCGCCGCGCCGGGAATCATATCCGCCCTCGTCGATCAACTCGCGGATGGCGGCAGGCTGCTCGCCCCCATCGGCGATGAGCCGCAGCAACGACTCACTCTAATCGAAAAAGTAAAGGGAAGATTGATCGAGCGGCCGCTCATCGGCGTCCGATTCGTTCGCCTCATCGGCCAGGCCGCTTACGACGAATAAAAAATCCGCGACAGAGTTATTTCCCCGAAAGGATTCGTGAAAGAAATGGACCGGCGCCTACTCTGAAAAAAGCGCCTCGACGAATGTATTGGGATCGAACGGCTCGATGTCGTCGATCTGCTCGCCCAGCCCCACGAACTTCACCGGCACCTTCAGTTGATCGCGGATGCCCACCACGATGCCGCCCTTCGCCGAGCCGTCCAGCTTCGCCAGGAAGATCCCCGTGACCTTGACGTGCTCGCTGAAGCTGCGCGCTTGATTCACCGCGTTCTGCCCGATCGTCGCGTCGAGCACCAGCAAAACCTCATGCGGTGAGCCCGGAATTTTCTTTTCTACCACCTTTTGGATCTTGGAAAGCTCCCGCATCAGGTTGTCCTGCGTGTGAAGTCGTCCCGCCGTATCGAGCAGCAGAATGTCCGCTTTCCGCGCGATCGCCGCCTCGCATGCGTCGTAGGCCACCGCCCCCGGGTCGGCGTCCTGCCCGTGCTTGATGATGTCCACCCCGCACCGTTCGGCCCACTCGGTCAATTGCAGCACCGCCGCGGCCCGAAACGTGTCACACGCCCCGAGAATGACCTTTTTCCCCTGTTGCTTCAGGTAATTCGCCAGCTTCGCAACGCTCGTCGTCTTGCCCGAGCCGTTGATGCCCGCGACAAGAATCACCGTCGGACCGCTCGCCGCCTTCGCCAGCGCACGCACGTCCTCCGGCCACTTCTCAATGATGTGCTGCTTCAGATAGGCGATGATGTCCTGGGACTCGGCGATCTCCCCGCGCTTCCACGCCCCACGCACCGCCCCGATCAACTTCTCCGCCGTCGCCGGACCGAAGTCGTCCTGAATCATCGTGTCGTGGACCTGCTCCAGCAGGCTTTCGTCAATCTTGCGGCCAAAGGGCAGCACCGACTGAAAGCTGCGGACAACCTTGTCGCGCGTCTTCGTCAGGGCCTTCTTGAAGCGATCGAATAATCCCATGTAACTCTCAGCCCTCAACCGGCGGCGCGGGCTCTTTCGCGGCGGTGCTGTCTCCCCCGCCGCCCGATGCCGCCTGCTTTCTCAGCGCATCGAGCACGCCGTTCACAAACGCCGGCGAATCCGCCGTCCCGAAAATCTTCGCGATCTCCACCGCCTCATTGATGGCCACCGCGGTCGGCACCTCCGGCCGCGCGCGAAGCTCGCAGAGCCCCACGCGCAAGACGTTGCGATCGACCGCCGACATCCGCGTCGTCGCCCAATGCTCCGCAACCGCCTGGATGGCAGCGTCGAACGCCTCCCGGTCTTTCCATATCTCGTGAACCAGCCCCCGCGCATACTTCTGCGTGCTCTCCGGCGGAGACTCATCCGCGAAGAATGAGTCGAGCTGCGCAAGCGAGTCATCGCCGAGCACGTCGAGTTGACAAAGCGCCTGCATGGCGAGGATTCGCGCCTGATGACGATCTTTCATGGTGGCATCATTACAGCGGGCCCGACGAATCCGCAAGCTGCGGCCTATCGTCCCGGCTTTTCGGTGGGTCGGTGCGCTCGAAGAAGCATGACCATCTCAATAGCGGCAAGCGCCGCGTCCTCCCCCTTGTTCCCGTGATCCCCACCCGCACGTGCGACAGCCTGCTCAACCGTATCCGTCGTCAGCACGCCGAAACCAATCGGCACGTTCGTTTGCAGACTAACCTGCGCTAGGCCCCGTGCCGACTCGCCGCCGACGTGGATGTGGTGCGTCGTCTCGCCGCGAACCACACAGCCCAGCGCGACCAGCGCATCGTACCGGCCGGTCCGCGCAAGAGCCTGCGCCGCCAGCGGCAACTCCCACGCCCCCGGCACCCACACCTCCGTCACATCCGACGCGCGAACACCGTGCTTCAGCAGCGCATCGCGCGCCCCGGACAAAAGGCGCGACGTAATGTTGTCGTTGAACCGGCTGACGATAATCGCCACCCGAAGCCCCGAACCGTCGAGCTTCTCGCCCTGCCTGGATGGTGTGCCGCTTTGCGCCATGATCCGTGCCCAAAGAATAGCCGCGATCGCGCCGCCCGACCACGTCAGCTCCAATACTCTGCGTTCAGGTATGAATCATGGCCAATGGAAGTATCGATTTTGAGCCCCGACAGGGGCGCCAGATCGTAGCCGCGGGCGTGAGCCCGTGGAGAAAGAAAGCCGAAATCTCAAAGCCCCGAATGGGGCGACAGAGCGTTGCCGGACGAAGAAATCTCACGATGAACCAATATCCAAAACGCAACATCTAGGTCTGCTCTCACCCAACGCCGCCGCGCCGATCCATCAATGCCCGAACGTTGTGACGGGCCCCCGGCAAAGTTAAGATGGCTGAAAGAAAATATCAGATGGAGACTTGCCCGATTCCGGTCGCCCTCTTCGATTAAAGTGCTTGGATGTTCCACCAGCCCCGAAATCTCGATGAAGCCCTCGCCATTCGGGCAAACCTCGGTGCCGACGTCACCCCCATCGCCGGCGGGACCGACATCGTCGTGGCACTCAATCGCCAGGCCAAACCCCCCCGCCACTTCCTCGACCTCACCCACGTGGCCGATGGCTCAACCGTCCGCCGCGACAACGGCCAGTGGTTTCTCGCCGGAGGCGCGACCTTTACCCAACTCGGCAAGCTGCCCATAAAGGCACTCGCCCAGGCCGCCATGACCGTCGGCGGACCCGCCATTCGCAACGCCGGAACCATCGCCGGCAACCTCGGCACCGCCTCCCCCGCCGGCGACGGTTGCGTCGCCCTGATGGCGATGGATGCCCAGATCGAGCTGTCCCACGCAACCCGCGGCAAACGTTCGCTCCCCATCCACGACTACTTCACCGGCTTCCGCAAGACCGCTCTCCTCGCCGACGAACTCATCACCGCCGTCCGTTTCGACGCCGACTGGAAAACAGCCTGGTACAAAATCGGCAAGCGCGGCTCCATCAACATCAGCATCGTCTGCTGCGCCATCGGCATGAATCCGCGCGGCGAAGTTCGCATCGCCTTCGGCTGCGTCGCCCCCACCGTCATCCGCACCCGACAGGCCGAGGCCATCATCGCAAAGGACGGACTCACCGATGCCGCCATCGAGGCCGCCGCCCAGTCCGCCATGAAGGAAGTCGCCCCAATCGACGACCATCGCTCGTCGGCGACCTATCGCCGCGCCATGTGCGGCGTGCTGACCCGCAGATTGCTCCGCGACCTGCGCCAAGGGAATTGAGTTTTTCTCATTTAGCCGCGTCGCTTGCGACGCGCACGACAAAATGACCCAGACCAACGACACAACGTGGCGACTCCGATGCACCGTCAACGGCGATCCCGTTGACGCCGACGTCGCACAAGACGAAACCCTCCTCTTCTTCCTCCGCGACCGCCTCGGCCTCACCGGCGCCAAGGGCTCCTGCCTCGAGGGCGAGTGCGGCTCCTGCACCGTCATCGTCGACGACAAGCCGATCAACAGTTGCCTCGTCCTCTGCCCGCAGATGCAGAATCGCAACATCGAAACCATCGAAGGCCTCGCCCACGGCGACAAGCTGCACGTCCTTCAGGAAAAGTTCCTCGCCTCCGGCGCCGCCCAGTGCGGCTACTGCACCCCCGGCCTCATCATGTCCGCCAAGGCCCTGCTCGAAGCCAATCCAAATCCGTCGGAACAGGAGTTCTTCGAAGGCATGGAAGGAAACATCTGCCGCTGCACCGGCTACGCGGCCATCTGCGAGGCAATCAAATCCGCCGCCCGGGAATGGAAATGAAAACCTCACCCGCACAACCAACCGGGATCGTCGCCCCAACGAAGTCCAATCCGCTCGTCGATCCCTCCACCACGCCGTACAAGGAAGCCCCCCACGGCCCTGTCGGCCGCAGCGAGCGCCGCATCGACGGCACCGAAAAAGTCCTCGGCACCTGCCTCTACGGCGCCGATCTCTTCTTCAATCGCGCCGACTACTTCGCACGCGTCGTCCGCTCCGAGAAGGCCCACGCCCGTATCATCAAAATCGATACCGCCGCCGCGTCAAAGTCCCCCGGCGTCGTCGCCGTCTACACCGCCAAGGACATGCCCGGCACAAACCGCCAGGGCCTCATCCACCGCGATCACCCCGTCCTCGCCGAAGACAAAGTGCTCTATCGCGGTGACGCCGTCGCCATCGTCCTTGCAGAAAATGAGCACGCCGCCAACCGCGGCATAGAAGCCGTCAAGGTCGATTACGAAGACCTCCCCGTCGTCGCCGACTTCGACGACGCCCTCGCCGAAGACGCCCCCCGCCTGCATCCCAACGGCAACATCATGGGCGGCAAGCGCATCCGAAAAGGTGACACAGATGCGGCACTATCCGCCGGCGATGTCATCATCAGCGAGACTTTCCTCACCCAGACCGTCGATCACGCCTTCCTCGATATCGAGGCCGGCATCGCCCAATGGGATGGACGCCTCCTCACCATCCAGGTCTCCGGCCAATGGGCCCACGAAGAACGCCGCCTCATTGCCCTCGCCCTCGGCCTGCCCATGGAAGCCGTCCGCATCATCACCCCCGCGACCGGCGGCGCATTCGGCGGCCGCGAAGACCTCTCCATCCAGGTCTACCTCGGCGTCTGCGCCCTCAAGCACCCCGGCAAGACCATCGCCATGCGCTACAGCCGCGAAGAGTCCATGCGTGCCCGCCACAAGCGCCACGCCATGCGAATCCACTACACCGTCAGCGCAAAGAAAGACGGCACCCTCACCGCCGCCAAGATCACGATCTACTCCGACGAAGGCGCCTACGCCTCAACCGGCCCCGCCGTCCTTCGCAAATCCGCCAGCCACGCCACCGGCCCGCTCCGCATCCCAAATGTCTACGTCGACGTCTACGGCGTCTTCACCAACAACAACCCCACCGGTGCCATGCGCGGCTTCGGCGCCTGCCAGATGGCCATCGCCTACAACGGCATGATGGACCGCCTCGCCGCCCGCCTCGGCATCGACCGCATCGAACTCTGGAAAAAGAACCTCATCCTCGCCGGCGATTCCGTCACCACCGGCCAGGTCATTCCCGTCGCCACCGCCGTCGAGTGCGTCGACGCGGCCCTCCACCAGTTCCAATCGAAAAAACATCACGACCGCCCCCTCGCCCCCCACGAAAAACGCGGCTGGGGCCTTTCCGTCATCTGCTTCGGCCTCGGCTACGGCGACGGTTTCCCCGATGCCAGCCGCGCCACAGTAAAGTTCAACGCCGCCGGCCGAGTCGAGGTCTACACCGGCGCCGTCGAATACGGCCAAGGCCTCCTCAACATGGCGGCGCAAATCACCGCCGAAGAACTCGGCGTCCCCTTCTCACAAGTCGACGTAATCTGGGCAGACACCGGCCGCACACAGGAATCCGGCTCCTCCTCCGCCACGCGGCAAACCTACTTCACCGGAAACGCCGTCAAGATCGCCGCCAGCGAGCTCCGTGAACAGGTCCTCGACATCGCCGGCAAGCTGCTCAACGTCCACCCGCACGAACTCGACCTCCACGATGGCAAAGCCGTCGGCCGCTTCGACCCCGCCCTCGTCGCCCCCATCGCCCAGATCGTCGCCGAAGGTCGCAAGCGAGAATATCCCCTGGAGGCAAACGGAATCTTCAAGCCGCGCACCGTCTGCGAAGACTATGAAACAGGCCAGTCCCCCCGCTCATTCATCACTTATCTCTTCGGCTCTCACATCGCCCAGGTCGTCGTGGACACAGAGACCGGCGAAACCCGCGTCGAGCGATTCATCGTCTGCCACGACGTCGGCAAGGCTATCAACCCCCAAAGCGTCGCCGGCCAGATGATCGGCGGCGCCACTCAGGGCATCGGCATGGCCCTCATGGAAGAGGTCATCATGGAGAACGGCGTGATGAAGAATCCCAACTTCACCGACTACATCCTCCCCACCTTCCGCGACGTCCCCACCATCGAAACGGTCATTCTGGAAACCGACGATCCCGGTGGCCCCTTCGGCGCGCGCGGCATCGGCGAGCCCCCGCTCATCGCCGCCACCCCCGCCGTCCTCTCAGCCATCGCCAACGCCATCGGCGTCAGCCCCCACACCACGCCCTGCACCCCCCAGCGCGTATGGGAACTCCTCCACCCCGATCAGGCCGCGGTCCCCTACGAAGCGAGACTCTCCACCGCCCCGCCCCACGTGCGTTTGTCACATTGAATTTAAGCGAGCAAGCTGAGCGCAAGCCGAGCACAGCCGCCATCATCGGCCATGGGCATGCGATGCCGCTTGCCCTGCGCCGATGCGCGCGGACAGACCGCTGGACCTATCGTGAATTCGAAGGACGAAGAGGAAACTGCCTGGGGCTACGCTGGCAAGCTATGAAGAATCTCAAACGCCGCCTGCACCACCGGCTGCGACGTCGTACTCGCATCGCCCAGCGACAGGAAGAAGGCGTTAATCACCGCCGACGCCAAAGTCGTCAGCGAGGTGGACAAACCCGTCAGCACGGAGTCGCGCACCTCTGCATCGCAGCCGCCCAGATTGAACTGCAACGCCATTCCGCCGACCAGCAGCGGCATCAGAATCTTCGATTTCACCAGGCGGGTTGCTAACGATCGCTTCATGATGATCTCCTTCACTTAAGCCCGCCGGCGAGGAAGACGCCGCACTTGCTACGCCTAATAACAATCGGACTCATCTGGCGGTGAACTCCACCGCGAGCCCCTTTCAGCCCCGATTGCGGGGTACCGGCTGGGATTCGGCGGAGGTTCCCCCCGAAATCCTCTTACGCATCGGACCAAAACGGGTTGCGGATTAGCTTCTCGCCGCCAGCGGCCGATATCCCGCGCAGCTTTTGCCGACGCGCAGCCGATCGATCCGCCGCCCCAGAAGGCACGTCACCTCATACGAGATCGTCCCCAGCCGTCGCGCCACCTCATCCACCCCATTCGGACGGTCATTGTCGTTATCCAGCAAAACCACCTCGTCCCCAACCCCCACCCCGGAAAGCTCCGTCAAATCCAACGCCAGTTGATCCATGCTCACGCGACCGACAACCGGCGCATCGCCCCATTCCGTGCCCACGATCATGTTGTTCGACAGCATCCGCGGGAACCCGTCCGAGTACCCCGCCGGAATGATCCCCAGCCGCGTCGGTCGATTCGTCACAAAGGTCCGTCCATACCCCACGCCGTGCCCCTTCGGCAGTTCCTTCACCGCCGTCAGGTGCGTCACCACCCGAAGAATCGGTCGAAGGTCAACCTGACCCCGCATGTGACGCGACGGATAATAACCGTAAAGCGCCAGCCCCGGCCGAACCATGTCCAGATGCGCATCTGGCAGTGCAATCGTCGCGGCACTGTTGGCCAGGTGACGGATGACACCCGGCGGAAGCGCCGCCCCCACCTCGTCGAGAAACCGTCGAAACACCCCGACCTGCCGCTCCGCGACGCTCACCTCCTCAAAATCGGCCGTTGCAAAGTGCGAATAAACGCCGGTCAGCCGTAGCTGCGGCGTGCGTAGAATATCGCGCACAACCCCCGCGGCATCCTCGGCCAGCACCCCCATCCGCCCCATGCCTGTATCCACTTTGACATGCACGTCGATCGGCGCGCTCAAACGCTGCCGCGATAGGTACTCGACCACCGCCCCATCCGCGATCGTGATACTCAGCCGATGATCCTCAATCACCCCCAGGCGCTCGCCACGCTCCGCCGCGTCCGCCACGCCCAGCACATTCCCCAGAACCAGGATCGGCCGGTCCCAGCCGAGGTCCCGCAGCTCCACCGCTTCAAACAACGTCGCCACCGCCGCCATGTCCGCCCCGGCCTCATACAGAACCGGCGCGACCATCGCCATCGAGTGCCCGTACGCATCCGCCTTCAGCGGCGCGCACAGTTTCACCCCCGGCCGACAACATGACTTCAACGCGTGATAGTTGTGGAGCAGATCGTCTGTGTTGATTTGAGCGAGTAGATCGGAGCGCATCGCATCCCTGCCTTCGTCCGCATGATAAACATCGACTTCCCGCCCGACAAAGTTTCGCGGCCTTGCTCCTCCCCGTACGTCCGGCGTTGCCGACGGTTTCCCCTTCTCCGATGTGGGCCTGCGAAGCCCGGGCGCCCCGCCGGACCGACCCCCTCCCCGCAAATTGCGATTATCCCCTGTCATTTCACGGCTTATGTCCATCCACGTCCGACCCCGCGCACACCTTGAAGAGCGTCGGCAAATGCCCTACACTGCTGGGCTCGATTTCAGGCGGCATGCGTTGCCCCTCGCGACCTGTCCGCCGACCAAACGTCGCCCGACCACGAGCCGCTGATCGTGGCAGACCGAAAGGTCGTTAACAGAGGATTGCACATGTCAGAAAAAGAAGAAGCCGTTCCCGGCGTCGAAGCCGCCGCCGAATCGACTCCCCCGAAGAAGAAGGCCAAGGCCAAAAGCAAGGACCCGGCCAAGGCACAAGCTGCCCCAGAAGGCGGCGACTCCGGACAGCGCAAGAAGCGCGGTCGCCCGATGCGCGGCCTCTCCAAGCGCCACGCCCAGAATCTCAAGCTCGTCGAGAAGGACAAGAAGCATCCCCTTCCCGATGCCCTCAAGTTGCTCAAGCAACTGACCAAGGGAACGAAATTCGACCAGACCGTCAACATCGTCATGCACCTCGGCATCGATCCCAAGAACGCCGAGCAGATGATTCGCGGCGCAGTTTCCCTGCCGCGCGGCATCGGCAAGAAGAAGCGCGTCATCGCCTTTGTCGACGGCAACGAGGCCGACGAAGCCAAGGCTGCCGGCGCCGTTGAAGTCGGTGTCGACGAGCTCATCAAGAAGGTCAACGACGGTTGGACCGACTTCGATGTGGCCATCGCCCATCCGCGAACCATGGGAAAGGTCGGTAAGCTCGGACGCGTCCTCGGCCCGCAGGGCAAGATGCCCACCCCCAAGAGCGGAACCGTCACAGCGGACATTGCCAAGGCCGTCACCGAGTTCGCCGCCGGAAAGATCGAATTCCGAAACGATGCCGGCGGAAACATCCACGCCGTCGTCGGCAAGGCCAGTTTCGCCGATGCCGATCTCTCCGAAAACATCGAATCGTTCGTCGGCCACATTCGCCGACTGAAACCATCTACCAGCAAGGGACACTACATCAAAAAGGTCTGCATCAGCGGCACGATGTCCCCGGCGATTGAGCTCGAAGTGGCTCAGTAAAGAAAGCGCGAGGCGTTCAATGAGTCGATCAATCAAGGAAATGATCTGCGGCGATCTCAAGAAGGCCTATGCCGACTTGGATAGCGCCATGGTCGTCAACGTCCACAAGCTCAGCGGAACCGACGTCAACACCCTCCGCGGCCTGCTCAAAAAGCAGAAGGTCGCCTTGCACGTCGTCAAGAATCGCTTCGCCAAGCGCGTTCTTGCCGGCACCGCACTGGAGCCCATCGGCGCCGTCTTGACCGGACCCTGTGCCTTCGTCACCGGCGGCTCGAGCTCGGTCGATGTGGCCAAGCAACTCGTCGCCCTGGTAAAAGAATATCCGGCGCTGGAGCTTAAGAGCGGAATCGTCGATGGCGATCCCGAGCTCATCACCATCGAGGCCATCTCCAAGCGCCGCAGCAAGGCCGAGCTCCAGGGAGAAGTCGTCATGCTCGCTGTTTCGCCCGGCAGACGCATCGCCGGCTGCCTCAACGTCGGCGGAAAGATCGCCGGCTGCGTCAAGGCCATCGTCGACAAACTGGAAAAAGGCGAGGCCATCGCCAAGGTCGCTTAACGGAATGTTTCAAGAGTCCGCGATCGTTGGGTCGCCGGATTTTGTTAGATCAGTCGAATGACACTCGCTGCTCGGCAGCCCCAATGAGAGGCCCCGCTTGTCGGGGTCGGGTTAAACGGGATCACTGGGATTCCGGCTTTCGAGTGCGGTGAAACCTGGCGCCTTTGTGCGCCGTAAAGATTTGGAAAGGTAGAAAGTCATCATGGCGGAAGCACCAGCGAAGGAATTCAGCGCGGCGGTTAAGGACATCGGCGACAAGATCGTCGGCCTGACGGTCAAGGACGCCCAGTCCCTGGCCGACTATCTCAAGGACACCTACGGCATCGAGCCCGCCGGTGGCGGCGCGGTCATGATGGCCGCTGGAGGCGGCGGCGCGGCAGCCGAGGCCGAGGATGCCCCCACCATGTTCGACGTCATCCTCAAGGATGCCGGCGCCAACAAGATCAACGTCATCAAGGTCGTCCGAGCTGCGACGAGCCTCGGCCTCAAGGAAGCCAAGGACATCGTCGATTCCGCTCCCAAGACCGTCAAAGAGGGTCTCTCCAAGGAAGACTCCGACAAGCTCAAGAAGGAGCTCGAAGAGGCCGGCGCCAAGGTCGAGCTCAAGGGCAAGGCATAAAGCCGACCGGTTACTGCTTCAGTTGATTACGGCCGCTCCGACCGATGCAACAGCATCCTCGGAGCGGCCTCTTTTTTACGGGGCACGGCAGAGCAAGAAATAACTCCCCGGGTCGCATGGGCCTCCGGCCCGTGCGTTAGAAACCCTCCCCCCAGGGTAGCATGGGCCTCCGGCCCGTGCGTTAGAAACTCTCCCCCTGGGTCGCATGGGCCTCCGGCCCGTGCGTATTGACTGAACTTATGCGAACGAGGAATTCCATAATCGCGAGAATTCCACACGAACCCAAAACGCCCGCCAACGCGCCCCGCAAGTCTCACTTCCCCCGCTCCGCCTGCCCCATCATCGCCATCAGCGGTCCGCGCAACCGCGCCTGCTTCCCCATCGTCTCCGTCAGGTGATAATCGAGTATCTCAAACGCCCGATGAATCACGCGCCGATCCGCCCGCTCCACCGCCGCATCGACCGCGTGAACCTGCGTACCTCCGACGTCCGCCCTCTCCTCGTCTCCGCCTTCGCCCCCATCCGGCGCCGCGCCGTTGAGCGTCGCCAGAATCAGCGCAGCCTCGCCGTCAATCCTGATCTTCTCCACGACGTGCGGCTCGCAGTCCCGGCAAATCACCCCGCCCGCGTGCGACGAAAAATGCAGCATCCGGTCCCCTGCCGCATCGCGACCGCAATTCACGCAGCGCGACATCTCCGGCCGTAGGCCGATCTCGCGCAGCATCGTCCACAAAAACTGCACCAGCGCCGCGACGGGGTCGATATTCGCCAGATCGCGCAAGAGCGAGTCAAGCGCATCGAACAGCATCGCGTGCGGATCGTTCACCTCGGTGAGCTGGGCCGTCACCTCCGCCGCATACTGCGCCGCATACATCCGGTATAGATCGCGATGAACGTGTACGTACGACTCCTCCTGACGCCACTCCGTCAGCGTCGCCATCGCGTCTTCCTTCCCCGGCCGCTGGGAAAAAACAATGCGCCCCTGCTCGAGCAGGTCGATGCCCGTAGACGCCTTCTTCTTCGTCGAGCGCTTCACCCCCTTGGCGATCACCCGCTGCTGACCGTGCTCTCGCGTGAACACCACCAGAATCTGCGAGGTCTCGCTGTAGTCCAGGCGGCGAAGGACGATGCCGATGTCTTTCTGAAGTGGCAAGGAGGCCTCTTACTCCTGCGAAGCAGGTTCGAGCATCGTCACGCGCAAACGCCGGATCGCCCGGTCCCGCGCCTCGATCACCTCGATCCGAACGTCCGCCTCAATCAGCGACTCGCCGGGCTTCGGAATCCGCCCCAAGCGCGCCAGCACGAACCCCGCGATGGTGTCGTACGACTCATCCCCCGGAAGTTGAATGTCCATCGCCTGATTGATCTCTTCAATCCGAACGCGTGCCTCCACCTCCGCCGTACGGTCATCGATCATCCGAATCGGCTCGGGCGGCAGTTCATCGTGCTCGTCAGCGATCTCGCCGACCAGTTCTTCGAGAATATCCTCGATCGTGACCAATCCCGCCGTTCCCCCGTACTCGTCCAGGACAATGGCAATGTGAACCCGATTGGCCTGAAAGTCCTTCAAACAGCTCGCGACGTCCTTGGTCTCAGGGACAAACGTCGCCTGACGCATGACTTTCCTGATCGAGAAGTCCTCCGGCTGATCCACCGCCAGCAGGTCCTTGGTGTAGAGAATGCCGACGACGTGATCGATCGTCTCTTCAAAAACCGGCGTCCGCGAGTGGCCCGCGGCGATGATCTGCCGTCGAACCTCGTCGTAGGCCAGCCCCTGCTCGATCCCCACCATGTCCGTCCGCGGCGTCATGATCTCGCCGACCAGCGTATCATCAAGCGTCATCGCCGATCGAATGATATCCCGCTCCGCCTCATCCACCCCTCCGCTCACTTCACCGTGGGACAGCGCGTCGAGAATCTCCCGCTCCACCTCCGCCGCGTCCCCGGGAACATCCTTCGACACCCCCACCAGCCGTCGAACGATCTCCTCTACCACGCGCGCAATCCCCAGCACCGGCCACGACACCCGTCGCACCAGCTCCAGCACCGGCAGCGTCCGCGCCAAAAACCCCTCGCCCGCATAACGCGCCAACGCATTCGGAATAATGGCACCGATGAACAGAAGCCAGACCGCGGAAATCAATCCCACCTGAAGCGGCGCAACGTGCCACGGACCGGCCATGCCGATCTGCCGCCCGACAAGAATGACAAATAAAACAATGCCGAACTGTCGCACCACCAGCGTCGTGACCGCATAGGCCTGTTCGTGCGTGTCGAACAAATCCAGCCGCCCCCCCCGGTCGATCCGCCGCAGCGCCTCAATCAATCGACTCCGCGAAGCCGTGCGAACCGAAACCACCGCCGTCCCGGCGAGCAGCGTCACAAGTGTGCAGACAACGATGAGACCGGTCCACATAAAGACGATTACTTCCTCCGATTTGGCGGCGTCTGCCCACTCAGAGCAACGGGAACATCGGCATACATGACCTCGCCCGCCTCCCTGCAAACGATCGCCCCATCCGGCGCAACGATCATCGCCATGCCAATAACTCCGCCCAAAGCTCCGTCCGCTTCCGTACTCACGTCCGCCACGGCAAAGTGAGCCCCGAATCGCCTGGCCGTCGCGACCATCTTCCCCGTAAGTTCCGCTCCCCGTGCCGGCCCCTTGCCCCCCGCCGAAAGAAAGCACCCGGGACAAATCAGCAAATCCGCCTGCCCCGACGCATCACCAGACGCCCCGGCCGCTTGATAAACATCCCCCGCATTCATCAGTCCAACAGCGCCGATTGCCGTATTCCGCACGTCCACCCCCGACGCACTGGACGCGACCTGCTGCTCTGCCCCCGCATGCTCGCCCCGCCTCACCGCCACAAGATCGCCATCGTGATCCAGCAGCGCCGAGCACACCGCAAGTCGATTCCCGCTTCGCTCAACGAGGCCGAAACTGGCGAACACCCCCCACTGTCGAGCCCGATGGGCAATCGCCGCAAGCGTCGGCCCCTCAAGTCGCTCGCCGACGTCCTTATCTCCCCGCGCCCACTCCGCCACATCGCAAAACGACGGCAAAAGAATCAGGTCCGGCGCCGGATCGGCCTCCGCCGCGCCGTCAAATGCCGCCAATGCACGCTGAAGCGTCGTCGCCCGATGCCCCATCCGTACCACGAGTTGAACGACGGCGACCCTCATCGCTTGCGCTTCCTCGCGGAGGCCGTTCGCGAACTCCGCACTTTCTCACCCTGAGAAAACACTGCGCCGTGGCCCAGTTCCAAAAGAATCTCATCCTCACGTCGATGCATCCGCGCCGCCTTCGACGCCGTGACATCATCATAACCGCAAAGGTGCAGACAGCCGTGAACGACATACAGGAGCAGTTCCAGCCGCCAGTCCCCGCCGGTTTTCGCCGCGCTGCGCTCCGCCACCGGCTTGCACACCACAAGCTGCGCATCCACAACCCCGTCGTCCCCCCCGTCGGACAGATCGAAGCTCAATACGTCCGTAGTGCTCCCCAGCCCCATCCACCGCCGATGCAGCTTGCGCATCTCGGCATCATCCACGATCGCCACCTCAAGCCGCCCGCCCCTGCGACCCTCTCCACCAAAAGTAGCAACCGCCGCCTCCCGAATCCGACCCGCCAACACGCCGCCAGCGCCCGACACCTCCACCTTCACCGCGCAATCGGCGGCCGGCTTGCGACGCAAAACTCTTTTGACTTGGGTTGTTCGGCGACTCATGCCGTTCGGACTTGCCCGGGCGCCGCACTATCCGTCACCTTCGGATAGGCAATACGACCATGGTGGAAGGCGCAGAGACTCTTCACCAGAATCTGCTCCACTTTGAAGAGTTCCTTCAGTGTGATATCGCTGTCATCGAATTGCCCGTCCATCAGCCGCGCCATCGAGATCTCGTGAACCACCGCCTCGATGCGGCTCGGCGTCGGCTCGTGCAATGCCCGCACAGCCCCCTCAACGCCGTCGCACAACATCAAGATCGCCGACTCGCGCGATCGCGGCTTCGGACCGGGATACCGAAACTCCGTCTCGCTCACCGTCCGCGCGTCGCGCCCGCCGGCCCGCGCCTCCTGCGCCGCCATCGCATGAAAATATCGCACAATCGTCGTCCCGTGGTGCTCCGCAATGAACTGCTGCAGCACGCGCGGCAGCCGAAACTCCCGCGCCATCGCCAGTCCGTCCTTTACATGCGCCAAGATGACCAGCAGGCTCATCGTCGGCGCCAGACGCTGGTGAGCGCTGTGCTTACCCGACTGGTTCTCAACGAAGTACTGCGGCTTACACGTCTTCCCGATATCGTGGTAATAAGCCCCCACCCGAACCAGGAGCCCGTTCGCCCCGATCTCCTCGGCCGCCGTCTCCGCCATGCTGCCGATCAAGTGACTGTGCTGCCACGTACCCGGCGCCTTCTCGATCAGATGCCGAAGCAGCGGCGTGCTCGTATCCGCCCACTCCAGCAGCGTCAGGCTCGTCGTCACGCGCAGCGCCCGCTCGATCAGCGGCAGAAGCACAAGCACCACGCTGATGCCCGCCAGCGCCGCAAGGGCGGCAAATGATATCTCTTTCACCAGCGTACTGAATACCTGTTGCCGCATCAGCCCGACGAAGCACGTGCTCAGCGCCGCCGCAAGCGCTGTAACGCCCCCCACCTGCACCATCTTCAACCGCGTGCGAATGTCGTGCAGCATCAGCGAAACCGTCGCTGTCACCGTCAGATGAACCAGAAACAGCCCGAACCGCGCCTCCAGCGTCATGATCGTCAGCAGCGAAAGCGCCGCCGCCACCCCGATCGCAAACGCCGGCGAATACGCGATCGTGAAGATCGCCGCCGTCATCACGATCGTCGCCACGCTCCAGATCGGAGACGTGCTCATCCCCACCAGCACCACCCGGTCCGCCAGCAGCATCAAAATCAATAGCACTGCCAGCGCCGTGGCACGAGTCGTGTTCCGGCCCACGCGAGGCTTTACGTGCATCGTAAACACCGCCAGCCCTGCGGTGATCATCACAATGATCCCGAAGATCCCCGCCGTCTCCTTGATCCACTGCATCCGCAGCTTCGGATCGAGTTGTCGCTGAGATCGATACGCATCCTGCTCGGCGGTCAGAAGACCCAGCGCCTCAGGAACGACGATACCCGCCGGAACCAGCCGATCGCCGACATGATAACTATCCCGCACCGGCTCCAGCTTCCCCGCCGCCTCGATCTGCTCCTTGGTATATGGCCGGTCGTAAACATAGACCGCGTCAGTCTTATCCGCGCTTGGCCCGATGGATCGTCGGATAATCGCCACCAGCGTCGGTCGAATCGCCGCCGATAGCGCCGTCCCCACCGCAGTCTCCGCAAGCCGATCGACGTGCTCCTCATTCACCGCGTAGGTGAGCCGCTCCTTGGAAACGGCCACGAATTGCCCGTCGCCGCGATCCAGCTCCACATGGTTCGACGTCGTCCGGACATCGCGCTCCTCGTCCGCACGCTCCACCATGTTCTGAGCCGCCACCCGCCGGACGATCTTCTGCACCTCGCGACGGTAAGTCCCGCTGCCCGCCTCGTCCGTCAGCGAGTTGATCGTGTTGAAGGCCGCCTCGTCCAGCGTCCACCGCGTGCCAGAGGCGGCCGTGAACTTCTCCAGCGTCGCGGCGGCATTCACCGCCGCGTGCAGATCCATGAACTCCGCCTCGATCCGTTCGAGCAGCGGTTTGTTCAGGCGATAATAACTGGGCACTTCCTGCTGAGCAGCATTGCGCACCTCGGCCGTCCGCAGCAGATTGACCCGGTCGAATTCAACCCGTGAAAAGACCGGTTGGGTCAGATTCTGTCCGAGAAAATACGGAAGCCGCTCCTGCGACGAAAATACGATGAGAAACGCCCCCGCGCAAAACGTCGCCGCCACGGCCATCGGCCAGCGCAGCAACTCGCGCAGCCGCGGACGCCATCCACTTGACAGGTCAACATTGCCACGGCGGGGCTCGGTGAGTTTAGTAACGCGAGGACTTGGCACGTAGCGAGTTCCAGTCAAAAGTGGTTAGTCAAAGGCGGAGGCGTTAGCGGCCGGCGACGCTCTTCGTTCCAAACTTCAGCCAGCCAAGGGATTATAATGGCCCATGCCGCATGGCAACCATATCGCCCAAGCGAATCAGGGCCCTGACGTTATTCCACGGCTGCCCGCCATTTAGAGCCCGATAATAACACATGAGCCTGATATGTCACACTTTTCCTGCCCGCAATCGCCTGCCGTGGATTTTACCCCGCCGCTCATCGCGTACGATTGAGGAACACTGACCCCAGATTCGACCGAGGCTCTTTTTCCACATGCCCATCATCACCCTCACCACCGACTTCGGCCAGGCTGACCACTACGTCGCATGCATGAAGGGCGTCATCCTCCAGTTAGCGCCCAACGCCCAAATCGTGGATATCTCGCACGCAATCCCTCCACACGATGTCGTACGCGGCGCATTCATTCTCAGAGAGGCCTTCGACTACTACCCCGAAGGAACCGTCCACGTCGCCGTCGTCGACCCGGGAGTCGGAACCACGCGCCGACTGATCGCCGCCTCCTACGATGGCCAGATCGTCCTCGCTCCCGACAACGGCCTCGTCAGCCTGCTTCACCGAGACTTTGCCCTCGACGAACTCCGCGCCATCACCAACACCCGGCTCTTCCGCCAGGAAATCAGCTCGACCTTCCACGGCCGCGATGTCCTCGCCCCCGTCGCCGGCCACCTCGCCCGCGGCGTCGGCATGCTCAATGTGGGCCCCCTCATCGACCAGATCGAAATCCTCAACCTCGATCCGCCGGCGACCCTCTCCAACGGAGGCATTGAGGGCCAGGTGCTCTACGTCGATCACTTTGGAAACCTGATCACCAACATCAGCGAAAACGACTTGGCCGCCACCGTCGGAGGTCGGCCGGACCTCAGCGTCTATGTCGGCCCCCTACGCGTCGGCCCCCTCAGAACCACCTACGGCGACGTAAAAACCGGCGAAATCGTCGCCATCATCGGTTCGACAGGCATGCTCGAAATCGCCATCAACCAGGGCAACGCCGCCGCCCAACTCCGCGCCGCCCCCGGAACAATCGTCATCGTTCGCTAACCCCCCGCGCCGAACTCCCCGCCGCCCCAGACCTCGCCCGGCGCCCGCGCTATGATCCCCCTTGCGCATGTCCCGCGCCGATCTGATCACCGCGCGACCCCCACCGCGGCTTGCCGTTTGGCGACGACCCACCAGCCCGCTCCCCCCGACGTCGCCCGCGCTACCCACAGAGAAATCGCCCCCGCGCCCCATCCGCTGCGCCCCCGCCCCATTTAGCCCCCGACCTCGCCCGGCGCCCGCGCGATCATCCCCCCTTACGCTTGTCCCGCGCCGATCTGATCACCGCGCGACCCCCACTGCGGCTTGCCGTTTGGCGACGACCCACCAGCCGCCCCCACCTCGCCACGTGTCACCGCATTCGCACTCCCACTCGACCCCTCGTCCCCTCTGTCTCACCTCCCCGCGATTTCGCATCCCACACTGGCCCCCACCGCGGCTTGCCGTTTGGCGACGACCCACCAGCCGCCCCCACCTCGCCATGTGTCACCGCATTCGCACTCCCACTCGCCCCCTCCGCCCCTCTGCGTCACCTTCCAAAAGGCCGGCTTCAGCCGACCATCGTTTGCCGCCAGTTTTCAACTGGTGGTCCACAGCCCACACCCACCCATTCTTTTTCCCCCTCCCCCAGCCGGCTTCAGCCGGGCTTGCGGCGAACCCGTCAATCCCGCGCGCACAGGGGGCAAGAATTGATACATGGAGATAATTTCAACCATGCCCCGCGAAATAGCGCCCGATGTCACCTGCACCCACAACTCAAACCGCAAGCCCCAGGCCTCACGTCCCAGGCACGTCTCGCTCATTTTCACCTTTTTCGCGAACCACCCCAACCCACGCCTGCCACAAGCGTTACCACAATCCCCGCGAGGCCTGTGTCACCTTATGTCACCTTCGCTTTCACAAGACTTCCACGAACGCCGCCGCCCCCGATCCGAGCCGCGCGCGTCAGCAAGCGGTACCAGAAAATCCGAATCCCAATTGCATCCAACGCCAATCGCCGACGCAATCAGTACCGCCGCCTCTGCATTCACCTGGACCCTCTCGAATGCCCCCGCGCAACCCCGCCGCCGCGCACCATTTCGACTTTTCGACTTTTCGACGTTTCGACATTTCGACGTTTCGACGTTTCGACTTTTCGACGTTTCCACCCAAAACCACCCAAAACACGAACCACCCCAACCCACGCCCGCCACAAGACTTGCCACAATCTCCGCGAGGCCTGTGTCACCTTATGTCACCTTCGATCTGCGCGCACGCCGCCCCCGATCCGAGCCGCGCGCGTCAGCAAGCGGTACCAGAAAATCCGGACCCCCAATCAAATTCAACACCAATCGCCGACGCAATCAGTACCGCCGCCTCTGCATTCACCTGGACCCTCTCGAATGCCCCCGCGCAACTCCGCCGCCGCGCACCATTTCGACGTTTCGACGTTTCCCATCACCCACCCCGCAAGTGGAGAAAACCGCTCCGGCAACCAACTCGGAAGTGAAACGAACAAGCCTTGATCATCGGGCGACAAACTATGATAAGGAAACGCGAATTCTCATTTACCCGGTCCCGTAAGGAACAACACTGCAATGAGTAAACGATCAGTCGGACCGCGAGGCCTTGATCCCCTGTTTCGCCCCTCGTCCGTCGCCGTCGTCGGCGCCTCGCAAAAGCCAAACTCAATCGGCGGCGCCATTCTTGCCAACCTGATTCGAGACGGTTTTTCGGGGAGCATCTACGCCGTCAACTCCAGCGCCGGCAACATCATGGGCATCGCGGCTCATCCCTCACTCGCCGCCATCGGCCATCCCGTCGATCTCGTCGTCATCGTCGTGCCCGCAAGGTTCGTTGAGTCGGTCGTCGACGATTGCATCGCCACGGGCGCTCGTGGAATCGTCATCATCACCTCCGGCTTTGCCGAGTCATCGGAAGAGGGACGACGATCCGAAAAGCGAATCATTGCAAAAACGCGCGCCGCAGGCATTCGCACCGTGGGCCCCAACTGCATGGGACTGCTCAACACCGATGCCGACATCCGATTGAACGTGACGTTCACGCCCATATGGCCGCCCTCGGGAAACATCGGCATCCTGTCCCAAAGCGGCGCGCTCGGTTTGACCATCCTCGACCACGTTCGCGAGTTGAATCTCGGGATATCCTCGTTCATTTCCGTGGGCAACAAGGCCGACGTCTCCGGAAACGACCTGATCGAATACTGGGCCGACGATCCGAACACCGACGTAATCCTTCTCTACCTTGAGAGCTTCGGAAACCCCCGGAAATTCGGCAGAATCGCCCCCCGCGTCGCGCGCAAGAAGCCCATCATCGCTGTGAAGGCCGGCAGATCGGCGGCCGGTCGAAGAGCCGCGTCCAGCCACTCTGGCGCCCTTGCCAGCATGGACGTCGCGGTGGATGCCCTCTTCGAGCAATCCGGAGTCCTTCGCACCGACACGTTGGAATCCATGTTCGACGTGGCCGCCCTGCTGGCCACGCAGCCGCTTCTCGCCGGCCCGCGTGTGGGAGTCGTCTCAAACGCCGGGGGCCCGGCGATCCTCCTCGCCGACGCCTGCGAGGCCGAGGGACTCAAGCTCCCCGAGCTCGCCCCCGAAACAATAAAGTCCCTGCGCGAGTTTCTGCCGGCTCATGCCGGATTTCAGAACCCGGTCGATCTGGTCGCCTCGGATCAACCGGAGGACTTTCGTCGCGCCGTTCAGATTGTCGGAAATGATCCCGGCGTCGACGCAGTGATCGTCGTCTTTATTCCTCCCATGTTGACCACGCGCCCGGAGGAAGTCGCCGCCGCGATCGCCCGCGCGGCCGGCGAAATCCCCGCTGACCGGCCCGTCCTGAACGTCTTCCTGTCGTCGCGCGGAACGCCGGCCATCCTGAGCCCCGGTCCCCGAGGTCGAATCCCCTCCTACCGCTATCCGGAAAACGCCGCCATCTCGCTCGCTGCGTCCTATCGCCTCAGCCAATGGCGCAGCCGTCCGGACGGAAAAGTCACTAAGTTTTCCGAGCCGACCGTCGCCCGCATTCGCGCCATCATTGAGTCGGCGCAGGCCACCGCCGACGAGCCGGGCTGGCTGTCGTCCGACCAGACCGCCGAATTGCTCGACGCGATCGGCATTTCGTTCGCCCAGACTGAGCTTTCGTCCCTCGAAGGGGCGGCACAGGCGGCCGATCGACTGGGTTATCCCGTGGTCCTCAAAGCAGTCGCCCCGGGCCTCGTCCATAAAAGCGACGTCGGAGGCGTGGTCCTGAACTTGGAGAATGCGGATGAAGTGCGTGACGCCATCGAGCAGTTGAAGCGCCGCATGACCAAGGCCGGCCTGAACCTGCAAAGCGTCCTCGTGCAGCGACAAATCGATGTGGGCGTTGAGATGATCGTGGGGATCGCCACCGATCCCGTCTTTGGTCCGCTCATCGTCTGCGGCATGGGCGGCGTCCACGTCGAAGTGCTCAAGGACGTCGCATTTCGGCTCACACCGGTTACGGATACCGACGCAAAAGACATGATCTCAAGCCTCAAGTCCCTGCCGCTCTTGCGAGGTTATCGCGGAGCGCCCCTGGCCGACGAGGCAGCGCTGATCTCGACGATCATGAAGGTCTCCGCCCTGATCGAAATCGCACCGGAAATCCTCGACCTGGATCTGAATCCACTCATGGTGCTCGAACCCGGCAACGGCATTGTCGTCGTCGACGCTCGCATACGCGTGCAGTTAACAGCCGACTCAAACGACCTTTCCCACCCTGCGAAAGAGTGTTCTCTTTCGTCCCCCGCCTGACGCGCAAGAGAGAAGCGGCAGGTCGCGATGAACGACCTGCCGCTTCGAAGATAAACAACTCAGCCAATAACTGTCGGGTTACTTACGGAACCAGACAGGCATCGGAACGACCACCCAGATTGCACTTGGTGCTGGTCGGCGCCTCGTTGCCGGCATCAACGTTCTGCTGGCCCGACTCCGCGAAGACCGTATAGCAATTGTCGCGGCCTCTGGAAACAACTCGGGTTTGGCTATCCACATTACCCGAAAGACCGACGTCCGGGCCCTTCTCGAAGGAAACGTGAGAATCCTGGAACAGGATGTTCTGGCCTTCGCGGTTGGTGTGGTTGTTGCTGTTGCCACGGAACTGCGAAATCCGGTCCTGCACGATAAGTGATGTACCGACGTTGCCCTTGATGTAGGGGTTGGCGTCGGCCATGACCGGGAAGATCGGCTCCGAGCTGGTGCCGATGATCTGGCGATTCGGATCGTGCTGGTACTGATACGCGTAGCTCAGATTGTTGATTCCGAGGAAGTCGTAATAGGCCAGCGAATCCTGAGCCGGATCCGGCACGTCCGTCGTGCTCGGGCAGATGAACTGCTTCGGCGTCGTGTTGTTCTGCCGGACCAGCACCCACAGGTCCGTCGTCACGGACGGAATGCCCGTCGTCGGCGGAGCCGTCGTTCGGTCCACAGGTCGGTACAAGGCCATGTTATTGCCGGTCCCGGTATAGACTTCAGCAACGCTCGGGAAGACGCCCGGCTCGTCCTGCGCGTAGATGTACATCGCCTGGCCGATACCGCGCAGGTTGGCCGAGCAGACGGTGCGCTTGGAAAGCTCTCGCGCACGGGAGAGACTGGGCAGAAGAATCGAGATCAACAAAGCGATGATCGCGATTACCACCAGTAGTTCGATCAGGGTAAATGCCTTACGTCTTTTCACTTCGCTTACTCCTTAGCTTGGCAGTCACTTCGTCACCTGACCCGTTCCCTTGTCCCTGGGCCGAGGCGAATGAAACATCCTATGTATGAAACCAATCCGGCTGGCCCGACCCCATGGGTCGCGACCACCCTAACTTCGCGCTCTCCGTGGACGAGGGCGACCGGCTAGGTGAGGCTCGGAACCGACTGCCAAATCCGTTCCGGACCTTCAACGATCAAGCCGAGAATTCCCGCGGCGAAGCGCCGAGGGGCTCGACTGTAATGCCATTACAATTCTTCGAGTCTGCAGGAGGCGTTTCGGGAAGGCGACAGCCGACAATCACGTGAACCCCCGCTTCCCAAGGTGTGTGCAACAACCTCAGGCGGGAAGAAACGCGATGTAAGGCTATCAGGAAATCTGTGGCGTCTGGCTAGGCAGGAGCTTTGGAATGACTCGCGGATGATTCGGCCCCCGCGCGGGCCGGAATGAATAATTCTCAATGTATGATAACGGTCGCCGCTCTTGCCTCAATTACAGACCACAGTAACTCCCTAGCACGCACAAATACCTGATCGTGAAGCAATCCCCACGACCATGCCTATCTATATCGTACCATATTCGGCGTTACTGTCAATCAATGGCGGCCGAAATGGCCCTGTTTTTTTCGGGCGTTGACCTGGAGTCAATCCAGTCGGCCTCAGTGCAAGACAAGCAGAAACCCACGGTTCGGCAGGACTTTTATGCTTTGCGCTCCAGAATCTCAAGGCCGGGTCAGCCCTGTAATTGCAAGCATAGGCAAATACACAGTTTACCGGAAAATCACACGTCCACGCGGGTTACCCTGATTCTCTCCAGGTCAGACTGGCCGATCCGGCGCTTTGTCGCACTTTGGAGATGAATCGGCAAGGACGCCCCTTTCAACAGGGGTGGCTTTCCCCGAAGCGAGCGAACTTCGTTCAGGAAGCCAAATGCCGAGGCATCGCACGCCACGGGGTCCACTCCGACGAAGAGCGTGTTGCAAGACACGAGGGTGTCGGGGTCGGCCTTTGGCCCACCTTCGACGACACACCGAATTCCATTCATGATGTTAAGGCGCACCTTGCTCCGAATGGCGTCACTCGCGACGATTTCGGCGATCGCCGGATCGCAGCGGCCCTCATGGAATCTGGCCGGGTGCTGGATAAGGCCGTGCGAGAGATTTTTGAGGCAGCCCGTGAGGGTCGTCATATGGTGGGTCTTGATGAACGGGACATTGATGATCGCCGTCGCCTGATCCAGCGCCGCGACAAACGAATCTCGCCCGGAAACACCGAAATTGACTCGCTCGTGCTGCCATCGCCGGTCGGGCTGTTTCGTTGTTCGGAGCATCGAAGGGTTCGCACCAACGGCCTCAAGCAACATCAACTGCGACGGACTCCACCCCGCCTTCTGAAGCGATTCCACCAACTCCGCGGCCATCGCCTGAGTTGTTCCGATGTTCTCAGCTCCCGATTGGTTGAATTTGATAAGAATAACGTCATCCGGTTTCAGGATTCGATGCCATGCATCGGCCATACGATCCTCGCCGGCAATCGATTTGATGCTTTCTTCCAGTGCATCCTTGAGGATGGTGCGGTGGATCACGCTGACGGGCATCATGTGAGCGGAATATGCCCGGATAACGTGAGCAATCGGGAGCGGGCTCGGCGCTTTCACGGCGTCCTGCGCCGCCATCGCAGCAATGCCCCGCAGGTTGCAGAGGCCGGCCGCAGCGCCGGCACAAATCGCGCGGCCGATGAACTCCCGCCGCGTCGGCTGCCTGGGATCGGTCCCTGATTCGCGATCGCCGTCGTCACACGTCACGTTGACAGTCCTCTGTGCCCTGCTAGTTTATCGACTGTGATCCTCACGAACCCGAAAAGAATGGCGGTCGCGGTATGACGCATCCCGTTTCTGAATCAGTTTCCCAGCTCAGAAAAGACCTCGAGGCCGTCGGACAGGGCCACGTGTTTCGGTTCTGGGATCGATTGGCGCCTGCGGCACGGGAGGAGCTGATCGCCGACCTCCGGCTGATTAGCGTGGCTCAGTTGCCGAATCTGGCTCGCCTGGCGGCGTCAGAGACGAAATCAATGCCCGCTCAGGCTGACCTTCAACCCGCAAGCGTCAAACGAAGGGCATCGATTTCGGCGGATATCGTGCGGCGAGGCGAGGCGCTCCTCGCAGCGGGAAAGGTCGCCGCCTTCATTGTGGCAGGCGGGCAGGGCACGCGGCTTGGCTTTGACGGCCCCAAGGGGGCATTTCCAATTTCTCCCGTGCAAGGCAAAACGCTCTTTCAACTCTTTGCCGAGTCGATTCTCGCAACGATTCAGACTTATGGCGGAAAAATTCACTGGTATGTGATGACCAGCCCCGCCAACCATCACGCCACCTGTTCCTGCTTTGAATCCAACGACTTCTACGGACTCGGTCGCGAGGGTGTTTCGTTCTTTCAGCAAGGTGTCATGCCGGCGTTCGATCGTTCAGGCAAGATACTGCTCGATCAGCCGCACCGCATTGCACTGTCGCCCGACGGACACGGCGGTTCACTCCTTGCCCTCGCCACTTCTGGAATGCTCGCTGACATGGCCGCACGAGGCGTTGATCACCTGAGTTACTTCCAAGTGGACAATCCACTTGTTCACTGCCTGGACCCGGCGTTTCTCGGCTTGCACGACTCCTCGCATTCCGAGATGTCCAGCAAGACCCTGCCTAAGGCGGACGACCTGGAGAAAGTCGGAAACTTCGCCGCCATCGACGGAGCGCTAACGGTGATTGAGTATTCAGACTTTCCGGATGCGCTGGCCCGCATGAGAAACTCCGACGGCACCCGCCGGTTTGACGCCGCCAACATCGCCATCCACGCCCTTTCGCGGTCCTTCATCGAGCGGCTCACCGAGGACCCCGCGGCCTTTGCACTTCCATGGCATCGCGCGGTCAAGAAAGTTCCTTTCGTCGATCTGGAATCCTGCGTTCGAGTCGAGCCGACGGAGCCTAACGCGATCAAGCTGGAATCTTTCGTGTTCGACGCGCTTCCCCTTTCGCGCAACCCGGTGTTGATGGAGACCTCGCGCGAGGAGGAATTCAGCCCGGTGAAGAACGCGACCGGGATCGACTCGGTGAATACAGCAAAGCGGGACATCAGTCTGAGGGCAGCGCGATGGCTGAAATCAGCGGGGGTCCAGGTTCCGGTATCTGCTGATGGAAATCCGGATGGAGTTTTTGAGATCAGCCCGCTGCTCGCGCTGAATGCTCAACAACTCGCGGAGCGGCGGCAGTTGCCCAGAGCTATTAAGCCGGGATCAAGGGTGTATCTTGGTCCCGATTCGTTAAGCGTGGATTGACATTTCTGCTTCACGAGAAACAAGCTCGAAGACTATCAGGGCGTTGGGCGACGCAATTACCAGTCCCTATGGTATTTACTCGGATTGTTGCTTGGCGGGTGTGCTCGAACTTACGCTCTGGCTCGTGTCCTGTTCCTCGACGGTGCGCACGCGGTAGAGCAATCGTTCCAAAAAGAGCCGATTTGATCTGATGATGTCCGCCAACAGACCCATCATGCAAAGCAAGAACCCCACGGTTACGAGTAGGCCTGCCACCACCACGGACTGGATGTGGCCCTTACCTTCCCCGGCGAGCATGTAGAAAAAGTATCGAACTGCCAGGGCCAATCCGAAGACCATGGCCATCCCGCCTGCCCCGAAGAAGACGCGAAGCGGACGATACATCGTGTAGACGCGGAGCAGAATGACCAGTTGCCTCAGGATGTATTCACCGGACGAACCGAATAACCTGCTTGGCCGGGTCGCGCGATTTGTGCGGATGGGGACGTCCACCAGACGAAACTTCTGGTGGCTTGCGGCAACAAGTGTTTCAAGCGAATATGTAAAATCGCTCGTCACGTTCATGCGCAAGGCGACCTCGCGCGTAAACGATCGGAAGCCGCTCGTTGCGTCCTTAAGCTCGGTGCCTGTCAGGCGGCGCATGAACCAACTCCCCAGCCATTGCAGTCGCTTCTTAGTCCAGGAGAAGTCTTCCATGTCGGCGATGGGCCTCGTTCCAACGACCATGTCGGCCGTGCCCGCTAGGATCGGCTGAACCAGGTCGGTCACGCATTGACCGACGTACTGGTTATCCGCGTCCGTGTTCACAATGACGTCGGCCCCGCGTCGCAAACATTCTGAAATCGCCGTATCGAAGGCCCGGGCGAGACCGGAATTGTGAGTCATGCGGACGACATGATCGACGCCCAACTGCCGCGCCACTTCGGCGGTTCCGTCCACGGAGCCATCGTCGAGGACGAGCCATTCAACCGCGTCAAATCCGGGCATGGTTCGGGGAAGGTCCGCAAGCATAGCCGGCAAGGTCTGGACCTCGTTCAGACAGCAGATTTGAATGATGAGCTTCATTGGGTCATTCAAGCGGCACAGCCGACTCCGGCGATTGCATCGGTTCGAGGTGAGGAACGAACTCGTCTTCTGTCGTCATGGTAACATAAAGCACCGACATGAAACCTATCGACCAAGTGTCAAATGCCCCGGGATCAAACGACGGGCGCGGCAGTGGGAGACTGCTGATCGTGGTGACACTCGCGGCGGTGGCCCTTCATGCCTGCGGATTGTGGAGACCCCTGATCGATCGGCACGACTGGGGATCGGCGCATCAGGCCCAGTTCGGCCGCAACCACGTTCGATACGGACTTGCAGAGACGAAGGGACGCTGTGTCTACAGCCTCTTCCAACGCAGGCTGCCGGAAGCCAGGCACTTCTATCCGGACCATCCGCCGTTGCTGTCTCTCTCTTTGGCCGCGAGCATGGCAGTCTTCGGCGTTAATGATGTTGCGGTTCGCCTCGTGCCGGCGTTATCCACCGTTATCGCCATTGTATTGACGACTTCGATTGCCATCGGACTTTTTGGTCGGCGCGTGGGCCTATTCAGCGGCGTGGTCATGCTCGCGTTGCCGATCTTCACCTATTTCGGGCGAACAGCATGCCACGAAACGCTGGTGCTGCCGTTCTGCCTGCTTGCGATGCGCGGATACCTGGGATGGACATATGTTGGGCGCTTCCCGGGCGGCTCGCGGCTCAATGCGTTCGTCTTCGCGCTCGGCACAATGCTGTCGATTCTGACGGGCTGGGTCGCGTTTATTCAGGCGGGCGTTGTGGCGATTCATTTTACCGTCTGCGTATGGCGACGGGAACGCAGCGGCCGGCATTCAGGCTGGCTGCTTGTGACATTGCCGGCGCTATTTGCCGCCACTCTTACGGCACTGCATATCCTGTGGACGCTCAATTGGCAGATCGGCCACCTTTATGAACTTTTCGCATACCGCTCCGGCATCAAGAAGAGTGAGAAGCTGCTAACAACAGAAGTCTGGCTGGTGCAACAAGGCATCTGGCTGATTCGCAACTTCACTTCTACCGGACTGGTCGTCGTGGTCGCCGGAATGATGCTCGAAGTTCTGGGAAAGCTCCGTGAGCCGACTCAGAATCGCCGAAGACCGGCAGGTGGACGCAGACGCGCAGGTAGGCGGATGACCGTTACGGAGTTGCCAACGGGCATAGGTATATCCAAAGTGATGTCGCGATTCTGGCTCCTCGGCTCGACGGGATTGCTGTTCGTTATCATCTTTCGCAGTGCTTCGCTCTTGCACGAGTATTGGTGGATACACTTTGCGCCATTCTTTGCCATGCTCGCCGGGGAGGCTGTGGCTCGCATCGACTTAAAGATATCGCGGTGGTCTCGGGGATTGGCGGCCATCTTCTCGTGCCTCGTGCTGGTGGGTATCGCGGTTGAAGGCGCCGCAGAGAAGTCCATATTCCACCATCGCAGACGTCTTCCGGCCGCGGCGTATGAAGCCTGTCAGTACATCGCCGATCATGCGCCGGCTGATGCGATCATCTATGGCAACCGCAAGCTCTGGGCGACACGCTCGTACTACGAGGGCGCCGTCCAGTTCCTGCATCCGCAGTTTTGCTGGTATATGGACCGCATGTATTACTACGTCGCCAGCGATCAGGGGCTGAGGGGCATCGCACCCCAGTGCGAGTACTACCTGTGGGTTGGATTCGACGAGAAGAATCGCCGACTTGCTGAACGGTTGGGCGAAATGGGTGAGGTTGTTCGCCGGTGGCCCAATGCAATCATCTTTGATTTAACGGGCAAGTCGCGGCGCGGTGAGCGCGGCAATTAACCACAGGTCCAGCGGCCCGTTACTTCCTGCCGAGCACCTTTTCGAGTCGATCAAGCCCCTTGTCGATCGTCTTCATGTCGGTCGCGAAGGACAGCCGCACGTGCGTGTCCATTCCGAAGGCGTCGCCCGGCACCATGGCGACATGGACCTCCTCGAGAATCTTCTTGCAGAAGTCTCCGCTGTTTTGAACATCGAGCGCTGCGAAAGTGCCCGAAACATTCGGGAAACAGTAAAACGCGCCGTCGGGTCTCACGCAGGTCACGCCGCGCATCGCCATGAGGCGGGCGTGCATGTGCATCCCTCGCCGCTCGAACTCGCAGCGCATCTGTTCCACGTGTGCCTGTGAACCCGTAAGCGCTTCGACCAATGCATGATGAATAAATGTTGCCGTCCCGCTTGTTGTATGCGATTGAATCTTGGCCATCGCGGAGATCAGCGGCTTCGGACCGGCCGCATAGCCCACGCGCCATCCGGTCATCGCGTGCGACTTGCTCGCGGCATTGAAGGTGATCGTCTTCTCCGCCCACTCCGGGCTGATGGTGGCAAAGCTCAGGTTCTCACGGCGTTCGCCGAATCGCAGACAATCGTACATTTCATCGGCAAAGACGATTACGTCCTTGCCGGTCAGCGCGGCGGCGATGGCGCGCGTCTCATCGGGTGAATATGCGAACCCACCGGGATTGGAGGGGCTATTAAAAACGACGACCTTCGTCTTCGGCGTGACTGCCCGGGCGATTTGCTCCGGACGCACGCGAAGCCCGTTGGATTCGTCTCCGAGAATTGTGACGACCTTTCCACCACATAGCCTCACCTGTTCCGGGAAGCTGACCCAGTATGGGCAAGGCAAAACGACTTCGTCCCCGGGGTTCAGGATGGCGCTGAATGCTAGAAAGAGCGCCTCTTTCGCGCCGACGGTGACGATGACCTGGTCTGGCTTGTAGTCCAATCGGTTGTCGCGGCGGAACTTTTCGCAGACCGCTGCCTTGGCCTCCGGGATGCCGCTGGATGGCTTTGCGTAGCGCGTATGTCCTGCGTCCAGGGCCCGCTTGGTCGCCTCGATAATATGCTGAGGCGTGTCGAAGTCAGGCTCGCCGGCCCCGAAACCAACGACATCGGTGCCCCCGCGTTTGAGTTCCGCGGCACGCGCCGAGACGGCCAGCGTCGCCGATTCATTGAGCTGTTTTGCCCGATCCGAAATCTGCATCATGACTCGCTCTCACCGTTCCTGGACCCTTGTCCTGAGCTCCGGTCAACTTCACCCAAGCCGGCACGGACGCATCATACTATGATCTCGCACTTGTCTGGTCGGCACGATCGCGAACGACGATGTTCGCGCGAGTTTACTGTAATCTTCACCGCGCCCCCGGGCAATCCGGAGGCAATACAACAAGGGTCGGTGTTTCATATGGCATCCGCACGCGTACTGGACGTTGGCAACTGCGACCCGGACCACGGGATGATCTCCGCGATGCTCCGTCAGCACTTTGACGTCGTGATTGATCGGGTCATGTTCGTTCACGAGGCTGTTGAAAGGATGCGAGCCAACAAGTACGCGATCGTCTTGCTCAATCGTCTCATTTTCGCCGACGATAGTCCCGGCGACGCCCTCCTGAAACAATCCAAATCCGATCCGCAACTGGCAGCCACACCAATCATGATGATCAGCAATTTCGCCGAGGCACAGGCATCTGCCGTCGCCCTGGGAGCGGTTCCCGGCTTCGGAAAGGCACAGGTGACGGCCCCCCAAACGCGGGAGCTACTCAGTCAGTACCTCCCGACGAAATAGTCCACGCAAGGGGATCGCCGAGTGCCTCTGACGTCTCTACCGAGGAGGACTTCGTGGTGCCATTCGGATTTAGCGGATAGAATATACCTGCGGCAGGACCACGTCCGACAAGAATACCCATCGGCCCAGACACCCTGCCCACGGGCGCACCTAGCATGACAAATTCACCGAAACTTCAATCGATTGAATTGCACCGAGTCAACACGGCATCCTTGTTTCTGGGTGCGTTCTGTCTTGTCGTCGCGTTTGCATCCAGGGTTTCGGCGGAATCAGAATCAACCGAGGTCGCGAAGCCTCGCACGGCCGCGGTGATCACCATTAAGGACGAAATCAACGATGTCACCTTCTCCAGCCTAGTTCGTCGCGTGGACGAGGCGCGAGAGCAGGGCGCCACTCTGCTTATTCTCGAAATGGACACACCCGGCGGACTGGTTTCCAGCGCGCTGGATATCTGCACCTACTTGAAAAACCTGACCGACATGCACACTGTCGCTTGGGTGAAGCCTTCTGCTTTCTCCGCCGGCGCCATGATCTCGCTGGCCTGCAACGAAATTGTGATGGCCAGCGCGAGCAAGATTGGGGACTGCGCGCCGATTCTGCTTTCTCCGACGGATGGGTTGCAGGAGTTAGGCGAGACGGAACGAGCGAAGATCGAAAGCCCCATCCTGAAGGAGTTTCGCGACAGTGCCCACCGCCGGCACTATGACCTCCACCTTTGCGAGGCCATGGTACGCATGGGCAGCGAGATCTGGTGGATCGAGAAGAAGGACGGCAGTGATCGCAAATTTGTTACCAAGGAGGACAAAGAGCAGCTTCTTGGAGAAGAGGGCAGTGCCTGGAAACTGGTTGAGAAGATGAAAGATCCCGTGACCGGCGAGGCGCTCGTGGTCCGCCAGCCCGTCGTTGAAGACCGGGACTTGCTCACTCTCACGCAATCCGAGGCCGTTGCATTTGGCTTTGCCAAAGCGATTGTCAGCAATGAGAACGAGTTGAAGGCCTTTTATCAGATTTCCGGGGAGTTGGCCCGGCTTACGCCGAACTGGGCAGAAGGCGTCGCCGATTTCCTCAGCTCACCAATCATCCGGACGATTCTCATGATGTTGATTGGGCTTGGCATTTATGCCGAATTCAACGCGCCCGGTCATTTTGTCGGGGGCGCCATCGCACTGGCCGCTTTGTTCGTATTTCTCGGCGCGCCGTATATCACAGGGCTCGCCGACATGTGGGAGATTCTTCTCGTCGCATTCGGCTTGATACTCATCGGGTTGGAGATCTTCGTCATCCCCGGATTTGGCATTGCTGGAATTGCCGGAATTCTCTTCGTGTTCGTCGGATTCATTGCGACATTTGTCCCTGCCGAGCCGGGCCCGATCATTGTTCCCCGTTTGCCGGGCACCTGGCTGGGCCTCAAGACCGGACTGCAGGTCGTGTTCGGCGGGACGGCCCTGGCCATTGGCGGGGCGTGGGTGCTCAACAAATTCCTCCCGAAAATCCCCGGTGGCAGATCGCTCCTTCTCGCGCCGGCCGCTCCGACCAGCGCCGCCGTCGCGGGCGTCCAGGTGAGCTTCGCCACGCCGAGCGCCGTCGAGGTGGGCGACATCGGCCGTACCTTGACCAGTCTTCGGCCGGCGGGTAAGGCTCAGATAAACGGGCGCCGCGTTGATGTCATTGCACATGGTGAATTGATTGACCCAGATAACGAAGTGGAAGTCGTAGAAATCTCAGGCGGCCGTGTCGTAGTGCGGCCTACTTTGCGCGCGCAGGCCTGACAGGCCTGTGCCTTTCTCGCCGGCGGTTGAATCGAATCATGAATGAATGGTTGATCGGGTCTCTGGTCCTGTTTGCCGCCGGTCTCATCATCGCGGTGATTGAGGTCGTGCTGCCGTCCGCCGGCATTTTGGCAATTGCCGCCATCGGGTGCCTGATCGGCAGCCTGGTCTGCGCTTATCAATACAGCATGTATGCGGCCGTTGTTGTTGGCGTCATCGAGGCTGTGATCGTTCCGACCGCGATCGTTATAGCATTCAAGGTCCTGCCCAAGACGACGATCGGCCGTCAACTCATTCTGAGTGCTCCTGGCGAGTCCAAGCCGAAGAAGCTCGCAAACCCTATACCTCCGTCATTTGCCTCTGCGTCAGTCAGCCCGACACAAATCGGCATGGAAGGCAGCGTTGTCACCATGCTCCGACCCAGCGGCACGGCCGAGTTCGGAGGCCGCCGCGTCAGTGTTGTCTCCAGCGGCGAGGTGATCGCCGTCGGTGCCCGCGTACGCGTCGTGCTGATCGAAGGTACTCGCATCGTCGTCGAGGAAATCCGTGACCCCGCGTCAGCATCCTAAATGCAACCCGACCAAACCGGCATCGCAAATGGTCGATCGCTTCGCCAACTAAGGAAGTCATCATGAACGCTATGATTCTCGCTCAATCAAATGACCTGGGCCAATACATCTGGATGGGCGCCGGGTTTTTGGGGTTTGTACTCGTACTCGCCTTCGTGCTGGTGGTTCTCGCTTTTGGAAAGCTTTGGCTTCGGGCGCGATTCAGCGGCGCGCCGGTGAGCTTTGGCTCGCTGGTGGGTATGTTCATGCGGCGCGTCAACGCCTCGCTCATCGTGGACGCCCGAATATCCGCCACTCAGGCGGGCGTCATCGACTTGGCGACGCCGACGATCGAAAGCATCTTTCTGGTTCGCCGAAACACAAATGACGTGCTGGCCTGCGTCACCGGCATCATCACCGCTCACAAAGCGGGACTGCCCATCACCATCGACGAACTCCAGGCGCACTTGTTCGCCGGCGGAGATGTTGGCAAGGTCGTCACCGCCATGGTCGAAGCCAACCGGGCCCGAATTCACCTTGAGTTTGACGCCGCCCGTGCCATTGATCTTGCCGGTCGCGACATACTCGACGCCATTCATACGTCGGTGAATCCCAAAGTCATCGACTGTCCCCTCGCGTCCCTGGGACCGGATGCCCGGCTGGACGCGGTTGCCAAGGACGGCATTCGCCTGTTGATCAAGGCCCGCGTGACGATTCGGACGTGTCTGGAGCGACTCGTCGGCGGTGCGACGGAGGAGACGATCATCGCTCGCGTGGGGCAGGGCATCGTCAGTGCCGTCGGCTCGTCACCCACTTACAAGGATGTTCTGGAGAATCCCGACAATATCTCACGAAAGGTCCTCTCCCAGGGACTGGACGCGGCGACCGCCTTCGAGATCGTCTCGGTCGACATCGCCGACGTCAGCGTGGCCGGTGTGACTGACAGGGCCAACGTCGGCGCCTTCCTCGATACGGAACGAGCCCTCGCTGACAAACAGCAACGGCAGGCCGAGGCCGAAGGAAAGCGCGCGATGGCCATTGCACGCGAGACGGAGATGAAGGCCCTCGTCGAGGAAAACAGGGCGAAGCTGGTCCTTGCCGAGGCGGAGGTGCCACTGGCAATCGCCGAGTCGTTCCGATCGGGCAACCTCGGAATCATGGACTACTACCGGCTGCGAAACATCCAGGCCGACACCGGGATGAGGGATGCGATCGGTAAGGACGTCGGCGACAAGGGCGCCGGACCTAAACAGTAACAGAGTAGTCTGAGACACCTCGTAAGGATGACAGACTTGTACCCTGGAGCGCTGACTGTGCTTTTGCTGGCCGACAAAGACATCACGTCGCTGATTGCCTTCGTGCTCTTTGCCGTAATCAGCGTTCTGGGCAACGCTCTTAAGAAAAGAGCCGAGGCAAAGCGTCAGGAGGCGAGGTCGTCCCCCGACGAGGAACACGACGAGATGCCCGAACTATTGAGCGCTGGACCGACATTCGACCATTCGGTCCCCAGTACACCACCCAGGCCTGTTCCGCCCCTTCCCGGGGAGCCACGTCCCGCTCGTCAGGTTCGGCGGCTCGATCAGCCGACGACAATGCCGAATGACGTTTACGATCTTGCAGTGGCACAGATCGCTCGGAAGGCCTCACAGCCCTTTGCCCCCAAGACCTCATCGTCTGCCCGGACCCACCTCGACTTGGCGACCTCGGAAGCCCCTCGGGGTAATTCGTCGGAGCAGCCATTTTCAACGCCCACAAGAGGTATCCGACGCCTAGATGCGCAAACGCTTCGCTCTGCGGTCGTTTGGTCAGAGATACTCAAGCCCCCTCTTGGCCTACGAGACCTGCCGACCGGATGGCAGGGGGCAGACGAGCGGGAATAGCCATTCGCCATTTGGGGATTATCGCCCTTTGCTACCCACCGTCGAATCCATGTGATAAGTGCATATACACACGCGATGACCTATATTCAGTGTTATTTGTCTTGTTATAACATGGGACGTATGACAGTTACCGATTTCTATTGAATAACTTTAATAGTGCTAAGTCACTGTCTCAACGTAGCTTATGTGATCTCACGACGAAAATCTGATGTTCCGAGAAACATTTATCGTTAGCTGAAATTTGCCTACTCGAATTTCTGTGCTATCTTCTACTTGTCCGCAGCAACCTTTGGCTCCCCCCGAAGAGTCGACCTACCGAACACGGGTCGACAGCTTGATAGATGGCTGAGAGCGAGCATCTATCGAGACCCTGGAAGTAGAAAATTACCGTCTGCCCGATCCGACCGTCGGTGCGTCGTGTCATCCGGTACGTGGTACCGAGCGACCGTCCCCTGCCGGTAGAGGTCTGCCCTCGCGGCATTCGGTCCTTTGGCCCTTGGAGGCCGTGGGAGTCCGTCCAATGTCAGCAGAATCCACTCACGTTGATCGTAAGCAAGCTCTCACCGTCTCGATGCGAGAGGTCTTTCAGCCCAGTGCACGGGGACCGGCGCCTGCGGTCCTGGCCCGATTCAGCCCGGAGGACCGCCTTCGGCTGCGTCGAATCATTGCCGAGCCGATTGAGTACATCGACCATGTGCTCTTTTCCAAGCCTGCGGCACTTCGCAAGGCATTCTCTGAATGTCCCGAGGTCCTCGACGCGACGCGCCAGTGGTGCAACGCCTCCGATACCTCCGCCATGCCCTCGGTCACACTTTCGACGGACAACGAAGTTCGCCTCTTCCTTCGTCTGAATCACGCCCGATTGCGGATGATCCAGATCCTCAAGGAATTCGTCGGCAAGCGATTGACCGCGAAGGTCGCCCATGAACTTCTGGGTTGGCATGCTCAGGCAATGGCGGCGAGATGCGAGATCGTTCAGGCCAACGTTCCGCTGGTCCTCGCCATGGCGAAGCGGACGCGGTTGGGCAGTGTCGATTACGCCGAACTCATCAGCGAGGGCAACATGGCCCTTCTGCGAAGCGTCGATAAGTTTGACTGCAGCCGCGGCTTTAAGTTCAGCACTTATGCCTGCCGAGCCATCCTAAAAAGCTTCAGCCGCGTGGCCATGCGGTCGAGTCGCTATCGAAATCGCTTCCCGACCGAGTTTGATCCTTCGCTGGAGAAGAGCGATTTTCTCGATCAACAGAGGACGGAGGCGGAAGTCGGCTGCGTCGAAGATCTACGCAGCATTCTGGCCCGAAACCTGGCCGAACTGAACGAGGTGGAATCAAAGGTCATCAAGGCACGCTTCTCACTTTGTGCCGTGGAAGGCCTTCAGGGCGACGGCCCCAGGACGCTCGAGCAGGTCGGCATGCTGATCGGCGTGACCAAGGAGCGTGTCCGCCAGATTCAGAATCGTGCCCTCGAGAAGTTGCGGACTAAGCTCCAGGACGACTTCCTTGCGGCGTGATGCCGATAGTGCTTCCATGAGCCTTAACCGGCCGAACAAATGAGATTTGAAGACGGCCGCGGGTGATTGCAGAATCGATCGGGGGATCCGATTCTTGATTTCACTCGCGGCCGTTTAGCGTTTTTACCCGGGCCCATTATCAACGATGTCATCGCACGGCCCAAAAAGCGATGATGGGCCGGACTCACAAGTGAGACCGACCCATCATCGAGGGTGGAGTGGGAGTTTGAACGGGACGGCTCTCGCGCGTCCCGGTTGATTCTGATTAAGGTAGGCTACTGTTTGGAGCTCGTTTGCTCCTGGAACCGCTGATACTTTTCATACAGGTCAGGCCGTGAAGACTGCATCTCGGTCACGTTGTTGAATCGCTCAACCAGCTCGTCCTCACCGCTGCGAGTCGTCACCTTCACCATGCCGTTCGGCTCGATTTCGAACCGGGTCTGCGGCTTTCCAAATGCGAACGAGAATCCATGCAGGTCTTTAAGGTCCTTCAGGTGCTCATGGAGCAGCCCTTGAAAGTCAGCCGCGTTCGGGTCCATTTTGGAGAGGAACTTGAAGGCATGAGCACCAGCCTTGCCGTCCGGGCCAAAAAACATCGCGCAGCCGTTCTCATCGTTGAAGGAGAATCGCTTCGACAAGTCCGGCTCGGCCGCGGCAAATTCCTCCTGATTTGGATAAGTATTGGTGGTGGTCGTTGAGTTGCCGTCTTCCGTCTTTGTCCGCGTCACCGTGACCTGACCGTCGGCATCCGTGGAAATGCGAATTTCCTCGCCTTCCGACTTCTGTACGAAAAGCCGGTTTTGCTGACCATCGCCGGGGCCGGGCACCATGATGTTGAAATCCAAGTCAGATACGTCTGGGATGGACTTCCAGAAGTCCGGGAGGTTTTGCGAATTAAACCCATTGAAAGTCCAATTGCCCTGGTCGTCCTTCTGCAACATGCCGCTTCGACCGAAAACCCGGTCCTTCGCCAATTCCTCGACGGCTGACTCATATTTGAATTTCGGCATAGCATCGGCGGCCGGTCGGGCGCCAACGGTGAGGGTAAGTTGGATCTGCTGCGAGCCTCGCATAATCGTCAGGCTGTGCGACTGATTCGGCAGCCAGGACCGAACGACCTCTAAAAACGCACCGATGTCGCCCGCTGCCGACTGGCCGTCAAGTGCGGTGATCACGTCATATTGCTGAAGTCCCGCGACGTCGGCCGGAGAACCTTCGGCAACATTCAGGATCATCTGCCCCTTGTCATCGCCCAGTTTGAGATGAGCTGCAAGCGGCCTGGGAACCGGGCCAAACTGCACGCCGAGCCATGGGCCGCCCGCCGGAAGATCCGCCGCTTCGGGAGCGACCATTCGTAGTTTCATTCCCTGGTGCTGACCTGCGATCGGGTCTGCGGGCGCCGCAGCCACCCAGACTCCGGCATCTGCGCCGGTGGCGATTGCATTGCCGTTGAACTTAATAATGCGTGGGGCGCCGTCCCCGCCGTCGGCCGACGCCTGCGCCTCAATCACGACTTTCGTCGGTTGGACGCCGTCGGCAGGAGCGACGATATTGACCGCGGGCCAATAGAAGCCGGCAGTGAGCATCAAGATAGTCTGAATTGGCAACATGTCCTTACAACTCCTTTTCGCGAATCCGGTTCGTGGCTGACGAACACCGTTGGCCGCAACAGCCGGATGCTCCTGAAGGCTCGCACTAGCCGGCACGACTAAAAATCGCCGGATATAGGTATGATCCGAGTCGCCTCGGAATTCCGTTCAAAAATATAGATGACGTCCCGATTTTTCTGGTCCTTAGCCCGGACACCAATGACGTCCCTCAGGACATCCTGCTGCCGCCGCGACGGCTGATAGTTCATGTTGCGATAGTCGACGAACTGCGGGGCAACATCGGTCGAAGATGGAGTTCCCATCGTTTGAGTGGGCGCCACACGGCCCTGATCGAGAGCAACCTGCCCGTCGCCCGTCCGACTCGCTCGCCACAAGTTGGGCAGGAATGACAAGGCGACGACGGCGGCCGCTGTCAGCACGGCGCCGGCAGCGGCGAGCCTGAAGCCGCCGGTGCGTCGTGGCGCGACCGCCGTCTTCGCATTTTGAGAATCCGCCCTCAGGGCCGCCGCAGCCAGACCATCGAGCCGCTCATAATCCGCCAACATCCTTCGCGCGGCAGGCGTATGAGCCAAAATTAACTCCAACTCGCGAGCATCTTCGAGATTCAGCTCGCCATCCAGGCGGCGGCAAATCAGGAGCTCAGCACGTTCGCTAACAGAGTCAGTGGAATTGTCGCGATGATCGTTCATTCTCAGTTCACCTGCCCTCCAGCCTGTAAATCAGCGAGGGTCTCACGCAGCATCCTCCGTGCCCGGACCAATCGTGTCTCAACCGTGTCCACGGGCAAATTGAGGGCCTCGCCGATTCGGGCATAGCTCCATTCCTCAAGGTGTCGAAGCATGAATGGCTCGCGGTAGATCGTAGGCAGCCCTTTGATCGCATTGAGTATGCGACGTTCGTCCTCAGCACGGGCGATGCGAAGCGCCGGCTCTTCGGACTGCGTCGCGACGTGCTCGCCATTGTCCGGGAGCGACGCCTGCCGCTTTCGCAGCCTGCTCGATTTCTGTCCGGCATCGATCGCGGCATTTCGGGCCAGCATGTACAACCAGCCTCGCCATCGGGCGATTTCCACCAGCGTGCCGATCTGCTCCCATACACGCATCCATATATGTTGGGCGATGTCGTCTGCATGGGGCGTGCTTCCGCAAGTGGTGTAAATAACGCTGCGAACCCACCGATCATTTCGTCGCACAAACGCATCGAGCGCGCTCCGCTCGCCACGCTGCGCAGCGGCGATCAGCGACTGATCGACCTCTTCTGGGGTCCCTGCCGCAATCACGTCCACCTCTGACTTAATAGACGACGCTTGCAATGCCATTCCTGTCATGATTATCGCTGCGGGGCGGGGGCTGGTTCGCTCATCCAATGCCGGCAGAGGCCCAAAGCCCCATAACCACTTACTTGTCAGAGAATTATGTCAATTGCAATGTGCCGAGGATTTCGCGAATTAGCGATATGGGATCGACCATGAATCACGCCGGCTCTATAAGGTCAGCTTTGTTGCCATAGAGATCCACGAAGACCGCTACTTTCCCATAGGGCTCGTTTCGGGGTGGTTCTACAAACGTCACACGGCGATTGCACATCAGTCGGTAATCACGTTCGAAGTCATCCGTTTCTAGAAAGAGAAAAGCCTGGCCGCCGGTCTGGTTCCCGACACGCGCGGATTGTTCGGCATCGACAGCCCGCGCCATAAGGAACTCGGCCGATCCCTCGCCTGGCGGCGCAACTCGCACCCAGCGTTTCTCCTTGCCGTGGTCTGTATCTTCCAACAATTCGAAGCCCAGCTTGTCCGTGTAGAAGCGAATTGCTTCATCGACTGGCGAACCATTACGGCGATCATCGCAATTCGCTGAGCCACGATGAATGCGTCGAATCTCGATCTGGAATGTCACCCGCCACTATTCTGACAGGTGCTATTTGTCGGACATGACCTGGCCGTGAGTCTGGCCAGGGTATCTCAGTCTCGGGAGGTACTTCTCAATCTGTTCGCCATAGATGACCAGGGCCATCGTGATGATCGTCCAGGCAATCGCGGTAATCAGGAAGGGACGATCATTCACAAGGACATCCGTCGGTCCGGTTCGCTCTCCCAGCTCAATGACCGTCGCATATCGAAAAATAGCGTAAAAAACGATCGGCGTAGTGAACACGAGCGAGTGGAATGAAGTGCTGGGGTCGAGCGTGTAGAGAAGGAAAGTGATGACCGCGATACCACCGCTGGTCGCCAGGAGCTGCGTCAGCAGGCCCGGATTGTATCTTGCCAGCGTGGCCCGGTGCGCGGCCGCTTTTTCGCTTGTCTCCAACACGGCTAGTTCGCAGCGGCGCTTTCCGAAGCCGAGGAAAAGACACAGTGTGAAGGTGCAAATGATCAGCCACGCCGACACTTCCACGTCGATCGCCTGGGCGCCCGCCAGCGCCCGCATGACAAAACCCATCGCGATCAGGATGACGTCCAAGAGAACCTGGTACTTGCCCCATAATGTGTAGACCAGATTAAGGATTAGAAAACTAAGCGCCGTGATTGCGAAGCCACCGGGTAGTCTCAGGGACCAAGCCAGAGCGACGATGGCCAGCAAGACGGCGATCCCGCCCGCCATGGCAGGGGAAATCGCGCCGCTTGCGACGGGGCGACGTTTCTTCGTGGGGTGCAACGCATCCTCACGATAATCGCGCATATCGTTGAAGGCATAAACGGCGCCGGAGAGCAGGCAGAAAATCACAAATGCCGTGCCGCACAACAAAATGGCCTCCGGCTCGCCTCGGCGAGCACCGAACACCAACGCCGCGAACAAGAAAATGTTCTTGATCCACTGGGCCGGTCGCAAGAGAAGTATGACAGCACTGAGCGTTCGGACCATGAAAAAGGGCTCCAAAGCCTGATCGGACAATGTACGGTAAGTATCGACTGGGGAATCGTCAATCGACGGCCCGTTTAAGCGGAGACGCGATTTGCTCAGGGGTGCTCAATCATCCGCCAAGGGGATTTCCTCAGTCTCTCCGACCTGGGGCGAGATGACGTGCGGCGCCGGCAATCGGAAATCGTGATTCGCCGATGCGGGCGATGCAACCGGTGCCACATCGAAAATCCGGCGAGCGCGGATGCCCGAAACAACATGCCGTCCGGGGCGTGTTTTCGCGGGCCTTCGATCTTCGATGTTGAGCCTCTTGTCCAAGCTCGCGCCGATGAGGTACCGAAACTGGGACTGACGAATGCACCACTTTATCGTAAAGGCCACGCGGATCGGCTTGTCGCACATGTTTCGATATGAAACATAACCCTTCGTGCCGACGCTGATCGCCTTGTCATAGATGACCGAGAAACCTGCGAGTGATATGTCAACTAACGGGCACTCGACCTGCATACTGCCGCCGCAATTCGCGTCTGGCTCAAGCAGCACCCAGACTCCCTCGATCGACTTTCTGGCTTCCTTGCGATGGCTGCGCACCGCGCGGTCAGTGGGATCGGCGGTAATTCGCGATCCCTTTTCTTCGCGCAGGCTATCCTGGACCTCCAGCGTGGTTGCCCCGTTGTTGGGCTCCAGTGGGATGAGGCAATCATTGGGTGAGGAATTTTCCGTGCCATCGTCGCCGAGCCGGATCGGTTCCTCCGCCATTGTTTCACCCCCAATCGGTACGCAATCGCCATCGAGACTCGACGGGTGCACAGCATCGGCTCATCGGTCCGAGCGGTTGCGGACTTCCGATTAGCCGCTTCAGGTCCGAAAATTAGTGAAAGTTCTGAACACTCCCCAAGGTACGTTCTGCGGATAACATTCAGCGACATTGGTGGGCAGTGGACAGCAGTGAAGGAGTTCGGCGTGTCGTATACAGATTTGAGGTCATTCGTGGACGCCCTGGAGAAGGCGGGTCAACTGAAGCGAATTCGCGCAGAAGTTGACCCGCTCCTGGAGATTACTGAAATCGCGGATCGTGTGAGCAAGTCGCCCTGTCCGGAGGGATTGCACGTCGCGCCGAAAACCGATCCAGTTCACGGCGGCACCGGAGGACACGCGCTTATGTTCGATCGCGTAAAGGGGAGTAGCATTCCCCTGGCAATCAATCTCTTCGGCAGTTACGCACGAATGCGCATGGCACTGGGCTGCGAGGATTTTGAGAGTCTGGCTGCCAAGGTACAGAAGCTCATCAAACCGGAACCGCCGACCTCGTTTATGGAAAAGATGAAGATGCTTCCGGAGCTTGCGAAGATCGCGGGCTTTGGACCGAAGGTCGTCAAGCGCGGCATCTGCCAGGAGGTGGTTCACACGGGCGATGCAGACCTACTGGCACTGCCGATCATCAAATGCTGGCCCCACGATGGCGGAAGCGATGAAGATGTCATCGTTGGGCGGAAACGGGCGGCGATGAATTCCGCGGCCCTAAGCTCGGGGTCCCAGGACGCTGCACAAGGTCGATTTATCACGCTGCCGGGAATCTACACGACTGCTCCCGACGGCAGCGAGCCGAACATCGGCATGTACCGCATCCAAGTCACCGGCGCTAAGTCCGCGATATTCCATTGCCACATGCACCATGATGGAGCGCGGCACCACCGAATGTGGGCGGCGGAGGGCAAGGACATGCCGGTCGCCATTGTCCTCGGAGGCGAAAGCGTCCTGCCCTATGCGGCCACCTGCCCCCTCCCGCCGAATGTCAGCGAGCTACTTTTCGCCGGATTCCTTAACGATGGGGGCATTCCACTTGTTCCGGCAAAGACGATTCCGATCAACGTGCCGGCAAACGCGGAGATTGTCATCGAGGGCTTCGTGAGTGCGCGGGAAACCGCCCGCGAGGGTCCCTTTGGGGATCACACCGGTTTCTACAGCCTCGCGGATGAGTTTCCGACGCTTCGCGTTACGGCCGTCACGCATCGGGAGAACCCCATTTACCCGACCACCATCGTCGGCCTGCCGCCGATGGAGGACTACTACATGGGCAAGGCCACTGAGCGCATCTTTCTGCCGCTGCTCCAGATGCTTGTGCCGGACATCGTCGACTACAACCTGCCGCAATGGGGCGCCTTTCACAACTTCTGCTTCGTCAAGATTCACAAGGAGTACCCTCTCCAGGCACGCAAAGTCGCCAGCAGCATCTGGGGCGCCGGGCAGATGATGTTCAGCAAGTTCATCGTCATCGTCGACAACGACGTTGACGTCCACGATGAACAGGCAGTCATGTTCGCGGTTGGCGCAAACGTGGATCCGCGACGCGATACGTTTATGGTGGACGGCCCCATGGATATTCTCGACCACTCCGCGCCCTATCTTGCCGCAGGAAGTAAAATGGGCATCGACGCGACTCGCAAGATTCCCGGCGAAGGCATTGTGCGCGACTGGCCCCAACGACTCGTTATGTCTGACGAGATTCGCGGGCTCGTCGACAGACGGTGGCGCGAGTACGGAATCGACGAATGATTGAGCGACACAGTTTGGAGGCAGCCAGAGAAAAGTTGCCGGTGCCCGCAAGCCCGCTGCACCTTTGCCCGAACTGCGATTACAACCTCACCGGTCTTGTTTCGAGGCGGTGCCCTGAGTGTGGGGACAGTTTCACACTTTCAGAAGCACGTCACCGGGCGATCGAGACTTCCGAGGAAGTTCAAAGTTTCGTCCGTGCCACCAAGTGGGACGGCGGGCGAAAGGCGCTTGGGATTGTGCTCATCGTTGCCTCGTTCGCCGTCATCAACTGGGTGCCCCCAGGCTCATTTGTGGTCGTAAGGCGATATGTAGGCGGCTTCATCACAATGGCGGGGGCAATGATGCTTTGGTTCATTCTCATTTCATTGGCCATTGGGGGCATTCTCCGGTTCTATTTCGAGGTTAGCTGGTCATCCGTTTTGCTTGCCATCGGTCTTTTTTGTGCCTGTGGTACGGTGATTCGTTTTCTGTAGCCGTGCCGCCGTTCATGTTTTTCACCATGTTTGGTTGCTTCCTCGCTGCCCGGATCATCGGCTAAAATACCCCGGCAATGGTCGACACCGCCTCGAAGCCCTTGGTATGGGATGAGTCCCGACTTTCCGATCCGCACGGTCAGCCCGACAAGGCTGCGCGTGTGCAGGCGATGTTCGATGCCATCGCTCCGACGTATGAGAAGGTCAACCGGTGGCTCTCGCTCGGACGGGATGCCTATTGGCGAAGGAGGGCTGTCGAGTTGGCCGCCGTCACAACCGCCGACCGGGTGATCGACCTTGCCTGCGGAACCGGGGACTTTGCCCGCGCCTTTGCCGCGGCACATCCCAATGGCGTCGTCGGCTGCGATTTCTCATCCGGGATGCTGAGGCGAGCCCAAAGCCGCACAGGCTCCGGCGGTAACAGTCAAATCGAATGGTTTCAGGCGGACGCACTTCATCTGCCATTTGCGAATGAGTCGTTTGACATCGCGAGCTGCGCGTTTGGTGTCAGAAATCTTCAGGACTTAGGACTGGGCTTCTCCGAGGCATATCGCGTTCTGCGTCCCGGAGGCCGATTCGTGATACTCGAGTTTTCGACGCCGCGAACGCCGCTACTTGGCGGGCTATACATGTTCTATCTGTCCCGCGTTCTTCCCAGACTGGCAACACTGATCAGCCACGACCGGTCAGGCGCGTACCAATATCTTCCAGCATCGGTCTCCACTTTTGTGGACGCGGAAGGGATGGCAAAGCGCCTGACCGCCGCCGGATTCGCCCGAGTCGAGCATCATCGGCTGACGCTGGGCGTGGTCACGATTCACCTGGCTTGGAAGTCGTGATGAGCGATGTTCCGTTTACTTCGCAGCCTCAAGAAGCGCCCACGCACTTCGTAGACGTTTGGTCACGGACCGCGCCGAAGTATCGCCGCCGCGCCGTTCTCATGCTGTGCCTGCTCGCGCTGCTCTTCGCAGGCCTCTGCTGCTTCATGTTCTGGCTTCGGACCGGGGCCTATGCACCCTGGCTGTACTCCGGCTATGCCGAACTGATGTATCGTTCCTTCAACCCTTCCGGGCAGGAGCAGGTCACCCTTTCGCAATTCCTGCTTTTTCCAATCAGCGTTGATGCGGTGCCGATCCACAGCGTCATCGTTGGGCTCCTGTTCGCATCGACCTGTTCGATTCCGATCCTCGTGGCGATCCTCTATCGCCTGCCTTTCTCGATCCTATTTGCGGCCATGGTAATTTTCCTCGCCGCCATGCCGTGGCTTGGCTTGACGGTCCTGTTCGGCTGCGTGCTGGCGTCGCTTCCCAGGTTCAGGTTTTCTTTTCGCTTCGCGTCGGCACTGCTCGGCCTTGTCCCCGTCGGAATCTACTTTGTCTCCGCCTCGTGGGAACCTGCGGGGTCCAGCGGCGTGCCCATTGAGAATAAGGCACTGATGTACGCGCCGTGGGTGCTGGCGATCCTCACTTCCTGTGTCATCTGCGCACTGGCGCTGGCGATTGCCCGATTGATTGACTATCGCCCGGGTGGTGTCCCGCCTGTGCTGGCCGTTGTCTTCGCCGTTCCCGTGGTGCTGTTTCACACGCAGGTCGGGCGGGACGAGCTGGAGTTTCGCATACTTGAGCACGATCTCGGCCGGCGAAGCGCCCGCATGTTTGCCCCGATGGACATTTCGTCAGAAGCGCACCGCCTCGCCACCAATGACTGGGGTTCCCACTCAGAAGACTCATACGAGGCCATCTATCGAGAATGGTTGAAGAAAGTGGCGAAGCGAGTCGTCGTCAAGGCCGAAGACGATCGGGCCTGGGCAATCGTGCGATGTGACGAATTCCTAAGGAATTTTCCGTGGTCTCGGTATGCGGCCCCGGTGAATTTCCTTAAGGGCCAGGCTCAGGATGCGAGAATCAACCATGCGAGGTTTTCAAGAGACTGGTGGCTTGAGTTTCGCGTAGATCTGCCGAGTGTGTCATCGCGTCATACCTGGAGATCGATCGAGCAGGGATACGCCGACTCGTCCCTCGCAGCGGTCGCCGCCTACAAGCTCGCCATCCTTGAGGCTCAGGGCGGACGGCTCAATGAGGCCCTCCAACTGCTCGAGCCGCTGATTCAACCTGCTGAGCCGGCGACTTCTACTCGCCCTGCCATCGGACCGCAACTGCGTCAGTCGGTTTTTCAAAAGGCCGACCCCTCCGCCGGACTCGGCGTCAACTTAAAGCTCGTCCGGCTCCAGGCGAACAGGCTCCATGAAATGATCTCTACATGCCTGCCAGATCCGGTGACTCAATATTCAAGGATTTTCGTAACGCCTTCGTGTGATGTTGATCAGATGGTTCATCCGCTCCAACTCATGCTTCGATTCGACACGACTTCGCCGATGTACCGCGAGAACCTCGTCGCGCTGATTGCCGCCTTTCCGCATTCAATGACAGCGGACTACGCTCGCATCCGAATCGAGGTGTTGGAAAGGGCTATCAGCAGGCGCATCATCGGACTTCGCCAGACCGTGGAAGACTTGCGGGATCGCCCGGCGGTCGCGGAGGCCCGCATGCGCCTGGCGGAGGTCTTACAGGAAGACTCGCTGGTCGCCGAAGCCCGCGCAGTGCTGACAGAATTAACTACTTTACAGCCCGATAGCTGCTGGTCACTGGAGGCCAAGGAACGACTTGCCTCCCTGTCCATGATGCAACGAGAATCGCAAGCTGAATCGGAATAGTGACCCATGTCTAAGCAAATTGTTGTTGCTGTTAGTGGTGCAAGTGGTGCGCCGTATGCCGTTCGGCTGATCAAATCGCTGGTCGAGGGTGGGGCTCACGTCCACCTGGTCATTTCCCCGCACGGTCGGCAGCTCTTCGTCGATGAACTCGAAATCTCCGACCCGACCCCACAGGTATTGGTTGGTGAGGCCCTGGCCTCCTCGATTACCGCATACCCATATCGCGATGTAGGGGCCAAGCTTGCCAGCGGGTCGTTTCTCACGGACGGCATGATTATTTGTCCGTGCAGCAGCAATACCCTGGGCGACATTGCCTCGGGCACGGGCGCGAATCTCATCTCCCGGGCCGCCGCCGTCCACCTCAAAGAAGCACGCCGACTTATTCTTGTACACAGGGAGATGCCGATTTCGCAGATCGAGTTGGAGAACATGCTCCGAATCAGCCGCGCAGGTGGTATCATCTGTCCCGCATCACCGGGGTTTTATCTGCGACCGAAGTCGGTGGATGACCTCGTGGATTTCGTAGTCGGAAAGCTCTGCGACCTGCTGGGCGTGCCGCACCAGCTCAACACGCGATGGGTGCCGAAGCGCAGTCCGCACGTTCAGGGATGACAATGCCGCGCCCGTTCGCGAGCTATGCATACCGGAAAGGAAACATGACCCACAAAGAGCTCGCCGAGCGAATTCGCTCCGTCGCCTATCTGGAGGGAGACTTCACGCTCCGCTCAGGAAAAAAATCGACGTTCTACGTCGACAAGTATCTCTTCGAAACTCAGCCAGACATCCTCGCCGAACTAGGTCGGCTGTTTGCCGGGAAGGCCTCCCCACAGACGACACTCATCGCCGGCGCGGAACTCGGCGGTGTCGCCCTCGCGGCAGCGGCGGCAATGGCGGCCAGTCTGCCATTCGTCATCATCCGCAACGCCAGGAAGGATTACGGCACGGGCAAGATGTACGAAGGGCGCATCAATCCAGGCGACGTCGTGTTGCTCGTTGAAGACATCGCTACCACCGGCGGCCAGGTCCTGGAGGCCGCCAAAACCATTAGCGAGGCGGGTGCGACGGTGGAGAAAATCGTCGCAGTGGTCGATCGCGGCCAGGGAGCCGGGCAAAACATCCGTGCAGCAGGGTTTGCATTCGAATCTCTCTTCGACGCCGCCGACCTGCGCCTGCCGACGCAGTGACCGGGTTCCCCAAAGCTTGCAATCGACCGCATTGGATTCGTATAATTAATGGTTGATTCATGGCACTGAATCAATGATCGGTGCCGAAGAATCGGGCCTAAAGGAGGCAATCAATGCGGCCAAGACTTGGTATACTCGCGCTGATTCTTATCGCATCTAGTTCTTATCCTGTTCCGACCACCGCGTTGCAGTAGCCTCCGGGTCAGCACACACACTGAATCATCCCATACTTGGTTGTTCGTTACACAAGTTAATAGAGGAGAATTGCCATGAAACCCCAGTGCTTAGTGCTCGTTTGTTTGTTTGTCGCAGTTGCCCTGCCGACTCCTTTGATGGGTGCGGGTGCGGTTTATTTCACCGCGGCATCCGCCTCACCTGCAGGAAGCGTCAGCCATCAGGGTGCCAGGGGCGAGGCCCTCGAATTGGAGTGTGACGTCAACTTGGCGTTTACATGCACGTGGGATATCTCCGGTTGGTATCAAAACGACGACGGCGGCGCATTTGGCTGGAGCCTTGACGTCGGAATCCTCGATCCGACCGTCTTTGGCAAGGCAACCGTTAGCAACATTGAAATCCCAATAAGCGAAGTCACGACCATAAGCCATCTCGTGGGAGCCAATGAACCCAATGGATTCCTCATCCACGGTGCCGCCGGCGCCAATTTATCAGGCCCTGGACCGGCTATCTGGAATGTCCTGAATTTCCGATTGACCAAGACCAAGGCAATGGGAGATCCTCAGGTTCTCGACATTTTTGGCGGCGTAGGTTTCTTGGAATTCGGAGGCAATGATCCCGAGGGGTTTGATTTCTATGAGATCATCCAGATTGGCCCCAACAGCCCGGCGGTTGGCATCTATGCCGGCACTTGGCCCTACGGGGCACTTCCGCTTCCTGTTATCACGGTGATGAACATTCCTGAGCCGGCTGCGATTGGGCTCTTCGGTAGCGGAGTCTTGTTACTGACGCGGCGTCGGAAGTGCAGAACGACTAGCCGTTAGGCCATCGCCGCTTCGGCGGGAATCAACTCAAGCTCGATCAAGGCGTTCAGCGCCGCCTTCTGCTCGGCGTCTTTCTTGCTCGGGCCCCAGGCGCTCTTGAAGCGACGGCCGCCGATGCAGACTGCAATCTCGAAGCACTTGGCGTGGTCCGGCCCTTTTTCGTCGAGGACCTCGTATGACGGCGTGTCGCCGCTGTTTTTCTGGGCAAACTGCTGAAGCTGCGACTTGTAGTTGTATTGATGCTCACTGGCGACCGCGGCGTCGATATAGCTGACCATGTGCTTGAGAATGAACTCCGACGTCCGCTCCAGGCCGGCGTCGAGAAACATCGCCGCAATGAACGATTCCAACGCGGCGGCCGAAAGCGAAGTCGGCAACTTCGATCGACCCGCGATTCCGTTTCCGAGAAACAAGAATTGAGGCAGGCCGATCTCCTCACTGATCTCACTGCACGTCTTGCGCGAGACAACCGACGACTTGATCTTGGTCAATTCCCCTTCGAGATACTCGGGGTACTTCTCGAACAAATACCGGCATACCACCATGCCCAGCACTGCGTCCCCAAGGAACTCCAGTCGCTCATTGCTTTGTAGGCGGGTCGTAGCGATGGAAGCGTGCGTCAGAGCTGACACAAGGAGGGTAGGGTCGTTGAACTGATAGCCAAGGGTCGCCTGGCAGCGCTCAAGCGCGTCGTTGTCCATAAAATCGACCTGCAACAGACTCCAGGCCGATGTCGAAAGCCGCGCGACCCTGCTGGGCATCGGGCGAGTTTCGGCATGAGCCTCGCCGGATGTAGCGGCCGAAGAGATGGACCGAGAACCACACCCGACATCTTCACTATACTCTTCGGTAGCCTTCGAGGTCAACTCCACTTACATTGATTCATATGAGCATCATCGAATCTACGTCCCCAACGGATACCCTGCCCTTCCTGACTGCCGACGTGCCCGCGATGCCCGGGGCCATCAAACGCCGCTATGAAGACTTCCTCGTCGAGGAGATCCCCGCTTACCAGCCCTGCGGCAGCGGCGACCACATCTATTTCACGATCGAAAAGCGCGGCCTCGCCACCATGAGAGCCATCCACGATATCGGCCGCGCACTCGGTGTTCAGTCACGCGACATCGGCTTGGCGGGATTGAAGGATGCCCGGGCAATCACCGTGCAGACGCTGAGCATTGAGCACATCGACCCCAAGAAAGTCGCGTCCCTCGACATTCCCCGCATTCGCGTCCTTTCGGTGAGTCGACATGGAAACAAGCTCCGGATCGGGCACCTGCGTGGCAATCGCTTTCGTATCAAGATGCGAGACTGCGACCCTGGGAGATTCGGTGATTTGGAGAGCGTTCTTGAGACACTCCGCAAGCGAGGTGTGCCCAACTACTTCGGCAGCCAGCGATTCGGCTCTCGTGGCGATACCGGCACGATCGGACGCGCCGTCCTTCAGCGCGACGCCGGACTTGTCATGGACTTGATGCTTGGCAAGGCCGGCCCCCATGACACCGGCGAGGTATTGCGCGCCCGACAGCTCTATGACTCTGGCGAATACGAGGCCGCCGCAAAGGCCTGGCCATATGGCTTCCGCGACAATGCCCGGGCATGCCGGGCCATGGCCAGATCCGGCGGCAAGCACAAGCGTGCCTTTCACGCGATCGACCAACGACTTAGAAAGTTCTTCGTCAGCGCTTATCAGTCCGAATTATTCAACCGATGCCTGGCCCAGCGGCTCGACCAACTCGATCGCGTGATGGAGGGCGATCTTGCCTTCAAGCACGAGAATGGTTCGGTCTTTCTGGTGATGGACGCCGCGGCCGAAGCGCCCCGTGCCGCATCGTTTGAGATATCCCCGACGGGCCCCATCTTCGGTGCGCGCATGACGTGCGCGCAGGGTGAGCCTGGGCGCGTCGAAAAGGCAATTCTCGACGCGGAGCAAATAGACCCTGACGATTTTCGAGCCGTTAAGGGCATGAAGATTCACGGCTCGCGCCGTCCGCTGCGATTCGCCATGGAGGATCTACGCATCGATCGTGGGAGCGACGATCACGGCGCTTACGTTGAGCTGGCATTTGCCCTCGACGCGGGCTGTTATGCGACGACGATCCTGCGAGAGATATGCAAGAACGACCTGCAGGAAGGGCTGAACACCGAAGGTGGAGTCGACCGTGACGCAGCAACCGCAGAGATCGAAGACTGATGCCTGCGACCAGTCAGAATTGATGCACCCAATAAAAAAGCCGGAAACCAGTACGGCTCGCGCCTACGGGCTTCCGACTTGAATGTTGGGGCCCACTCCACCCTGAAAGTCGATAGGCCTCAACCTTCCTCCGCCTCTTCACCATAGGCTAACGAATTAGAGCGGCAAAGTCAAAGTTTGAGGCGTCGAATTGACCGGGAAACACGGCTCTCCTGAGTCGCCAATGGCGATTCAGGGCGGTGATTTTTCATGCTCTGCGGCCGCCGTATCAGCCCCTTGAACTGACGGCGTGTTCTTCAGGCTGCCGCAGCTTTTGACGCAGTGTTTTGCGATCGATCCCCAGGATACGCGCCGCATGCGTCTTGTTGCCCTTTACTCGTCCCAGTACATTGCGAATGTGAACCAGCTCCGCCTGTGCAAGCGAGCAATCGGAATCCAGACTCGTCGCGGCCATCGAAGTCATCTGCGACTGTAGCTCAGCGGGACCGATCGACTGAGACGGGTGCTTAACAACAAGTTGGCGAAGAAGAATTTCCAACTCCCGTACATTGCCCGGCCAGTGATATTGCTGGAGCACCGAAATAGCCGCGTCTTCCAGCAATGGTGGCTTGCAGCCGTACTCCGCCGCGAGCTTTTTGATAAACCAATGGGCAAACGGCGCGATATCTTCCGACCGAGCCCTCAAAGGCGGCAGTTCCAGACGCACGGTCGCAATTCGCTGAAGCAAATCGGATCTAACCAACCCCATCGCGACAAGTCGGTCCACCTCCGGGGATGCCGAGGCGATGATCCGGGTAGCTACCTTGCGAGGCGAGGCGATGTCGCGACCGCTCACGCGCCCGGTCTCAAGAAAATGCGCCAAGCTGGCCTGTACGGAAATGGCCAGCTCGGCAATGTCATCCAGAAACAAGGTGCCGCCCTCGGATGCTTCGATCAGGCCGCGACGGCCGTTGCCAAATAGCTCCGTCTCACCCAGTTGGCGAGGCAGCGAGGCGCAGTCAACCGCTACGAATGGACCACCGGCGAGTTGGGAAGAATAATGGACGGCTCGGGCGACACGCTCCTTGCAGGTCCCCTGTTCTCCCACAATAAGAATCGGCGATGTTCCGCGGGATGCAGCCGGAATGCGACAAAGTACGCCTCTGAACGCGGAGGATTTGCCGAATAGGCCCATTCCCTCAAAAAAACCTTCGTCCGGAAGAATAGCCGAGTTCGATTCACACATAGGAACAAGTCGGCGCTCGCCTTCTTTGCGAATTTCGGTCATCGCCTTGCCTCCCAGAATAAGGGACCTTCCGTGCTCATGGTTCGTCTTGTGAGACTCGTGTCAGCCGCAACTGGGTTGGTCGATCCAAGACCCGAACCGGACTCGATTTCCGCCAGGAACGACACAATCTGGTTTCACGGCCAGTCTGGTCTGACAGTCTCCACTGAGCAGATTTAAGCAAGACTCGTACCAGACCTGGATCGCACCCTAATGCCTGGAAAATGACAATCGGCCCTGGGGCGATGGCCGCGATGGGGATTTTTTCGCCGCCAGACTCGGGTTATTCCGGGGTTGCGCTGCTGTTGGCCTGGTGAGGGTTCATAGAGAGTCGCCGCCAGCGAGCGAGGCCGAAATGGGGGAACCGATCCCACCGAACGTCACCCCGAAGGGCACCGTACAACGCGACGGTCAGACAAAACGAGAAAGGCTCCGCCCAAGCAAGCTGGACGGAGCCTTTCGAATGATCATAAGTCAGGACTAGATAGCCAAGCCAGATCGAATCATGCCCCAAAAAAGCGACCTGAAGCCTGCCGCGCGGGTTGCTCCAATTGAGCACCACCGCCGAGCAACGCCCCGAAATCGCCGGCACAGGGCCGGGGTCAATCAGCGGCGGCGGCGGAGGCAAACAAGGCCGCCAAGGCCAAGCAGAGCCAGCGTCGCGGGCTCGGGAGTCGGGTACTCGCTGAGGACGAAGGCGACATCATCGCCGCTCAAATCGACTGAAATCACCATTTCGCCAGCTCCCGCACCGGGGAAGAATGACGAATTGTTGAATACGATTCCGCCATCAGCCCAGAAGTCCGTTGCCCGGCTCGGATTGCCGCCAAAGACATTGCTGGGGTCCATGAACATGCTGTTGGCGAACGGATTCATGCTGAAACCGCTGGAGTCAATGGTATCGAACCAGACGTTGCCGCCCGTTCCGACCGTCATGTGATAGTCGGTCCAGTCCGTGCCGGTTTGATTCGTGACCGATTCGTCAAGGATCACGATATTCGGGACCGTGTCAGCATCGTCGGCTATCTGCCGGAAGATGATGTCCAGGCCCGGAAAATTGCCATTGGGCAGCGGGGGCTGCCTGAAATCCTTCGAGATTTCAATGGCGATGAAATCGCACACCGTGCGGGTATTGCAATCGGCATCGACATTGATGCTCACAGCTGAAGGATCGCCGATATCAGCCTCCCAACCGCCGCCCAGTACGACGGTCATGCCCGCCTGGGCGACAGAGGAGATAACCAGCAGGCAAGCAAAGGCCGAGCAGGCTGTCACAAGCGTTCGCGTCTTCATTCTTCCATCTCCTGACTTCATCTTATTCACTGGCCGGACCAGAGACTAAACTTCGTTCCCCATTCGCACGCATCGATAATCGACAACTCGGTCGCCGATTTCTGCCTCCAGTACGAAAATCGAGGCCCCTTGGCCGGGGGCAGAACCGGCCAAGGGCTCGAATGTCAACTAAATCACTGGCGCTGAGCGCCCGTGGCCTGAACAGGTCCGTTCCTTCGGCTGGAACCTGTTCCACCACCCGGGGCACAGCTGACGTTCAACGTGTAGCTGCCCGTCGTGCCGTTGAAACCTGAAACACGGATGTAGTAGGTCGTGCCGTTGGTGACCGAGAGCGTAGCACGTGACTGCAGCTCATTGCCGCCGACTCCGTCGCAGTTGAAGTCGTCGTTGCAGGCGAGCTCCGTACCGCCGGTGCAGGCGCTGAACACGGCAATCGTCGTGTCGAACGCGCTACCGCACAGGTCGAACGTCGCGGTTCCGGTGCAATCCGCCGTCCAGCAGTGCCAGACGTCGATTGTATCGTTAAACGCACAGGTGGTGATGTCCGTGCCCGTGGCTCCCTCCGTCGTTCCGTTCACCGGAACGCCCGTCGTCACCGTCGAGCAGTTCTCGCATTCGTCGTTCTGCGGCAGACACGCCGTGGATGAACAGGCAACGCCGTCACCGAGGTAGCGTCCCGCTGACGCGGCACAATCGCTCGGCGTCAAAGTGACACAATCAAGGCCGAGGCAGCAGCCGCCGGAGATCACGATTCCGTCAAGGGTCGGCCACTCCTTCAGAGTGAACGAGACTCGAGCAGCACCGCTTAGATCGACACCGATCTGAATCGGAGCAGCACCGCCGCCCGGCTGGAAGAGGCCGCCGTTCGGAACAACGCCGTTGTAAGCACTGATTTCCTTGGCCTGATTGTTGGCCGGGCTATCCAGGAACTTGCTGAACAGCTTGCTCTGGAACGGTAGGACGCTGAAGCCCGACGCACTTACGTCAAACCAGGCATCCGGACCGTCGAACAGCAACCAATGGAAGTCGAGCCAATCGACACCCGTCTGATTTGTAATATTCTCCGACGTGATGACGATCGTGTTGGCCGTCTGCGAATCAGGACAGACCTGCACGAAGTCGATCAGGATCGCAGGAACAAGGCCACCGAAGCCCGGGGGCTCCTTAAAGAGCTTGTCGAGCGTGATCGTCGCCCGGTCAGCAGCGGTATCAACGTCAACGACGTTAATGTTGACGTTGGCCGGGTGAGACACGCTGGCGCACCAGCCCGAGAAGTCACCGGCGCCATCGACGATGGCAATGGTGCCCGGCGGGCACGTCTCGCACGGCTCCATCACACAAGGCGAAGTGCCGCCCGAGGTGAAGTGCAGCGACCAGGAATCAAGCGTACCGGTATCGGCGGCGCCATTGTCACTGATCGTCAGAATCCACGGACCGGCGGCCGGCATTCCGTCGAACGCGCTCAGCGGGTTATTCGGAATGTAGTTTGGCGGTGAGGTCGCGCTGGGAACACATCGATCCTCGATCGGGAGGGTCCCCTCGTCGTCGAGAATGATGTTGTTGTAGTTGTTCTCGCCGCAACCGAACGGCGAACCGCTGTGGCAATCATTAAGACCGTCACCCGGCCGCAAGATCAGGTTGACCGACGTTGCACCGTGAGTCAGGGTGACACAGAAGTCACCGATGAAAGTGTGAGTTGCACTGAGGTCAACATTAACGTCCTCCACCGTGAAGGTGTCGGGCACGTTTATGGTGCTGCTGATACCAGCGGCATTGTTGTCCGGAATCGCCTGACCAACGGCCAGATTGTACTCGCGGTTCATACCACCGACGAGGGCACAATCGGTGCCGTCACCGAGGTAGTCGCCGCCGACGGCCGCACAGTCATCTTCCGTTCGAATGACGCAGATGCCGTCTATACAGCACCCGCCGACCGCGGCACAGATCACAGTTGCCGTGCAGGGAATGCCATTGTCGGTGAGGGTCAACTCAAACGCACCGGTGGCTCCGCCGAAGCCCTGAACCAGGATGCGATAAAGGGCGCCGTTCTGTGAGCACCAGGAAACTTGAGACTGGAGTCCACAGGAGTCATCGTTGCCGGCAACGCAGGTCAGGTTGTTGCACGGACCACAGTACACATTCAGCTTCGAGTCGTATGACGTACCCGTGCAGGTCGAAGCCGTTATCGTGTTGCCCGTTCCGATCACGGTGTACCAGACGCCGGGGGCGCCGATGCTCGTACCGCAAAGCGGAGCAGTATCGATGCTGGTGCCGACCGTCGTGCCCGGCGTGACTGATGGAATGGCAAGCGGGCCAACCGGTTCATCACAAAGGTCGCCAGGAGGCGCTTCCGGACACGGGCAGGTCAGATCAAGCGTAATGGCGCCCGTGTCAGCCCCGCTGAACGAAGCAGCCTGGATGTAGTAAGTGTTGCCGACGGTGAGGCCGGTGACACAAAGCGAAGAGCCAAGGCCCAATGGACCGCAACTGGCGTCATCGTTACAGGTAAGCTCAGTGAGATTGCCGCAAGTGCCGCTGTAAACGGCCAGCAACGTATCCGTCGCGCCGCTGTTGCAGAGGCTTACGAAGGCCTCGGTATCCGTGGCCACGAAGGTGTACCAAAGCGTGCCGAAGCCCTGCTGCGGGCCGAAGAACGCACAGCTAAAGAGCGGGTCATTGACGTCCGTGGTGGCGGATGAATTGTCCGTACTGACGGAACTGTTGCAGGCGATCAACTGTGCCATTGCACACTCGTCGTTGTCCGGCGGCGGCGGTGCACAGGTGGAGTCATCGCCGAGTGCCAGGTTCAGACAGAACGCCAAATCGGGCCCGTTCTCGGCATCACTTGCGTCATAGCCATTGAGCGGACCTCCGTCCTGCACCAACCGACCATTGCCGGTCGTACCATCATCGATTCCCCAGAACCATGAGCAGCTCGATGAGTTGAGGTTGGTGATCTCGATCCAGTAGCACGTTCCGGCACTGACAGGGACAGCCGCGTGGCTGGCGCTGTACTCGTATTCCGGAACGAGACCGGCGATCAAATTGCCCGTCGGGAACTTCGGACTGACGGTCAACGTAGCGCCCGACTGGCTGAACGTCGCAAGGAGTGCACCCGGCAGATTGCTGCCGTTATCGGCATAATACCTGACCTCGAAGGCGTCAGGACCGGTCCCACTGCAATCGCCCGCGCCGTCGAAATAAGTACCCCAGAAGCAGATATCCGTGATGGAACCGTTCATGTCCGGCGTGAAGTCATCCGCCGCTGTAAAGATACCGCGCGTGCTGTTGCGGGCATCCGAAAAGTCTCGAGTGTGGCAGTTCGCCGCAGGCTGGTTGCATGGGGCCACGCCAAGGCAAGCGATGCTAAAGGAACCAACTCCCGGGGCTGCTCCGGGGTAATTGCCAATTCGGATCAGGTAGTTCTGACCGCTCGTTGCGGTAAAGGTCACACTCGACTGAAGACCACAGGCGTCATCGTTACACGCGATGAGCGTTGTGTCGTCGATCGGACAGGAGAGGCCGTTGTAGACCGCCATCTTGGTATCTACACCAGTAAGTCCGCAGGTCTGCATCTGGACGCTGCCGTTGCAATTCGCCGTCCAGCAGAACCAGACGTCGTTCTCGATCTGGTCCTGGCCGAAGAAGAAGCATGCCGCATGGACCGGGCCGTCCGTCGTTGCGCCGCTGTTGTCGAAGGCAAACGTGCCTTCGCCGACGATCGCACTGCAATCGCCGCAATTATCATTCGTTGCCGGCGGCGGCAGGCAGGCTGCCGGATCGCCAAGGGTGACATCGAGACAAACCGCGAGATCGACACCGAAGAGAATGTCCGCGGGAGAGTAGCCGCCGGGTGACCCTGCGTGCTGAACTGCACGACCACTACCTGGAGGTGCAATTTCCCAGAACCATGTGTTGCCCGTAGTGCCGTTGGTGATTTCGACCCAGATACACTGACCGCCGGTCACGGCTACAGCCGCGTGCGAACCGGTATAGCCAAACTCGGGGACAATGCCGGCAATCTGATTGCCGGTATCAACGGGACCGCCGACAGTGAGCGAACCCAGCGCCTGGCTGAAGCACGCAATTGCGGCGCCGGGGAATCCACCGGCATCCGCGTAATAGCAGATTTCGAAAGAGTCCGCCGAAGTGACGCCACTCTGGTAGGTTCCCCACCAGCAAAGGCCGGTGATGTTACCGCTTGACGCAGGAACCAAGTCTTCCGCGGTGGTGAAGGCACCACGAGTGCTGGTCCGCGCATCGGAAAAATCGCGGCCCTGGCAATTGCCGGCGGGCTGCATGCAAATTTCCATCGCGGGAGGCAGACAGGTCACACTAAACTGACCAACTCCACCACCAGCACCAGGGTAGTTACCAATGCGAATCAGATAGGTCTGGCCGTTGACCGCGGTGAACTGAACGCGGGATTGAAGGCTGCAAGTGTCATCATTGCAGGCCAGCAATTCGGCGTCGGTCGGCGGGCAAACATTGCAACTGCTGTAGACCGCGATTCGGGTATCGACCGTTGTCAGACCGCATGTCTCAACTCGAACAGTGCCGTCGCAATCAGAGGTCCAACAGTACCAGATATCGCCTTCGATTTGGTCCTCGCTGAAAGAAAGGCAAGCCGCATGCGGGTTGCCGTCAGTCGTCGCTGCGCTGCTGTCAAAATTGTATGTGCCGGCGCCGCTAATTGCCTCGGCCATGGTGCAGCCATCGCTGCCTCCCATTCCACCGCCACGCGGTCCGGCCGTCGGATTGCTTTGTCCGCTTTCTGCCTGACCTGCGGCCTTGTTAGTCTGTAGTTGAGAAAAATAGTCAGAGATGTTCAGAATCGGAGAAGCGCCCTGCTCAATCGTTACCGGGTTACTCCCGGCAATTGTGGACATCTTAGGCGAATCGGCCGCGGGAACCGGCCGGAAAGCAGACTTACCACTTTCAATAACGTGGGCACTTGTCTTTGTGCCAAGATCGACCTGGACGGAAACTGTCGCCACCTCTGGGAGGACGACGGTTGTGACGGAAGCTCCCAGACCAGGATGCTCCACATGCAGCGATAGCTTGGTGTCGCTCGTGCTTACATAGCGACTGCCATCGGATGCCGGCAGCAACTTGATCAATTGGCCGTTGACCTCGTAGGCCACCGATGCGGACTGAGCGTCTGCGCCGGAAAGTACAACCCGGACGGTCTTCGGTACTTCCGCAAATGAGACTCCAGCACTAATCGCAAAGCAACAAATCCATGTGGTGAATGCCCAGCCAATCCGTGAATTCCGTCGCAGCATTGTCGTCTCCCTTTCCTTGATTCCGAAACCTGTATGAGGGAATCACGAGTTAGCCCGAAAGTACTGCATGAGTCCATGCAGCACGGCGAAAAAAGCGGCGTTTGGAATGCTCTTCTCCCTCCGGCCACTATCGAGCTTACGTGTAGGTCCCTTCCTCCGTTTTGCTCTCACCGTTGCCCGGGTCCACTTTGATCCGTTGCTCCGTGCAGAAGCAAATTGGAGCACAGTGAAACCCGTTCCCTCCCATTGCAAAGGCACAATGGGGCAACATAGCGCCCAGTATCATCAAATCGGGTGATGAAAGTCAAGGAATCCGGACCCTATTTACTCGGAATCTGTGCCCATTCATCCGGCAAATGTGCGAAAGCAATCATTTTTGATAGGTTATTAGGGGGTGCCTGAGCCTGGTGCCCGGTCTTGTCTGTTGGCGACCTTTCAGGCCGCTGCCGGGTTTTCGAACAAGACCGAATAGCTGATTCTGGCAGTAATCTTCGCCCTTTGTCAGGTCCCGGAATTCACAACCTACGCTAATCACGAAGATTATGCTGAATCTCCGACGGATCAACGCCGTCCATGATTCCGAACTCTGACAATTCTTGAAAAGGAGTGGTGAATCGTTGGCCGATCGCCTCCGGCAATGTGGATGGAAGATGTCCGGAACCCGATGCCTGGTTTGCGGGAAATCAACTTTCGAAGAGACTGCGGCTCATCGGTTTGAAAAACATCGAAACGCCGGACTGGGCTGATTCCCCTATTACACTCTGCAGATTCGACGCAAGATCGTCCGTGCTGCCCAGTTCGACGGCCAGGCCCTCCGCGATTTGTTGAATGTGAACGACTAGTTGATCCAGAAGTGCACCTACAACCTCATCGGGGTTGGGACACAGCGCGCCGACCTGCTTAAAAAGGCGATCGACCGCTTCCATTTCAGTTCCGAACAAAGCAAGCTCCGAACAAGTCACCGCGGCAGAGACGATGCGACAAAACTTCACCTCGTTTTCCTGTCCATCCAGATCAGAGTCGGCTTCGTGATGACATCGAACGGCATTGATAACCGACGGATCCAGCTTCCAGTCCGCGAGGATTGCCGACCCGACTTCAGAATGGGTGACGCCGATCACCCGACGCTCAATCCGCTCGATCATAGGTGTGAGCGACCCACCCAATTCGGACAGTACGGGCTTGTAATCATTGGAAATACCATACGCCAAGAGTCCGATGCCGATGTCGCACAGGAGCCCTGCAGTCCCGGCGTCCTCGGCCGCCGACGGCATGAGTTTGCTGCACAAGTCCCGAGCCGCGACGCTGGTGGCAAGCGCCGATTGCCAATACTTGCTGGCGTCAAAGCCCGGCGGACATGCCTTGCCCAGGCCGCTGACGACGTGATCGTTGATGATGGCGGCCCGGACGCGCTTGATGCCCAGTCGCACGCAGGCGTCTTTGACGCTTGAAGTGGCATGGGCCGTGGCATAGAGGGAGCTGTTTGCCTGGCGAAGAAGTTGTACGGTGAGGGCGCCGTCACGTTGAATCAGCTCTGCTACCGCGGTCAGGTTGCAATCGGGGTTCTGCGTCAGAGAGAGGATGCGCGAAACGGTCTGCGAGGGCGCCGGCACTCTGGGCGACTGGCGAATGGTCTTAAGGATTTGATCCTTGGATAACGAAGCCATAATCCGTCCGTCACTTCAGATTAGAGCCGTTTGTTGGCAACCCGCACGCACCGAAGTAACACAGCCAAACGGATCAAAGCTTGCTGCAAAAAACCCAACATCCCCGCGTAAGACAGCCCTCTGCCCCGGCGAGCCCCCGAACTTCCCCCCTAGTTATCTAACTTCGATTGCTCGAGGTATCGCCTGATCTCCGGTTGCTCCGGATTCAATTGCAACGAGCGATTCCATGAGTCCCAGGCCATTTTCCTCCATCCCGGACTCCTCTCGCGATGATACATCTTGATAAACGCCGTCCCAAGATTGGCGTGGCAATCAGCGTCGTTCGGCGTTTCGCTCAGCAGCCGGCGATAGATCGGGATCGCCCGAAGCGGGTCGCCGATCGAGTCGTAACACGCGGCCAGATTGAACATGGCTTCCGTGCTGGACGGATTCATTCGCAACGCTTCTTCAAAGGCGCCCATTGCGTGGGCGTATTGACCGCGCTGAATCATGTTCATCCCCGCCTCATAGGAATAGTAAAACTGATCGGTCCGCTGGGCGTCCGACAGATTGGCCGGATCGTCCGGTCGATCGACTTGTACTGGCGCTGAACCAGCAACGGTGGACGAGTCTGTCTTCGCGGTATGACAACCACACCCGATAGTCATCATCGTCGCTGCCATGACCAGCCGGCATATTGAATGCTGCTTAGGGTTCCTCATCGAGTCGTGCTCCCGAATTAGCGATGGTTCTGGGTCGTCGTACCCGCAGAGACGCCCCACCGCGGGACCGATTGTCGTTCGGCCGGGCAGTGCGGGCCGAATTCGGCATCAGCCTGGCTCGTCGGTCCCGTAGTTCCATCTGAGTGGGTCTTGCGCTTGTCGAGTCCGCGCCAATAGCCGTTTTTGTCGAAGTGCCGTCGATCCGAATTACGTATCCGGCGTTGGAATCCGGAGCTGCGCTCAGGCTCGTCCCAACATTGCAGCCGACTTCGGCATTCGCCGCCTTGATGCGATCGAGGTGCCTAAGCGAATCAAACGCAGGCTTTTGAGTCGGCGGTGCTGGATCCGACTCGGGGGCTTCCTGAAACTCGTCGTCCGCGGCCACGGGCGGATCGCTGAACATGGGCCGAGCCGGCTCGTATTCGGTTGGTATCTCGAAATGGAGCGGCACATCCTGAAGCCGCTCGATATGCTTGAAGTGCGGCTTATACATGTCGAAAACGCGCTGGTCTCGCTGGTCGATTTCCGTCGCCGTCTCCACATGCGCCGTCAAAAAGACGAGCAAGTCAACCCGCTCGGACCGCGGGCTCTCCTGGCGAAACAGCATGCTCAACCCCGGCAAGTCGCCGAGACCGGGAACCTTGCTCGCCTGATGCGTCTTTCGATCGCTGATGAGTCCGCCCAGCACGACGGTCTGGCCGTCCTGCATGATGACCCGGGTGTCGAGTTCGCGCGTGCGAATTCGGGCTACGCGCAAGCCGGTTGTCCCCACGACGTCGTCGCCCAACACACTGGTCGCCGGGTGAACCAGCATGCTGACGCGCCCATCCAGCGTGATCGTCGGCGTCACCTCAAGCTGAACACCAACGGGAATGTACTCGCTGAATGCTTCTGTTACCGTGCCGAAGTCAGTGATGGTGGCCCGGAGAATCGGATAGCGCTCGCCGACGAGAATGCTCGCGCTGTGATTGTTATAGACCAAGAGCCGCGGATTTGCGAGTAGTCGGATGGAGTTGTCTGTCTGATTCGCTCGCAAGAGTGCCGTGAACTGAGTCAGATCAATTGTTCCGAGGGCCATGCCCGCGCTGACCTTCGGGTTTCCGCTCACGTCGCGCATGATCTGTGCGCCACTGGCAAACCCGGCCCGATTGTTCAGCGGCCATTGGTGATCGATCAGCGGACCGCTGGCCAATGCGCTGACGTTCCAGTCGATCCCGAGGCGTCGCTGCAAATCGGTGCTCATTTCGACAATTCGCGCCTCGATCAGCACCTGGGGAGGAAGCTTGTCGAGATCGGCAATCAGCTCCGCGATCCGATCTACGACTTCCTCAAGATCCGTCACGACGAGAGTGCGTGCGTTGATGGCCTGCGCCTGCTGTCCCGCCCCTGCAGCATCTCCAAATCGGCTGGTGAGTCCGCCGCGCGGCTGCTGAGTGCCCGATGACACGCCGGATGCTACGCCGCCGACACCAGCATTGTTCCCCGAGGCGTTGCCGGATAGCGCGCTGAGGTTCTGAACGCCGTAGTTAAGATCGCTGTTCTCGTTCAGCACTTTCATCTTGCCATGTGCGGAAAGAGCAAACTCCAGCGCGTCTCGAACACGGTTGGCGTCCTGGGATCGCAGGTTGAATACACGCGTCACAACCGGAGGAGGGGCGGGGTCACCGATGGCCTGGACCGGCTTGGAAACGGTAATGACGCCCTCTTCAAGCGTGTATTCATATCCATTATTGATGGTGATCGCCCTCAGCGCCGTATTGACGTCGACGTCTTCGAGATAAGTGGAGACTTCCCCCTTTACCTCAGGGCCGATTACCAGATTCAGGCCGCCCTGAACAGCGACCATGCGCAGAACATCGACGATGTCGGCCTTGGCGGATTGAACGGTGATCCGCGTACTCTTGGCCGCGTTGGGCGAACTCTCAACCGCCGAGTTTTCGCTTTCCGCCTTTTGCGACCGCTGCGACTCGCGCGGAGATTCGGCATCCTGCGCCGCCGTCCTGGCTGCCAGGCTCAATAAAAGGACGGCTACGAGCATGACGCGAAACAAAAGCATCATGGCGCCCCCTTCATTCGTTGGACCTGGGCCTCTTCCACGCCGAGGAAGTAACGGAATTGCCAGCCGCCTGAGTCAAGCGTGATTGAACCTTTGTCGATGCGGCTCACTCGATAAGTCTCTTGAATGCTGTCGCCCACCTGCACGAAATCACCCTGCACCATGGCCATCCAGCGATCGGCGGATCGGGAGACGCCGGTAAATGAAATCTTCGGCGCGATCGGCACTGGGGCCCCGACGAATTCCGATTTCTCCGATGGAGCTTCCCGCGCGGCCTGCGCAAATAGTTCAAAGGGATCTCGCCCCCACGGACCATCCTTGACGCGCGTCGCCGCCTCAAGCAAGCCGGAATCAGCCAGTAGCGCCGACACCTCAGCATGTGCAGGCGACAATTCCGACTCCTGCGTATCCTCAAGCGGCTCTGTTTCCAGCGGCATTGCCTCGACAGAGGCCGGCAGATACTTCGTGAGCAATACAAGCCGCCAGATCAGCAGCGGACCGCAGATCGCAAGAATGATCATGAGTTTCTTCGTTCGCGGATCCGTCATCCCGTGTGCTCGTTATTCTGCGGCGATTCCTGAAGCAGAAACCCCTCGACCGTAATCTCGGCGAGCAACAAACCGCTCGGACTTCCGTCCGGGTTGGTCGCATGACTGACTCTAAAGCTCCGGACGCGTGCCGGAATGCGCTGACGCGTGCAGGCCTCCATGTATTCAGCAATCTGCCGGTAACTCCCCGCGACAGAAACGCGGTATTTCGGAAGCTCCGCCCGGCTTGTATCAATGTGACCGGTCGACACCGGAAGTATCTCGCGCACTTCCAGGTGCCCGTTGCGCGCGGTCTGCATGAGCTCGGCCTGGAGCAGTCCCGGTTTTCGAGCTTCCTCTGCCCGGAGGGTGAGGTCCTGCATTTTTTCACGCAGTTCACTCCGCTGCTCTGGAGAAGTCACCGTCCGCTCCAGGACCTGAGCCGATTGGTTCAGGGTTGCTCCGATCATGGCCAGTTCGTTGATCTCTTTTTCCAGGCGATAGGGTCGGGTCACGGCAAAGCCCGCCGCGAACACAATCGCGAGGAGCCCTAGCAATGGCGCGCTCCAGTTGCGGAGGTTTTGACGGGTGAAGCTCTGACGCATTACTTCGCCCCCGCGCCGGATACCGGCGTTCTTAGATCCAACCGAAACGCGACTGAGCCGGCAAGGTGTGAATCGCGATCTGATGCGCCTTGATTCGCGGATACGATCTCGACCCGGTGATAGAGCTCGCTTTTCTGCAGCGCCAACACAGTCTGTCGCACCACATCGTCGAATTCCTTGTTTGAGTCCGCTGTGACGATATCACCGCGCAATGTCAGGCTGGCCTCACGGACATTCCATTCACCGCTGTACTCAGTCGCCCGGAACTCACGCGGCAAAACCTGAGTCTGCTCCTTGAGAACGGCTAACCAATCCGGCGATTCATCGACGAAGGCCCGAAGTCTGCCCTCGATGTGCATGACCGCTTGGTCTACTCGAGAGGACTCTCCACACTGCTTGACATTACTCTGAACGACCGCCAACTGAGCCTTCCGGACAGCGAGAGATTGCCCCACCGCCGAGCCAAGGCTCTCGAACGGCACGGACATCGCCGCAATCGACACGGCGACCATCGGCGCGCAGATTGAGACGCTCCTGCGCCATCGACGGGTCCGTTCTTCCCGGCGAACGTCTTCCGGAATGAGGTCGGGGAGTTTCTTCCAGTGCCTCACCGCCGCGGCGCATAGCCCATACCCCGATGGATTCCCGCCACCCTCCGTGCTGGCCTGTATGACTGACTCTTCCAGCCAGTTGCCTACGGATACGCGGAGACCGGATCGTACCGCGATGGCCTCGCCCATCTGAGGTATCTCCGCGCCGACGCCGATCAGCTCGATCTCCTCTACGATGTGATTCTTGCCGGTGGTCGCGAAAGCCAACCACTGCGTCATCTGTTTGAGCAGCTTCTGAAGGACGGGCTCCAATAAGGGCAGGATTCTGTCACCGGTCACTCCGAGGCTTGAGATGGAGTCATTGGGCAAGGGGACGCCCACCTCATCGCGAAGCTGCATGGCCTTGGCCGCATCTAGCTGAATGACTTCTTCGCCGCGAATGATGGGTCGCATCAGCGCGACGGTGATATCCCCGGCCGAGACGGGAATCTCGCTGCAGATGCAAGGCGCGCCGCCGTCAACAACGACGAGCGTGCTGCTCTGCTCACCCAGGTCGAGGACGACGCGCATTCCGTTTTCATTGTCAAACCTGCTCGCAACGGCGTGAGCGAGCACATCGGAGGCCGCGCAGATTCCCAGCAGCCGAAGTCCGAGCTGGGATGCCGTGTCAACGATCTTGTCGAGGTGCGACTTTAGACCGGCTGTCGCGTGAACCTTAAGCTGGCCTCCGGAGAGACTCTTAAGCGACTTGACGGCCACGACGGCCTCGGCGACTGGAAAGTGGAGCTGCTGCGCCAGCTTGATTCGCGTGGCCTGCGTCAGCTCTTTTCCACTCAGTGGAGGCATGTCCAGATAGTGAGAAGAAACGCCGGCGCCGCCCAGAACAAACAGTACGCCGTCAATTTTCTGCTGCTTGCCTCGACAATAGGACTTTAGTTGATCGATGAGAAGCTGATCGGAAAGCGGGCACGAATCTTTATTCTGAGTGCTCGATGGGAAGCTGCAGCAATCTGCAATATAAACGGAGTCAGAACCGGCCTCGGCGATTGCGGCGCGCACGCCTTCGACGTCGACCTGAATCACGAGAATACTTCGGTTCTTCGACATCCCTGTCTTCGTTCCTCCGACGTCGCATCCTTGGCGCACGACAGCATGCCGGGGCGACTACCTGATCTTCAGCCGCACCGGGACTACTCCGTGCGAATCTCAATCACCCGGCGAAAGCTGCTCCAGGGCAATTGCGCTTGATTCGGCCGACCGGTGGCGCGGTACGTTGGGGGACTTGGCGAGGTTTGCTCCACAAAGAACCTCCCCGCGGCAATCGCCGGGTCGTCGGCTGAGTTTCCGTTGTTCGATATCGTCCCCATGGTCCCAGTACCTTCGTTATCAAAGTCCACACCCAGTCCGATCTCCCGGACCGACATCTCAATACCGCTCTCCGCGGCATAAAGTGCGCCCGTACCCAGGAAATGGCTGAGTGAAGTCGTTGCCGTCGTGCCTGTCAGGTCGAAACCCCACAAAACGAAGGTTCCGATAACGAGAAGCGCCGCGACAAAGGCAACAAGCGCAGCGCCGCGCCGACGGAATCGGCCAGCACAATGTTTAGGGATCGGTCGTGACTTCATCCATAAAGCTCCTGAGATACACCGCCGTCCGCAGTTGCACAGTCTCCGAACTGCGAGTCAGCGCCAGCGTGATCTGGACAAGGCGCATCGATTCCCGGTCAGTCTGTGACAGGGGAAAGCTCGCAAGCGCAGAGCCATCGCGGGCAAAGTAGGCAATGGAAAACTCGGAAACGTCCCGGGCAACCGGATGCCAATTCAAGGCGTCGTCCGTAGTCATCTCCACTTGCCCGCCGCTCAAGCGAAACCCCGTACTCCCGAATCGCAGCTCGGTGGCGGTCGCCAAGCTGACCTGGGCGCGGCCCATGAGGCACGGAGTCGGATTCGCTGGACATTCGTCTTGTTGAATCTCTCGAGCATACCGCACCATGCATTCCATCGCGGCCGCCGCCGTATCCGCCACCTCGACCCGGGCCGCCACCTGGGTGCGCATGTCCGTGGCGCTCCAGATCAACCAGCCTGCCGATCCAGTGATGATGACGCCCACCGTCATCGACACGATCAGCTCCACCAGCGTGAATGCGCTACGACGGCGAAGCCCTTGAACTGATTTTCGATCGCGTCGATTCATGATTCAAAGTTCGCAAAAACCCGCTCAATGACTAACTGTCTCGTTCCCCCGTCCCAGGTCACGGTAACAGTGACCAACTTGTAGCCCTGGTCGCTTATGGCGGCACTGAGGTCGCTGTTCACATAGGCAACACGAACCGACCTCGAATAAGCGGTGAATCCGCTCACCGGCGACTCGTCGGGAAATTCGGCGACCGTCGGTACCGTAAGGGCGAAGTATCCGTCGGTGCCGCGATATCGTCGGGCAATGACCGCCTCCATTCGCTCAACGACCAGAAACGAGGCGCTCGATTCGCGGATGGGAAGAATGGATTGGTTCGATGCTTCTATGAATGATGACATCAGCGGCGGTAGTGCGACTGCAAGAATGACGATGCACATCGCCAGCTCAATAATCGTCGCGCCTAATCGACTGCTTGGCCGCCGCATGATCATATCCTTTCGACCATGCCGCTTACGGGGTACACCGTGATCGTGGCGCCGCCCGAAAGTGTTATCTGCCCGGTTGCTGCTAGAGGATTTCCCGCCCCGTCATGCGGAACCCCGAGACTGTCGAACTCAATCTCGCTCGTCGAATTGACGCTGACATTGCTGATGACGACATTCGAAAAATCGCCGGCGCCGAATTGTACGACTCCCGTATCCTGGCTGGACGGATGGGTAAACGCCTGCCGGCCGGGCTTACCTGGGTTCGAGGGGTCTTCCATGAATAGTTGATAGTTGTTCGAGCCCGCACTGAGCACCACCCATGTGCGAAGTCCTGAAGCCATGGCGATTCGCTGCATCAGTCGGACGTCGCTCGTCAGCCTCGCCGCCGCTGCATTTGTGCGAATTGAATCAATGGATGAGAGAACCGCCCCGCCACCCGCCACCGCCAAAATCCCCAAAATTCCGATCACCGTGATCAGTTCAATGAGCGTAAAGCCCCTTGCGGCTTGCCGGGCGCTTGCCGAACCTGGTTTTCTTGTCATTTGCCTCATGCATTCCTGCTTCAAAGAAGAGCCGAGAATGACAATGCCCCACGGCGAATGCGCCGCGGGCCATTGAGGATCTTCCTCTGCCGGAAGCGATCGCCGGCCAACGGTTCTTTAGAACCCGTTTTCGCCAATGCCGGCGGTATTCGTATTGGCCCAGAACTGACCGGTCGCCGCTCGATACGCCCAGCCGCCCGATCCACCGACGACGACCCCCTTCGTTGCTCCGGCGACGACATTGTTCTTCGTCGCGTCAGTGTCGAACGGATTGTCACCGAGGGTGTCAGAGACCACAGCGCCGGCAGTCCTGATCTCACCGATCGCCGGATACCTCAGGGTACCACCGCCACTCGTGGTAGCTGAGTAGGCGTAGTAATTCGCGATGGCAGCGCGAACGCCGCCGAGAACGCCCTTACATGCCGCGACTTTTGCATCCTTCTGGTAGTCAAGGTAAACCGGCAGCGCAACCGCCGAGAGGATTCCCAGAATCACGATCACGGTTACAAGCTCGATGAGCGTAAAACCCTTCGTCCGATTCTGATGATTGCTTCTCTTGCTCATCTGATTCAACTCCTGGGCAGTGCCCCTGTTGCTCTCATTGATCTCTATACGCTTGCCGTGTCCCCCATCGGAACGGCGAGAACTAACCGTTGCCCACCAGTTTCAGTAGCTTCCACATCGGCAGAAATATGGCCAGCGCAAAGAAAAGAACGACGGTGGCGAGCGCCGTTACCAGAACCGGCTCTATCAAGGTCGATAACATCTTGACGCTGCGCTCGGTCTGCGTCGCATAATACTTCTTCAAATACGCAAATATCTCGTCCGTCCGACCTGCATACTCGCCGATGGCCAGCATCCGCTTCACCAGCGGCGTCAGCCAGCGCGTCTCGCCAAATGCCTCCGTTAACGATCTGCCGCCCTCTACTGCACGAGCCATTCCGCGCACGTCGGCCTTCAGCGCTGAGTTGGTCATGCTGTCACCGGTCACGCGCAGCGATTGCGTGATCGGCAGTGCTGCCTGCGTCAGTAGGTCCATCAACTCAATCAAACGTACCATATAAACGCCGACTAGCAGATTTCCGAAAACAGGCAGTTTTAGGACGCTCTTGTCCAGCCAGGCTCGTACACTACTGAAGCCCATCGCGTATCGGACGAAGACAATCGTCAACACCAACCCGATCGACACCAACACGTAGTGATGCGTGATCGCTCCACTGATCGCGAGCAGCATGCGCGTCGGCAGGGGCAACTGGCCGTGGAACTTGTCAAACATCGCCGCGAACTGGGGCACCACGAATATCAGCATGAACGTGGACGCAAGAACCAGCGCGCCGACCACCATCATCGGGTACATCATTGCCGATCGAATCTGACTGCGGGTCTCCGTCTCCTGCTCTTGGTACCTCGCAAGTGCATTCAGCACCTCAGGAACCTTTCCAGCCGCCTCGCCGGCCGCGATAGTCTTTACATAAAGCTCGGAAAACCACGTCGTCTCCGCATCGAGCGCATCGGCCAGCGAGCGGCCGCCCTCAATACGGCCCACGATTCGATGGATCGCATCGCTCAGCTCAGGATGCTTCGTCTGCTCCCCGACCGCCTTAAGGCCCGCAATCAGCGGAATGCCACTCTCGGCCACCGCCGCAAGCTGGTGTGTAAAATCCAGCCTTGCCCGTCGACGAGCGCCCCCTCCGCGTACGCGCCGAACCTTGCCCGATTGCGAGTGGGGCTTAGATGACTTGGCGCCCGATTCCTTGCGCTTTGCCTCGGTTGCCGCCTTGATGCTGATGGGAGTCTTGCCGGACGCCTCTAGCTGGGCGATCGCCGCCCGTTCCGACTTCGCTTCAACGAGATCGTTTTTGATCTTTCCTTTGGCATCGCAATACTGGACGACGAATTTCGCCATGAAGTCTCAGCTCCTGCCCCGCTTTGCTTCCTACCCACTGCTTGCGACACGAACGACTTCTTCCACCGATGTGATACCCTGGCGAATCTTCTCGATACCGTCCTGGACGATGAACTTCATGCCCGCACGCCGCATCTCGGCGCGAACCACCTCGATAGGTTCCAGTCGCACGATCATGGCCCGAACTTCTTCCGATACCTCGAAGAACTCGTAAATCCCGGCGCGACCGAGATAACCCGTCCCCACGCAACGACGGCAACCCTTGCCGCGCATGGGCTGAAAGTCGAGATCGGACGCACCTAATCCAATCGCACGCAACAGATAATCCGGCGGAGAATCGGGACGTGTGCAATCCGGACAATTGCGGCGCACAAGGCGCTGAGCCAGCACTGCCAGCAATGACGATGAAATCAGGTACTCGGGCACGCCAAGATCTCGAAGCCGGGCGATCGCGGATATCGAATCGTTGGTGTGAACCGTCGAGAGCAACAGGTGTCCGGTCAGTGCCGCCTGGACCGCGATCTGCGCCGTCTCTTTGTCGCGAATCTCGCCGACCATGATGACGTCGGGGTCCTGACGCAAAATCGACCGCAGCCCCGCCGCAAAAGACAAGTCGGCCTCCGGGTTCACCTGAACTTGTCGCACGTTACTGTTTCGATACTCCACCGGATCCTCGATGGTCACGATGTTCTTCTGCGGAGAAACGATTGCTCGCATCGCCGCATACAGAGTCGTCGACTTGCCGCTGCCGGTCGGACCCGAGACGAGAATCATGCCGTACGCGTTTGAAATGACCGCCTGAAATCGGTCGAGCATTTGAGGAGCGAAGCCCAGCTCCCCGATCGTGATTGCATCGGATGAATTCTTAAGAACGCGCATCACGACGGCTTCACCATAAACGCTGGGCAGTATCGAGACGCGAACCATCACATCGGCATCGGCGCTCTTGAAGGCGTAGGCGCCGTCCTGCGGATTGCGCGTCTTGGAGATATCCAATCGACTGATAATCTTGATGCGCGAAACGAGTGCCCGATGGAGCCCAAGCGGCGGCGCCGAGACTTCACGCAGCACGCCATCTACACGCATTCGAATTCGAAGTTGATTCTCGCCCGGCTCGATATGAATATCCGACGCATTCTGCCGAATCGCCTCGTTCAGCAGGTTATCAACCAGACGGATAACGGGGCGCGTCTCATCGCCATCGATGACTTCCGCCGCGTTCGAAAGCGACTCAGCCACCGAGGATTCGGAAAGGTAGTTGCTTGCCCCATAGGCCCGCTCGATGAGCCCCAGAATCTCGCTGCGCGACCCACGGCATACATCCACTTCCTGTTTGGTGATGCGCCGAATCTGGTCCACTGCCACCAGGTCATTGGGATCCTCCATGATCATCGTGATCACACCGTCCAGGACGAAAAGCGGGAACATGACATGCGTGCGCGCGGGCTCCTCATCGAGGAGTTCCGAGTTCTGTAGCCGCGGAATGAAATCAGACAGATTGCAATAGACATGACCCGACCGAATCGCCTTCAGTGCCTGAAGATTGACGTCGGTCAGAACGCGGTTCTTTCGAAGAATCGTCTCAAGGTCGCATTCCGCTTCCTGTGCCTCCAGCTCGTACTTTGCGAGCTGCGGCGTCGTGAGAATATTGGAAGCCAGGATTTGGTCACGCAGCTCGGAGCTAGCGCTATACATTTTCGCTCCTCCCGGCTGACTTCTCGGCTGCGGCAGTCTTCGACGCGGCGGAGATTCCAACCAGCTCCTGCTCGTCCCGTCCGGCCGGATCCACGAACTGAAGTCCAATGAGGTAGCTGGGCCTGTGATCAACAAGCGTATAGCGGCGCACGATCGCCCGAATGGTCAGCGGTCGAGCAGTCTCGGCCCCCGACGGACCAGTCTGAGAAATCTTCAATACCACCTTCAGGTTCTTCGGCAGAAAAACACCGGAGTGAAGTCCAATGCCGCCCCTGCTGACATCCACCACGGCAAAGTCATTCAGGGCGTCACCGAAACTCATGCGCACCTGATCCGCGTGGTCGGGATGCACCTCGACCGACGCCGCCAGGTGTGTCCCATGGCGCACGAAGAGCCGGGACGCTGCTAGAAATGATTCCTGCGTCTTCATCACCTCGAGCTATCGGGTAGCTGTTCGGTATAGTTCAGAACCGACCTGGCCCCTGACGACCTCGACGAAAGGGGATGGCCACTCGACTGCCGACGAATGACATGAATCTCGGACGAACGATCAATCTGCCGCGATCACTCGATTCGATAATCGTCCGATACCGTCGATCTCCACGCAGATTTCGTCACCGGGACGCAGAAAAACCGGAGGCGTCCTCGCGGCCCCTACCCCCTCTGGCGTTCCGGTCAGAATGATCGTGCCGGGAAGCAACGTGAATTGGTGCGAGAGATAGCTCACCAGCGCCGCGACGCTGAAGATCATCTCACCGGTGTTCGATTCCTGCATCAGCCTGCCGTTCAGAAATGACCTGATTCCCGCTCGCGACGGATCGAATTCTCCGCGAGGCACGATGACCGGCCCAATCGGGCAAAACGTGTCAAAGCTCTTGCCCCGTGCCCACTGCTTGTCGCGTCGCTTCTGGCAATCCCTTGCAGATACGTCATTGGCACACGTGTAACCCAGGACATGATCCATCGCGTCTTCCAATGAGACATTCTTCGTCGCCCGCGCAATGATGACGCCCAACTCCGCCTCGAAATCTACTTCCTCAGGCGCACTTCGCGGCAGAACAATGGGATCGTCGGGGCCGATCACCGCCGTCGTCGCCTTGAGAAAAATCAACGGATCGGTCTCAGGCGTCTCCGCCTTCATTTCCTTTGCGTGCCCCTGATAATTGCGCCCGATGGCGATGATGTTGGGCGGCTCAATCGGAGCGAGACGCGCGGAAATGCGATCTGCAGTTTCCCCCCATTCCCACGGATCAAACAAGCCTACCGTCAGGGGAATCGCTTCGCCCGCGCCTGCACATTTCCCGTAGCGAATAGCGCCCCTTTCGTTGACGTATCGGACGAGTTGCACCTAGCCCACTCCCGGCGTCGTCGTGACATCGCGCTCAATAGACGAAATGCTGGATTCTCTCGGCGCGACCGCCGCCGACGCACCGGTGACGGGCAGATTACGACTGCGCCCAAAGAGCACGCGGCCCAGATGAACGCGCGCACCGATGGAGAGCGAGAGCATCGCCGGCACGACAATGAGCGTGAACACGGTGGACATCAAGAGCCCCCCGAGCACAACCGCCCCGAGGCCGCGATACAGCTCAGCGCCCGAACCCGGTCGAATCACGAGCGGAATCTGGGCGAAAAACGTTGTCAGCACCGTCATGAGAATCGGCCGAATGCGCGTGCGGACCGATTCATAAATGGCCGCGTCGCGCTGCATGCCATAGCTCATGAAGTTGAGCGCCTGATGCACGATGAGAATGCCATTATTGACCACGATGCCGAGCAGAATGACGAACCCAAGAATGGTCAGCATGTCGAGTTGCTGAATCGCCAACCCGGGATCGGCCCAGGTCCACGCATTCATCAAGGCCAATCCGGCGAAGCCGCCCACCACGGCGAATGGAACCGTGAAAATGATCACAAACGGATACGCGAATGACTCGAAGAGTCCCGCCATCAGCAAATAAGTGATCAGAAAGGAAAGCCCCAACAGCCACTTCAGCGAATCCCAGGTGGTCTTCAGCTTGTCCGCGTTGCCCGCGAGCCCGACGATCACTCCCGGGCTGATCTTCGCCTTCATCGGCCCATATCCATCGCCGCGCATCGCATCAACAATGTCATGGTTGATGACGTCGATCACCTCCGGCAGCGAAAGCCCCTCCGGCGGTCGAACAGTGAGCTTGACGGCCCTTTGCGTCTCGATGTGACTGATCTGCTGCGGCGAGGTCGTATTGACGATGTCACAGACCGCTGCGAGCGGAACAATCTGCCCGGTCGGCGTGAACAACGGCGTCTGAGCGATCCTCGCGGTCGTGTTCGCGCCGCTCGTCGGATCCTCTGTGCCGGCGATTTTAATGGCCAGATCGATGCTCTTGCCGGATTCCCGATACTGACCCACGACTCTGCCGTCGCCGCAGGCTCGAACGAAGTTACCGATGTCAGCGACGGTCAGCCCAACGTCGCCCGCGCGCACGCGATCCGGCACGAGTTGATCCTCGCGGCGATCGAGCATGAAGTTGGTCGGTGTCGCCTCCGGCCTTGAACCAAATCTCTCCATGCACGCCATCATGACATGTCGCGCTGCATCAACGACCTCATCCAGCCGATCCCCGCGTATTTCGATCTCCACCGAGTTGCTGGAACCGACACCGCGAAAAATCGAGGTCTGAAAGAAAATGGCGAACGCATCAGGCACGGAAAATCCGGTCGAATTCAATACGTTTTCAAGCGGCCGGACGACCTCGGGATCCTTGCTGGAGCATCCCATGAATACACCGCCGCCAAATGCCACGTAAAAGAAATTATCGATCGGCGGAGGCGGCACCCGCCATTCCGCGATCTCTCGCTTCAATTCTCGTACCCGAAGGCTCGCTTGCCTCCGTTCCTTCCGGGAAAGCTCTGAGTTGTGCATCTGCTCGTTCGCTTGCGCTATTTGCGCTTCGAAGCCCGGAACGACGACTGACTCAACCATCTTCGACCAGTCCGCAAGGAGCTTTTCATACTCCGGCGTTCCAAGGTCCACTTCCCAGAAGGGCCGGATGCCGACAATCCCCTTTTCGGGGTCGCCGTTCTCGAGCTTTTCAGCGATGCGCGTAAACTCGTTCACGTTGTAGCCCGGCGGCGTGACAAGGAACCCGAAGATCAGATTCTGATTTCCCGCAGGCAGGTAGCTCGGGTCCGGCGCCATTTTCCAACTAAGCAGAACCGAGCCTCCCGTAATCAGAAGAATGACCATCGCGCGGCGCAGTACCGTATGGTTGATCCACGCCACCGTCCGGGCGACCGTGTCGGCAAATTTGCTGCTCTCATTTTCCTTCACCTTCGGCCGACCGAGAATTCTCGAAGCCAGCGGCGGAATCACCGTTACGCTGACGAGCAGTGAGAGACCGACGGCGCCGCTGATGGCGATGGCGATGTCTCGGAACAACTGCCCGGCCTCACCCTGAACGAAAATGATCGGCAGAAAGACAACGACCGTTGTCAGCGTATTGGCCAGGACTGCCCCCCACACCTCCGACGATCCATCCGCCGCCGCTTGCCGTTTCGACTTGCCCATCTCTCGATGGCGGAAAATGTTCTCAAGCACGACGATCGCGTTGTCCACGACCATGCCTGTCGCAAAGGCAAGTCCCGCGAGCATCACCACGTTGATATTCCGCCCCGCCAGCGGAATAACCAGAAACGTCCCGATGATCGAGATCGGAATCGAGACGGCGACAACCGTCGTCGCTGAGATGCTTCTCAGAAAGACGAGCAGGACGCCGATCGCAAGGATGCCGCCGTACCAGATGTTGTCCCGCACCAGACCGATCGAAGCCTTGATGTACGTCGTTTCGTCATAAACTTGCGTTAGCTCGATCTTCAAATCGCGGTGCGCCAGCACCTCCCGATTGACCTTCTCGATGGCCGCGCGCAGCCCCTCCATCACCTCAATCACATTGGAGCCCGTCTCCCGATATGCGGGCAGCGCAAGCACCTCCTTGCCTTCGCTGCGAACAAAACCATACCGTCGCTTGAATGAATCTTTCACTTCTGCGACGCGCCCGACACGGATCGGGCCGCCCGGCCCGGTTTTGATGACGGTCTGCCGGATTTCCTCCAGAGATGCGAACTGACCCATCGTGCGAATCACGATGTCGCGCTTTCCCTGCGCGCTGTTCCCCGCCGAGACGTTCGTGTTCTGGCTTTGCAGCGCGGTCTGTAATTCAGAAAACGTCACGCCGGATTGGGCAAGCTTCCGCGGATCGACGGCGACCTGTATTTCGCGCTCTCGCCCGCCAAAGATGCCAATGGAGGAAATCCCCTCGACGCGCTCCAGAATCGGTTTGACATCTTCATCCACAAAGGTGAACAGTTCCGGCACAATCAGATCCGGCCGGTCGCTCGACAGGATCATCCAGGCGATCGCCTCCTCTCCGAATGGGCGGCCGCTCTGGACTGTCGGATTGTCAAACTCGTTAATCGGTATTTGATACTTCACGCGTCTCAGGGCGTCGGAGACGTCCTGTTTCGCCACGTCCTGATCCGTGCCTACTTCGAATTCCAGGGTGATCGTTCCGGACCCCTGACTGCAATCCGCGGTCAGCTTGTGAAGCTTGGTGATGCTCTTGAGCACTTCCTCCTGTGGCTCGATGATCTCGCGTTCGACATCCTCCGGACTGGCGCCTTCCCAGCTCGTCGAAACGGTGACCACGGGCTCGTCGAGATTGGGTGTGAGTTGCACCGGCACCCGGATCGGTGACGGCGCGATGCTCGGCGGAGTGATCGTCAGCAGACCGAACAAAACCAGCAGGATCACGCAAACGGCGACCTTGACCGGGTTCTCAATGAATACCTCGACTAATCGCATTTGCTTAGCTTAGCCCTCGTCGGAAGGCTGAGTTGTTGCCGCGTGTACGGCGGCCTTCGTTGCGCCGCCGTCACCCGAATCCGTTGATGTATCGGACACAACGACGACCGGCCCGGGAGCAAACATGTATTCGTTGCCTCGTATCACAACTCGATCGCCTGCCGACAATCCGCTCGCCTCAACCGCCAATCGGTCCCGAACTTCCGAAATAATGCTGACGGATACCGGCATGGCCGTCGCGCCCTTTTCGCCTTCTCTCACAACAAACAGGATCCTGCCCGCACCGCGAACAACGACCGCATCCTTGGGTACAACCAGTTGCTTGCCCGACGGGCCCGACGGCATCGCCACGCTGACAAACATGCCCGCCCGAAGCTCTCGCTCCGGGTTTTCAACGTCAACCTCTACGGGAAATGTACGCGCCCGCTCGTCAGCGTCAGGAACGACCCGCGATATCTTCGCCGGATAGTCCGACTTGAGTGCATCCACCCTCACCAGCGCATCCCTGCCGACTTGACAATGCGCGATGATCGCCTCCGGTACATTGACCCTGGCCCGAACGACCGTCAAATCGACAAGCTCCACGATTTCGCCGCCCTGCTCGACCCAGGCGCCGACCTCGGTTCGCTTCGTCACGATGACGCCATCGAATGGAGCACGAATCTCAGTCTGCGAGAGACGATCGGCCAGGACCTCTACCACTTCTTTCTGTGTTTGAAGCGCGTGCTCGGCCTGCCGTGCCCGGCCGTCAGCAGCCCGATGATCGGCCCGCGCATCGGTGTATTCCTTCTCCGTGGCGCGCTTTTCCTCCCACAGCGCCGTCATTCGCTGGGACTCGAACGCCGCCTTGTCGAGCATGGCGCTCGCCTCGTCCCGCGCCGCCTCCAATTCGGCCAGGCGGGAAACGGCCTCGGCGTGTTCCGCCACCCGGATCGTGTTGCGCAACCTACAAAGGATCTGACCCCTCCGCACCTCGTCCCCGATGTCCACGGGAAGTTCAGCCACCAACCCCGACACTTCCGCAGCAATCACGCTTCGCAGCCGCGGGCGGATCGTCCCCACCAGTCGCATCGTGGGCGCCACCTCGACAAGTTCAGCCGGCGCAACGGCGACCTGCGACGGCCCCCCCTGACCGAAGATCGTCGTGGCTGAAACGAGAACGGCCGCCGGGGCCGCAAAAATGCTGTAAAATCGTCGAGGAATGAGGCTCATCCTTTGGCGTTATCTCGGCAAGCTCGCTGACACCGGGGATCATAAGGTCACTCGCTCGGGGCGGCAATTTAGGCCCCACCCGCGGTCGGCGGAATACCGTTTTCTAATGATTACCGGGCCCAGCGAAGTCGAATTCCGGGCCTCTTAGGGGATATACTTAATGGAACGTTGATGAGTTTGTGGATGGGGTGCGTCCCGCCCTGTCCGCTCGCACCTTTATACCTGGTGCCCTGCCCGCTCCGTCCACGGTGCCCAGAGTAAAAATGTCTGACCCACGAGATGATCTTCCCATCATGCCGTCGCGCGACAAGCCATCCGTCGTCGACGCCCATTCCGTGGAGCAAAGCCGCCCGTTCTATCCAGGCCTCCCCACCGGCACCGGCATCGGGAAATACCGCATCCTTGGACGAATCCGAGCCTATCACAACGCCGTCGTCTACAAGGCTCGAGACCTCATGCTCGACCGGCTAGTCGCCATCAAGCAGATGACCCCCGAACTGATCGACAGTCCCATCGCCTGCGGCAACTTCCGACGCGAGGCGCAATTTCTCGCCAGGATTCCCAAGGACTCTCGATACATCCTGAACATTCACGAACTCATCGAGGATGAATTAGGCCTCTTCATCGTCGAAGAGTACGTCCCCGGCCACTGGCTCGAGTCACTCATTTTCAAACGCCACATTGACCAGAGCGGCGCCTATCGGCTCCTCAAGACCGCATCCATGGGCTTGCGGACGCTTCACAATCACATGATTGTTCACCGGGATATCCAGCCCGGAAACATCATGATCACAAAGAACCTCTCCGCGAAACTGGCGAATCTTGCCTCCGCGGCCCAGGAGGGCGACCTCAGCCCCCCGCCGGTCATAACCCCACAATATGCCGCGCCGGAATTACTTCTTGAGCAAAGATACGACAACCGCGTCGATATCTACGGCCTGGGAATGACGGTCTATGAGATATGCGTCGGAAGGCCGGCGCTGGAGCGTCATTTTCCTGAAATCTATTCCAGCCCGTTCCCCGTTGGTAAATGGATCGAATGGCAGACCGACGCAAGCCGCCATCTTCCCGACGCCAGTGAACTCAATCCACTCGTTCCTCCGGCACTCACAACCATTTTGCGGAAAATGACCGCCAAGAGTCTGGACCATCGTTACAGCTCAATCGACCAAGTGCTCGAAGCCGTTGCCGCCTACTTGACCGGCGCGCCCACCACTGCCTCTGCACGTCTGCTTAAGGGTTATAGCGAGTCAGGCGCGCAGGACTCGTGGCAACAGAAGCTACTCCCCAATGCCGAAGCACCGGCAGAAACTCGCGACAATTATGAAATGCCCGCCGCCGAACCGACTCGGCGCCGGACACATACCCACACCGTCCGTTCCGCTCGTCAACGCTTCCGAGACGAGGCCAGGTGGGAATGGGGCGCCGAAGCGATCGTTGAAACGCCCGTCGGGCCGCGAACGCGCGGTGCGGGTACCTGGAACCGTCAGCGTCGGCCGGGTCGTGGTTTCTCGCCGCCGCGCCCCCAAAAAGTCGTCGTTATTCCACCACCCCCAAGCTCCAAACCTATTGTCCACAAGAGTCACGCCCCCCGAGTCTTGGCTTGGACAATCAGTCTCCTGTTCTTCCTGATTAGCGTCGGTGCCATCGGGTACGGAGGTTGGTATTACAACTACGGCCCCGGCGCGACGCATCCCGTCGAACCGGTGATTGCCAAGGGCATCGCCGCGTACGAAGCGGGTCGATACGAGGAATCCGAAAGGCAATTCGCCGCGGCAGCCGGAATGAAGCTAAGCGATCGGGACAAGAACATCTGGAGCGAGCGAATTCAATTCTGGACGGAACTCGTCCAGGCTCAGTTCGCCCTAAACCGCGATGAATACGAAGTCGTTCAGGTCTTGCTGCGAAACGCTGCCAGGAGCGGCATCGACCCGGCCAAAGTAGATGAACTACAGCAAAAGGCTTGGTTGAAGCACGACGCGCAAAGGCTCGCCTCCCAGGGAATGGAGGAGATCGCCGCAGGCAACATTCATGCTGTCGAGGAAAAGCTCGAGGAATACGCCCAAAAGGCCGCCGCAGTAGGGCTCGATCCGACCAGGCTCGAATCGACACTCAAAGAGACGAAGCAGGATATCAAACAGCGGGAATACCTGCAGCAGGCGACGAAGGCCCTGAGAGAAGGAAAGTTCCTCGAAGCGATCACCGCATGCGAAAAGGCAGAGCAGGTCCTCGTGTCAACCGCGACCAGAGAACTCCGCAATGCAATCGCCAACGCTCAGGCCCGGCAGGACTGGATCGATAAGGGTGACCGAGCGATTGCTGATCGGGAATTCTCCGAAGCCGAGCGATGCTATAGTAATGCCCTCTTGATCGGCCCGGATATTGCCACTGAGAAGAAAGGTCGGTTGGCCAGAGCCTACGTGCTTCTCGATGAGGCCCTTGAAAACATTAAGGCGGGCGAACTGCTTGACGCCGAGAGCAAGCTCAAGAGCTCCCTTTGGAACACGGAAACACCGGAAGTCCGCGCCAAACTGGCCCAGTTGGATTCCGCCTTCGCCGCGGCACGTCTCGTCAGACGGGCCGACCGGCGCGCCGAGGAGGGCGATTTCGAAAGGGCGCGTTCCCTCTATGAGCGAGCCCTGCCGTCCCTCCCAACCCCCGCCGATGAACGATGTCGCCAGAAGCTGCTCGGTATCAAGCGAGCCAAACTCCTCTGGGACGGAGATCAAGCCTTGGGTAACGGCGACCGCGAAATGGCCGAGGATCTCTTCATCCAGGCACGCAAGCTGGCCCCCGGCAAGGATGTCGATGATCGCCTCAACCGCCTGAACCACCCAACCAGCGGCCCAGGCTGAGCCCAGTCGGACAGCCCCAGATACAACCAGCCCTCGAATCCCTCTACCAGCCAAAGACCTCACATCTGGCCGGTTCTTGATCTATCCCATTCTCGATGGCCCCCCGTAACCCCAGTCCCCCAGAATAATGCAGAATTTTGATCGAACTTTCCCCGCTCTCCGGGACACCTGTAGGATGAGGCCCGAATGGATGCCCGGATGCGGAATCTTGAGCTGCTCTACCGTGACGTCGGTCCGGATGTGCTGAGATTTCTGCGTCGATTTCTGGCCTCTGCGGCGGATGCCGACGAACTCCTGCAAGAGACCTTTCTTGTCGTCGCGAGAGATGATGCCGCGCTCGAAAGTGCCCGCTCACAGAGAGCATGGCTGATCGGGATCGCTAGAAATCTCGTTAGCGCTCATCGTCGTCGTTCGGCCGTCCGCAGGACGCTGAGCTTGATGACCGAGCCCGTCGCCACGCCGCCGAAAAATGAAGGCGACGAACTGGAGTCGATTCGCAGCGCCATTGCCGGGCTTCCTGCTGCGCAGCAGGAGGTCCTACAACTCCGTCTTGCCGACGACCTCAGCTATGCGGAAATCGCCGAGGCCCTCGGCATCCCGATCGGCACGGTCCGCTCGCGATTGCACACGGCAATAGCAACCATTCGCGAAAGGCAGCGTGGAGTCGCCGGCTCGAACGATAACTCATTACATGCAATGGTGCGCGACAACGCAAAGGAAGCGTGACACATGAACCGCGAAGCGCTCGAACATCTGATCATCGACCGTCGCCTGGGCGAACTGCCCAACGACGTCGCGCTCCTGCTGGATGCGTATCTGCACGCATCGCCGGATGCCAATTCAACGGTTCAGGAAGTCGAGGCGACGCTTACAATGACGAAGCAGGCAGTGCATACATCGTCAACAAATGACACTACGCTTCCTTCCTTTCCATCGAGCCGCATCGCAGCAGCCATGTCAGATCGACCTCGGCGACCGTCCCACCTCTTGCGGTGGCCGGTCGCGCTCGCCGCAACACTGGCACTGGGCGTGTTTCTCGGCACGCGAACGAAGCTCCCAACATCGCCGCGGCCTGTGCAATCGATCCCGGTCGTCTTCCACGAAGTAAGCGACGACGCACCGGGCGACTTTTGGTCCCTCAGCCCTCGTCAAACAACATCGACGTCTTCATCAACCTCAACCAAACACCTTGAGTGGTCATCTCCGCTCAACTGGCCCGTCAAAGGAGAATCATTGTGAAATCGATGACAAGAATCTCGTGCCTCGCGGCCCTGGGTCTGACACTCTGCGGATGTCTGCCCGAAAAGCGAATCGTCTGGTCTCCGGACGGAAGCCGGGCGGCAGTCGCCACGCCGACCGGCCTGTACTTAATCGACGCAACCGGCAAACTCCTGAAGCCTCGCATTTCAGATACGCCGACGCGCTGCGTCTGGACCGCTGACGGAAAAGGGCTCCTCGTCGCCCACGCTCAAAAAGCTGCAAAGTGGGATGAACTCACGAAATCAATGAGCGCCGCGGAAAAGGAGATGATCGAATCAACGGCCGTCGAATTACGAAAAAGAATTCTCGAACACGACGGAGACTGGGAGAAATTCGAGCTTGATCCGGACAAGAAGCTCTCCGCCGGCATGGAGGCCGCCGCCGTGCTCTGCCTGCGCGACAAGCACGCCGAGGGCGTAAAGGAAAAGCTCGGGGACAAGTGGGAAGACATCGAAAAGGTCGACGCCCCGGTGTGGAAGCTGACTCTGTTCGACGTAACAGAAGAAAAACTGGTCGAGAGGAAGACGCTCTTCCAGGGTCTCGACGAAATTCGCGCGCCTTCGCTTTCGCCAAACGGCCGTCTCGCTGGATTCCTTTGGAATCGTTCCGTGGCTTCTGACGACGAAGACTTATCTTCGATCACCCGACCCCTCCAACTCGACCAGTTGTCGCTCAACATCGTGCCCACCGACGGCGCCAAGCCCGCCAGGCTCGTCGCCAACAAAGTCGCCATCGACTACGACTGGAGCCCGGACAGCCGAAGCCTTGCCTTCATTCACGGCGCCCCCTCAATGGAAGAAGGCTCCCGCGTCGAACTCGGCTCGCTCGCCACAACCACCGTCGCCGACGAAGAGGGCCGTCTTCTCGATAAATGGGAAGAAAAGGATCGCGTGGGCATGCTTTTCAACCCCATGCTGAGCGTTCGATGGCTCCGCGACGGTCGGCTGCTCTTCTCCTCCGTCGAAGTAACGCTCCCTGTGACCACCCGCGCCATGCCGCAGGAGTGGACCCTTTTTGTCATGGACCCGCGAACCCCTGCCAGCGTCATGCGCGTGCTCGGCCGCGACCTCGCCGAGCCCCGCGAGCCGGAGACGCCCGTCTTTTCTTTGAGCCCCGATGAAAAACGCGTGCTGCTGCCCGGGCCCAACGGTCGCGTCACGCTCTACGAATTCACGACGGGCGAAACGACGGCCCTTGTGTCGACTCAAAACCCAAAGGGCGGTGCAGGGAGCATCCCATCGTGGCGAAACAACGAGGAGATCACTTTTGTAATGCCCCAGGCGGACGCTCAGTCTAGCGAATCCAGTCGCCCCGAAGTCCATATCTGGAAAGCCGGAAAGAGCCGATGCATCAGTAAGGATTGGCCGGAAGAAATGCGAACCGGCTGGTTGGAGAATAAGTGACCTGGACGGACTCAGGCATCAACCGGGCGGCATTTGTCATTCCAGGAGATGCCGCCGAACGTCAAAGGGAAATGAGTTGACGCAGTAGCCATAGTCGTCTCCCACCGCATTGATGAAAAAGTAAAACCCCCGCGGCGAATAAACCTTGCCCATTTCAAGGTCCGAATGCGAACGATCAAACGAGGCAGTCTCACCGTCCGGACTAAACGCCAGCACCGTCTGCTCCATCTTCTCCGCGATGCGACCGGTGATGTAAACCCTTCCCGTCCGGCTGACGAGTCCTCGATCGGCTTCGATGAGCGGCGGCAGCTCACGAAGGAAACTTGGCGCATCGCCGCTGGTGTCGTAAACACGGCATCGCGTGCCCGATCGATCCGTCACGCAGAGCTTCCCGTTCGACCACGCGACCGCATGGGGACCCTTGAAATTGGCTTTCTCATCAAGAAAGCCCAGAAACCGAAATGACGAATCAAGAATCTGCACCCGATCGTTCCCAAAGTCAGCGACATACACTCGGCCGCCGCCATCTACTGCAACGTCCCACGGCGCATAAAACTCTCCCGGCTCGTCGCTCGCAAACCCCGGCCAGCGTCCGCGATCAGGAATAATTTCATCCAATTCGCCACGATCGTTATACAGCGCGAGCACATGGTTCAGCGGATCGGTCGCGATCACGCGATGATCGGTATTGATGGCGAGGCCCACAAGCGTCGGTTCATAGCCCGGATATTTAAGGTTGCGCACGCCGTACGGCTGAGTCGCTCGCTCACCGTCCCAACGAAGCATCTGGCACGGTCCGTCGCCCACCAGCGTGATCAGTGCGTGATCACGATGAATAGCCAGCTTGGCCGCGTCCTTGCCCCATGCACCAAAGCCCGGAGCCGACAGATTGCTCTCCCGGCCCTGATTGTCGACGCAGGAAACAGCGTAAAACGTATCCAGCGAGTAGCCGGCCATCGGCTGGAAGTCCTGCCAGAATCGCCCTTCATACTGCAGCCACCACAATTCGCCGCCGCGCGGCCGCGTAGCCACAAGCCGCCAGGGCTTCACGTCGTCGCCGCCAAAGCTCGTCCGCCGATACACGCGGAACTCCGATATGTCCTTCGTACGATACCCCGGCGGAGCATACCAACTCGCCGTCACGGTCGAAGCTGATGCGTCCCGCCGCTCCATCAACATCGCGGTCGACGTCGGCGCGGGCAGCGCATCGGGCGTTCCGAAACGAGTTTGGAGGTCTATCACATGCTCGGCTTGCTCGCCGCGCAAATACGCACTGAGAAAATCATGCAGTCGGAGAAAGTGAAACTCTTCCGACGTCCCATACTTAAGCTTAAGAAGCAACAGACCATTCGACCCGTCCGGCGCGATTCGGCCGAACGGATTCGGTCGCAGGTAAATCCCCATCGGCGAGACCAACTCGGGCACATCCTGATTCAGAAGTGTGAACTGTCCGAGCGAATCAGTCGGCGATGAATAAAGCGGATCTCCAAGTCCGACCCCCGCTACCATTCCGGCATATTCCCCCTCACTCTGAAGCTGGTAGGCGTCAATTTGCGCTCCTTCCAGCGGCTGACCGTTTCCAGCCCGCACCACCACCGTCAACTTGGCGGGCAGAAGATACTGGTAATCGCCCTGCGATCCTCGCGGCCTTCCACGCATCGAATTCAAATACGCCGCCTCTGGATCCAGCAGCCGGAATCCGCCGGGCGTGTGCGTTAATGTTTGTGGTACGGGGAATCGATGCTCCCGCTGCACATACAGGCCGAGTTGATCAGTTGCCAGGCATTGGTCGCAGCGCGTGTCCAGCTTGGCCAGATCGATCAGGCCAAGCTGCAGCGCCAGTGACTTCATTCTCGGCCAGTCGATCTTCAGCGCTTCGTATCCCAGGGAACTCGCGTCTGCCTCCGCGTCGAACTCAAGAAGGGCCTGGTATTCGGCCGCGCCATCAGCATCTCCCCCCGCATGAAGTGCGTCTCGCCATTTACCCGCCGAATCCATAATGACGATGCGATCGCACGTCACACGCTCCAGGACGCCCTGTGGCGCCGCCGGATGAACCGACCTCGCCAATAGGGCATTAAATGAACCGATCTGATATCTGATCCAGTCCTCGAAGCAATAAGAATCCACCGCGTTCGGATTGACTTTGAACTGATCGTAGAAATCGTGCGTGACCGCAACCGCGATCGCCAGCGCATCGGTTGCCTGCCAATGGACGTTGTTCCATAGATTGATCTCTCCCCCGCCAAGTGGGAGCACCTCCGCGCGAACCGCATGAGTCCCTGGCTGCCGATTCCACTTTGCGTCGAATGAAGATCGTTCTCCGGCATCAAGCGGCGGCACTTCAAAAGACCCGATCTCATTGCCGTCTACAGTCACGCCCAGCTTTGTCGCAAACGATTTTACGGCGCCGGCATTAAGAACATGGACGCGAAACACTACCTCGCCGCCCATTTGCGCCGAATCCGCGGCCTTTGCGGCGCTCTCCTCAAGCTGAGCAATCCCCTCCTCGACAAACACCCTCCCCTGCCAGCTTTGCTCCCGTGGAAGGCGTTCGATGTACGCAATCGTTAGATCGGGTAGCTGCGGTTGAACCCGGTGGACGTGAGACCTTCGAAACTCGACTTTCGCGACCTCCCTGGCGTCAATCGCCTCGGCACGGCCGTCGACGCCATAGATAAGGACTTCATCAGCCCACTCAATCGCCTTGCCAAGGCGCATGGACCCATCGGTCAGAGTCGCGAGGTCGGAGTAATTCCGGCGGCCATGTTCAAATCGGTACTCCAGCAGACCTTCCGACTCCGTTGCGCCGATCTCCATCTGCAGACTCGGCTCGCTCGAACTACTTGGTGAATCGGCCCAGGCACCGCCCCCAAACCGGAAGATGACCGCCCCTGCCAGCAGCCCGCAAAAAATCAAGAATAGTCGTGTGCTCATGGCCTCATATTCTCGCCAGAATTCGGCGATGGGGCAAACGACGCACAGAGGGTTTTGTAGGTAATGAGCGAAAGAGTCTTAGCCTATGCGAAGCCTGCGAATCAATGCCCCGCCAGGGATGATTTGATGCGCGCCTGCATCGACTCGGCCTCCCCTGCCTCGTAATCGCCGGCATTCCATCGAAAGCCCAGCCGGTCATCCGAGACGCGGGGAATGAGGTGGAAGTGGAGGTGGAACACAGCTTGCCCGCTCGATTCGCCGCTGTTTTGCAGGACGTTCAGGCCCGTAGCCCCCGTGCTCTTCAGGACCGCTCGAGCAAGCGACGGCAGGTGCATCGTCAACCGGCCAAGAAGCTCGGGCGATGCCTCCAACAGGCTCGAGCAATGTGACTTTGGAATAAGCAGGGTATGCCCCGGCGCGAGTGGCGCAATATCGAGAAACGCCACGGCGTCATCCGACTCAAACACGCGAAGGGACGGAATCTGGCCGGATGCGATCTTGCAAAAAATGCAGTTCGCGCTCACGGGCAAGCTCCACGAATGTGCTGGGCGGCAAGCCTACTCGGCCGCCGACTCCCCTTCCGCACCCTTGGGCTCCGCCTTGGCGCCCTTGCCGGAAGCGGACTTCTTGGGGCTGGTTTTGCCTTCAAGGGCACGGATGCGGCCGGCCGCGGTCTGTCGGCGAGGCATGGCCGGCTTGCGCGGCGTCCCGGCCGTAGCCGTCTCGTTTCCGACGAGCTGAAGGATGGCGAGATCGCTGTTATCACCGATGCGCCGCTTCGCCAATCGAATAATCCGCGTATAGCCGCCGGGTCGATCCTTGAACATCGGCGCGACGTCGTTGATCAGCCGGTGAATCACCGACTTGGCGACGAAGGTATAGGTCTTCTTGTTGTAGCTGGCGGGAACCTGACCCGTGCGGTGACGCCGGCCGGACCGCGAAGTCAGGACGCGCTCGCGCTGGGCGCTGCTCATGGCGTCGTAGCGCTCCTGCTCATCCTGCGAGAGGGCCGCGCGGTCATTCAGTAGCGCGATCAACCGCTGCCGGCTGTGGAGGGTGTTCTTCCTCGCCAGCGTAATGAGCTTCTCGACAAACGGACGAATCTCTTTTGCCTTCGTCAGCGTCGTTTCAATCTCGCCATGTTGAAAAAGGCTCTGCGCCATATTCCGACGCATCGCCTTGTGGTGCGACGGGCTCCGCGAAAGATGTCGTCCTGCTAGTCTATGCCTCATGGTCCTTCACCAACTTTCCAATTCGTTCCACCGCACTCTCGCCAGAGCCAATGCCGCAGGGTTTCAACCGGGGTTTCCCCGGGACGCGTCGGCAGGGTCGGACTCCGATGGCTGGGTAGCGAATGACCCGGGCGTCATGCCGCCGGAGATGCCCGAGCTGACAGGCGAGCTACCGAACGAGCCCATGGAACCCTCTTGCTCGAATTCCGATTCGTCATCCTCTTCATTCATGTCGACATCGACGCCCATCTCCGACCGAAGCGACAGGCCGTGATCGGAGAGCTTTCGCTTCACCTCTCGCAGCGAAGTCTTGCCGAAACTTCGAAGTCGAAGAAGATCGGCCTCATCCTTGGCGGCCAGTTCTCCGACCGTCGAAATATTCGCCGAGAGGAGACAGTTGCTCGCCCGAACGGACAAATCCAGAAACGCAATGGGCTGAGCCAGAAGACTCGGGTCCGCACGAACGCCGGAACTGGATGAAACCGAGTCCGACTCCGCGCCGGCGACCGCCAGTCCGCTGCCAAGTTCAAAATACTGAACAAACGGGTTGAGGTGCTTGCGCAGAATCTTCGCCGCCTCGACCAGGGCCAACTCAGGCGCCAGCGTTCCGTTGGTCCAGATCTCCAGCACCAGTCGATCGTAGTTGGTGCGCTGACCCACGCGTGTATCTTCCACGCGATAGCGAACACGCATGACCGGCGAATAAACCGAATCCACCGGCACAATGCCGATGATCTGGTCCTCGCCCTCGATCTTGTGATCGTCGGCCGTCGCGTATCCGCGACCCAGTCCGACGGTCATCTCGACCTCAAAATCCACCGCGTCGTTCAGCGTGGCGATGTGCTGGTCGGGGTTGATCAGCTCAATCCCGGCGTCTGCCTCGATCTGCGCCGCGCGAATCTGAACCTGCTTGCCGGCCTGACCCTTAACGGCCAGCCGCATCGTCTTGGGAACATCGCTGTTGAGGCGAACCACGAGCGACTTGATATTCAGAATCAGGACGGTCACGTCCTCGAGAACACCAGGGAGTGTCGTGAACTCGTGTTCGGCACCCTTGATCTTGACGTGCGTGACTGCCGCGCCCTCAAGGCTCGACAGCAGGATTCGACGAAGGCTGTTGCCCACCGTCGTACCGAAGCCGCGCTCAAACGGCTCGATCATGAACTTTCCATACGTGGGCGTGCTCGCCGACTCGTCCCGCAGAACGCGCGTCGGGAGTTCCAAACCTCGCCACCTTATTCGCATCGCATTGACCTCCCTGGAAAAGGACGACCAGCCGCCGGATGTCCGGCCGACAACATCGGGCCGCGCCGATTGCACATCCGCCGCGGGCGCCAGGACGTCACTCATGTTTTCTTCCGCACAAATCATCGACTACAGAACTCGATCACTAGTTGTTCTTCTACCGGTATCTGCACGTCATCGCGCGCCGGCATCGCCTCGACCGTCGCCTCAAGCTTGGCCGGGTCCAGCCGCAGCCAGGATTGCACCGCGCGGTTCGGATCCAGATCAAAGAATGAGCGAACATACTTCTGGCTCTCATCCCGCCTCTGCACCGAAATCTTGTCGCCCACCCGCACCAGATAACCGGGCTTGTTCACCCGCTGTCCATTCACCATGAAATGGTTATGACCAATCGCGATGCGCGCCGCCTTGCGCGATGGAGAAAAGCCCAGCTTGCACACGACATTGTCCAGTCGCCGCTCCAGCAGACCGAGTAGGGCGATACCCGTGTTCTCGGTGCTATGTTGCGATCGCTCGAAATAGCGTCGGAACTGCTTGTCCCAGAGACCGTAATACCGCTTGACCTTCTGCGTCTCGCGGAGGCGCTTGCCGTATTCGCTGCTGGTCCCTCTCCGGAAGGCCCGGCCCGCGCCGGGCGGCGCGTTGCGAGACGGCTTTTCCATCGGACATTTCGCGCTCTCGCAGCGTGAACCCTTGAGCATCAACTTGATGCCCTCCCGGCGACACATGCGACATACTGGACCTAAATTTCTACCCATAGCCTTATCAATACCTCTCGCTTAGACCCGCCGCTTTCGTGCCGGACGACACCCGTTATGCGGCAGGGGCGTCACGTCTTCGATCGATTGAATCCGCAGGCCGCCGGACTGCAGGCCCGAAATGGCCGACTCACGTCCGCTGCCGGGGCCTTTGACGCGAACCTCTATTTCCGTCACACCGAACTTCCGCGCCGCCGACGCCACCGACTCGCCGGCGCGCTGCGCCGCGAAGGGCGTACTCTTGCGTGTTCCCTTGAAACCAACCGTGCCGGCCGATTGCCAGCAGAGGGTTTCACCGTTCACGTCCGTGATCGTGATCATCGTGTTGTTGAAGGTCGCCTTCACGAACGCGATGCCACGCGCCACATTCCGACGGATTTTCTTTTTGCCTGCTGACTTTGCCACTCGTTCTGCTCTCCTCGGGACGATTCACGCCCGATCTCTTTAGCTGCGAAGTTCCTTCACGCCCCTCTTGCCCGCAACCGTCTTCTTCGGTCCCTTCCGCGTTCGCGCGTTCGTCCGCGTCCGCTGTCCACGAACCGGCAAACCGCGACGATGTCGAAGGCCGCGATAGCACTGAATATCCTTGAGCCGGGCGATGTCCTGAGTGATCTTCCGGCGAAGCTGTCCCTCAACCACGTAATTGCGGTCGATGATCGAGGCGATCCGGCTGATCTCGTCCTCGGTCAGGTTCTTCGCTCGGACGTTCTCGTCGATTCCGGCTTCCTTAAGCAGCTCTTTGCTGTTGCTCGGACCGATCCCGTAGATGTAGCCGAGGGCCACAACAACCCGCTTCTCGTTCGGAATATCAACACCAGCTATTCGAGGCATCGCGCTTTTCTCCCGGGACGGACATCAGCCGTCCCATGCCCTTATCCCTGCCGCTGCTTGTGCCGCGGATTAGCCGAGCAAATGACGCGTACAACGCCCTTTCGCTTGATCAGCTTGCAATTCTCACATATGCGGCGAACGCTGCTGCGAACTTTCATGATCTCTCGCTCCCGGCGAATCTCCCGCCGATCTCAAAACAAAACTGCCCGAAACGGGACTACCTCCCGTCGGTCAGAATATCCACACCCGTCGTTGTCACTGCGACCGTATGCTCAAAATGAGCCGACGGACGCCCGTCCTTTGTCACCTGCGGCCAACCCGTCCAGTCGCCGCTCTTCACTTCGCGGCCCCCGGCGTTGACCATCGGCTCGACTGCCAGAACTAATCCCGGCTCCAGCCGGAAATCGTCCTTCCGCTGCTTGCGATCCGAATAGTTCGGAACCTTCGGTTCCTCGTGCATCTCCTGGCCGATCCCGTGGCCGACAAACTCTCGAACCACAGAAAACCCGGCGCTCTCCACGTGCGATTGAATCGCCGTGGCGACTTCGCTCCACCAGCGCCCCGGCTTCATCTCGCGAACCGCAATCTCCAGCGAGCCCGAGGTCACGTCCAACAGCCGCTGCGTTTCCCGATCGATGCGACCGACGGCCAGCGTCGTAGCCGAATCGCCGCAATAGCCGCGAAGCAACACGCCGCAATCGACGCTGATAATGTCGCCTTCCTTCAGAACCCGGTCGCCCGGTATCCCGTGCACCACTTCCTCGTTCACACTGGCGCAGATCGCCGATGGAAAAGGAAACTTCGTATGGGGCGTCTGCACGCCTTTGAACAGCGGCACTCCGCCCGCTGCTACAATCATCTCTTCCGCGATCTGACCCAGCTCACCCGTCGTTACACCGGGCTTGACTGTCTCTCGGAGCCTCTGCAACACCGAAAAAACGACGCGACCGGCGGCGCGCATCAGCTCAATCTCTCGCGGGCTCTTTAGCACGGCCATCCGAAGCCCGTTCGTTCGAGAGTCACGCTTTTCAACAGTCGACTCTCTCATTTCGCTCGACAGACCTTCTCAATCGATGCGGTCACCGCGTCCACTGTGCCGCTTGCATCCACCGGCCGAAGAAGCCCGCGGGCTTGATAATACGCCACCAGCGGCTTGGTCTCGGCGTGGTACGTCTTGACCCGCTGCGCCACGACCGAAGGCTCGTCGTCCTTTCGTCGCGTCAGCGCCGTGCCGCAATCATCACACACCCCGGCCTTGCCCGGCGGTGAAAACATCTCGTGATAGATCCGCCCATCCGTGGGGCAGGACCACCGACCAGTCAAACGCCGGGTCACTTCCGCGTCGTCAACTTCCATGTTGACCACAATATCAATCTTAGCGCCGCGCTCCGACAGTCTCTCGTCCAGGCCCTCCGCCTGTGCGACTGTCCGGGGAAAACCGTCCAGCAGGCACCCTTTTGCAGCACCGGGACGACCGATCCGATCCATCATCATGGCGAGGATCAAGTCATCTGGAACCAGATCGCCGCGATCCATGAAATCCTGGGCCTTCCGGCCAAGTTCCGTCATCTCCTTACGCTCCGCCCGGAGGATGTCCCCACTGGACAGATGCTGCAATCCGAAGGTCTTCGAGATCCTGACCGCCTGAGTTCCCTTCCCGGCACCGGGCGGACCTAACAAGACGACAATCACGCATAAGCTCCCTTGATCCGAGCACCGCTGCCATCACCCAGGAAGCCGCCGTAGTTCCGCATGATCAAGTTCGCCTCAATTCGCTGCACAAGATCGAGCCCCACGCTCACGACAATCAGTAGGCCGGTGCCTCCCAGGAACGAGGACACGTCCATCGGGATTTCCATCGCCGCCGCGATGATCTGAGGAATCAACGCGATCGCCGCCAGAAAGCCGGCGCCGACAAAGGTGATTCGCGTCATGACGGTCTCAAGATAGTCCGCCGTTCGCTTCCCCGGACGAAGGCCCGGGATGAAGCTGCCGTAGTCCCGAAGATTGTTGGCCATTTCCTTGGGCTGAAACTGGACCGTGGTCCAGAAATAGGCAAAGAAATAGACCATCACCACAAAGACCAGTGCGTAAATAAATCCCGATCGATTGAATTCGCTGGCAATCATTCCCAGAAAACCGACATCCGGGAAGACCTTCGACAACCAATCGAAGATCAGGCTGGGGAAGATCATCAAGCTGCTGGCGAAGATGATCGGCATGACGCCGCCGTGATTGACGCGAAGCGGAAGATAATGTCGCTGGCCGCCCCAAACACGACGACCGCGCGTCTGCTTGGCCTGCTGGATCGGGATGCGCCGCTGACCCTGCGTGATAAGAATCGATCCGGCGACGACGCCCACAAATGCCATCAGCAGGAACACGATCTTCGCCGGTCCCATCTGGGCATCACCGCTTACGTCCATCGATGCGTTCTGAGCAACCCAAATCACGGCGTTCGGCATTCGGGCCACGATTCCCGCCATGATGATCAAGCTGACGCCATTGCCGATTCCGTACTCATCAATCTGTTCGCCGAGCCACATCAGGAACACAGTCCCGGCGGTCATCGTGCTCAAACCGATCAGCCAGAAACTCGTCGTCGGCCAGAAACTCGCCGAAAAATCGCTGAACTCACTGTAAACCAGACCCGATGCCTGGACGTACTTCAGCCAAAATGCCGCCTGAACAAAACAGATGCCGACCGTCGCATATCGCGTGTATTCCTGAATCTTCTTCTGACCCGCCTGTCCTTCCTGCTTCAGCTTCTCCAGGGCGGGGATAACCGTGCCAAGGAGCTGGAAAATAATTGACGCGGAAATGTAGGGCATGATGCCCAGACCGAAAATCGTGCTCTGCTGCAGATTTCCGCCGGTAAACATGGCGAATGCTTCGGTGAGCTGCTGCACACCGCCGCTTGCTCCGCCGCTGCCCATATTGCTGAAGTGCGTAGACAACGAAGGCTGATCCACGCCCGGCAGCGGAACGTAGAACCCAATGCGATAGATCGCGAGCATGCCCAGCGTGAACAGAATCTTGTTCCGCAGGTCCGCGACCTTGAAGATGTTAAAAAAAGCCTTGAGCATCTTTGTCTCGCAATACCGTACCCGGCGCCGATTCGGCCTCGCAGCCGATCGCTCGCGGGCCGACGGTGAATCACATCATCCCTGATCTGCCTCGCCCTCAGTCTTGGGCTTGGCCTTGGCGCTTTTCTCGCCCTTATCCTTCTTGCCGCCGGCCTTGCCCTTGGCTGCGCCCTCGGCCTGCTCAGCGTCCTTCGCTTCCTTCGCCTTCAACCACGCCGGACGCTTAACGAACTTCTTCTTAGGTTGTGCGCCCAGCCGCTTGATGGTGCCTCCGGCCGCCTCGATTTTCTTTGCGGCAGACACGCTGAATCGCTGAGCTTCGATCGTCAGTTTCTTCTGAATCTCGCCCTCGCCCAGGATCTTGACCGGAGCGGTTCGATCGCGGATGAGTCCAAGCGCCTCGAGGCTCGCAGCCGTCACATGGCTCCCGCTCTCACATCGCGTCTCAAGATCGCGGAGATTGACGACCTGGTATTCGGTGCGAAAAATCTTGTTGTTGAATCCCACCTTCGGCAATCGCCGAAAAAGTGGAAATACGCCGCCCTCGGAAAGCAGTCCGCGCTCGCCGCGACCGCCGCTTCGCGATCCCTGGCCCTTATGGCCATAGCCGGATGTTTTGCCGAGTCCGCTGCCCGGCCCGCGACCGACGCGCTTCCGCTTGGGTCTTGCCCCGGCTCGAGTTGTAATTTCAGTGATGTTCATCTCTGACTCTTTCTTACTGATCAACTACCGACAAGGCTTACGCCGCGAAGTCGCTCGACCGCCGCGCGTTCCCGCAGCATGCCTAGCGCTCTGATCGTCGCCTTGACGAGGTTCTTCGGACTCGTCGAGCCGTAGACCTTTGTCAGACAATCGTGCAGGCCGGCCAGCTCGAGCACGGCGCGAACACTTGTACCCGCGATAACGCCGGTTCCAGCGCTCGCCGGCAACAACTTGACCATACTGGCGCCGTAACGACCCTCCACGAAATGCGGAATGGTCGAACCGTGCAGTTGGACGGGATGAAGATTTCGAATGGCCTGCTTGCGGCCTTTTTCAACTGCCGAGGGCACTTCGTTCGCTTTGCCGTAGCCGACGCCGACCCGGCCATTGCGATCGCCCACGACGACCAGCGCCGCGAACGAAAACCTGCGCCCACCCTTGACCACCTTGGAACAACGATAGACCTTGACGACATTGTCGTCATAGCCAGGTCCGTCCTGCTCCGCGGCTCCTCTTCGATATCTCGCCATCCGTCACACCATGCTCTCGGTCGATCGTCGGACTCCGGCACGCTTACCGGATCACGCCGCCGCCCGTACTAGAATTCCAACCCTGTCTTCCGTGCCGCCTCGGCAAGCGCCTTGAGTCGCCCGTGATACCGTCGTCCGCCTCGATCGAATGCCGCCGCGCGAATCCCGTGCATCCGTGCCTGTTCGGCAAGGTGCTTGCCGACAAGGGCCGCGGCGGCGCAATTGCCCCCGTTCTTGGCCTGTCCGGCGAGTGCCTTCGAATTCGTCCCTGCGGAGCAAAGCGTCTTGCCGCTCACGTCGTCGATCAACTGGGCACTGATGTGCTTGATGCTGCGACTGACGCTCAGCCGCGGCCGCTCCACCGTGCCGAAGATTCGACGGCGCACGCGACGCTTGCGCCGCAACTTTCTCTCGTTCTTGAGTGCTCTCGCGTTCATGACTCGTCAACCTGAAATCTTGCCAATGCTTGTCATCAACCACCGGCGCCGGCGAAGGCCTTGCCTGCCTTCCGCTTGATCTGTTCGCCTGCATAGCGAACACCCTTACCTTTATATGGCTCGGGCGGACGCGCATCCTTGATCGATCGGGCAAACTGTCCGATCGTCTGCTTGTCAGTCCCGCTGATGGTGAGCTTCGCTGGCGTCTCATCACCCTTGGTCTGGCCAACCTCAACTGCGACCTTGATCCCCTGAGGGATATCCAGCTTGATCGGGTGCGAGTAACCGACGTTCAGGTCAAGGGTCTTGCCGCTCACCGCACAGCCGTAGCCGGTCCCGTAAATCTCCAGCTTCCGCTCGTAGCCCTGCGACACGCCCGTGACCATATTCTGAATCAGCGCCCGTGTTGTGCCGTGCAGCGCCCGATGCTTGGAAGCATCCGATGCCCGCGTCACGACAATCGCCTTGCCGGGCTCTACATTGACCGACACCCCGGCCGCATGTGACCACGAAGCCGATCCCTTCGGACCAGTGACCGTGATCATGCTGCCCTTTAAGTCCGCGCTGACGCCGGACGGCAGGGTGATGGGTTTCTTTCCAATACGTGACATGACTCTTGTATCCTGTCATCGCCCCGATTTACATCGAGGCTCCACGCGGCCTAATAGGCCGTACAAATCAACTCGCCGCCCAAACGCTGCTGACGGCACTTGCGATCGCTCATCACACCGTGGCTGGTCGAAACAATCGCGATACCCAGTCCGTTAAGTACCTTCGGAATCTCGTCCACCTTGACGTACTTGCGACAACCGGCCTTGCTCTCCCGGCGAATCCTCTGAAGGACCTGCTCGCCTCGCGGACCGTACTTCATCGTGATTCGCAGTTGATCGCAGGGCTTGCCCTCGATCCGCTCGGCATCGCTGATATAGCCTTCTTCCTTTAGAACCTGGCAAACAGCCATTTTGACGCCGCTATAAGGCGCCGTCACGCTGCGGGCGCGATTGTGCAGCCCGTTACGAATGCGTGTCAGGAGATCGGCGATCGGATCAGTCCACATGCTGTGTTTGCCTCATACTTACGACTGTCTTTTCCTCAGACATCCCGGCGCGAGCTACCAGCTCGCCTTTCGTACGCCGGGAATCTTTCCTTCCAGTGCCATCTGCCGGAAACAAAGGCGGCACAAACGAAACTTCTTGTACACCGCCCGGGAGCGACCGCACACCTGGCATCGAGTGTAGGCTCGAACCTGAAACTTCGGCTTCTGCGCCGCTTTGATAATCCAGCATTTTCTGGCCATAGGCTTCGTCGCTTTCCTGCTGCGCCCACCGTCCCGGCTTCGACGCTGCGCGCCGGGCCCACTGTCGCCTCTTTACGATTCCTTCTCGTCCTTCCGAAACGGCAGACCTATCATGGTCAGCAATTGCCGGCTCTCGCGATCATCGCGCGCCGACGTGCAAACCGTGATGTTCATCCCCTGCTGAAATTCCACTTTGTCGGCGTCGACCTCCGGGAATACAGTCTGTTCCGTCAAACCCATGCTGTAGTTGCCGCGCCCATCGAAGCTGCTCGTCGACAGCCCGCGAAAGTCGCGAATACGCGGAATCGCGACCGCGATCACGCGATCCAGAAACTCGTACATCCGCGCGCCCCGCAGCGTCACCTTCAGGCCGATCGGCTGTCCCTCGCGCAGCTTGAAATTCGATACGCTCTTTTTCGCGCGACAAACGATCGGCTTCTGGCCGACGATCTGAGTCAGCTCCTTCTCCGCCGCGTCCAATCGCTTTTTCTCCTGGGTGGCCTTGCCCAGACCCATCGAGACCACGACTTTCTCAAGCCGCGGAATCGATAGCCGGTTCTTTCGCCCGAGCTCCTTCTGCAATGCGGGAAGAACTTCGTTCTTATACTTTTCGTAAAGCCGAGCCATGTTCGTTTCGCAGCCGCGCTTCTACGCGACCACGCCCTAATTCACTTTCAACTCTTGACCGCGCCGCGAACGTCTTCAAGGGCCGTGCCCCCTTTGGTCACCCGACGCTTGGACTTAATCTTGCCGCCGGACTTCTCCAATTCCATGTGAACCCGGCTGCCGCGACCCGTCTTCGGATCCACTGGCAACACATTGGAAACATGGATCGATGCTTCCTTGCGGATACGGCCGCCCTGCGGACTCCGACGGCTCGGCTTCATGTGGCGATAGACCAGATTCACGCCTTCGACCACCACGCGCTGCTTGTCGGGATCGACTCGCAGGACCTTGCCCTGCTCACCGCGGTGATCCCCTGAGATCACCTCGACCCGATCGCCTTTTCGTACTTTCGCCGCCATAAGCCTGTCTCACTCCGTCGCTGACTTAGACCACTTCGCTCGCCAGCGAGACGATCTTCATGAATCCCATGTCGCGAAGCTCGCGGGCAACGGCTCCGAAAATGCGAGTGCCTTTCGGGTTGCGATCATCATCGATAATCACCGCCGCGTTCGAGTCGAAACGGACATAACTGCCGTCCCGCCGCTTCACCGGCGACTTCGTTCGAACTATGACGCACTTGACCTTTCGTCGCTGGGCTCGTTCCTTGCGGTTGTTGCCCACGATGTAGTCGCTATTGGGTAGCGCCTTCTTCACGCTGCAAACAACAACGTCGCCGACCGAGGCGGTTCGGCGCGTGAAGCCCTGGCGCCGAGTCGATCCGCCCAGTACGCGAATCACCAACGCCCGCTTCGCGCCGGTGTTGTCTGCTATATCAAGGACGCTTTCCGACTGAATCATGGAAAACTCGCTCCGCTATGCCTGCACTGCCCGACGCACGACCTTTGAAAGCCGCCACGACTTTGACTTACTGATCGGCCGGCACTCAACAATTTCCACCACGTCGCCCACCTTGGCTTCATTCTGCTCATCGTGAACATGAATCACGCTGCGACGACGCTGATACTTCCCATATTTCGCGTGCTTCACCAGACGATCGATCCGGACCTTGATCGTCTTGTCGCGGCTGTCGCTATCGACGACTGCGAGGCGCGCTCGCCGGGCCTTGCGCACCGAAGTCTGATCGCTCTTTGCTGCATCCGTCATGGCTGATCCGTCCTCGTCCATTCTTTATCGAGTCGCCTTCGCGGCCGTTCCCGCGGACTCCATGTGATACTGCTTCTGCTCGATATCCTTCTCGCCGCGCTCGTTGAGCACCGTAAAGACCCGTGCAATGTCCTTCTGGGTCTTGTGAAGCTGGGAAGGGTCCTCCAGCTTTTCGGTGACGCGCTGACTGCGCAAATCGAACAGGTGCCGGCGCAGGCGATCCAGCTCCGCGTGCAGCTCTTCGGTCTTCATATCCCGGATTTCGTTTATCTTCATCTTCGCCGGTCCCGGCCCGATGCGTTCGAGCCAGCCTAAATACCCTTTTGTCGCTTACAGTCCGTGTCGCCGCTTCAGAAATCGACAGCGATACGGCATCTTCCTCGAAACTCGCGAGAGCGCCTGCCGGGCTACGTCCTCAGGAACGCCCCCGATCTCAAACAGCACGGTCCCGGGCTTCACAACGGCAACCCAGTAATCCGGTTCACCCTTGCCCTTACCCATGCGCGTTTCCAACGGCTTGCTGGAGACGCTCTTGTGCGGAAAGATGCGGATAAACACCCGACCCTGCCGCTGCAGATAGTGCGACGCACACATGCGCCCCGCCTCGATCTGCCTGCCGGAAATCCAGCCGGGCTCCAACACCTGCAAGCCGAAATCGCCGTAGGCAACCGTGTTGCCACGCGTGGCGTTCCCGTGAATCTTGCCGCGCTGATGCTTGCGGAACTTTACTCGCGCCGGCATGAGTGCCATGTCACTGACTCCCTATCCATCGCTCCACGCCGCGCTCGCGGCGAGGAGGTTTTCGTCTATTCTCCGCCCGGACCGCGAGGCCGGCGTCCGCCGTTGTCGCCGGCCGTGCCGGCAGCCACACGCTCGTTATGCGCTTCATCGCGGTAGGACCCATGGTGCAGCCAAACTCGCACGCCAAGCGCCCCGTATGTCGTGAAGCTCTGGGCAAATCCGTAATCCACGTGCGCCTGAAGCGTCTGAAGCGGGATCGATCCCAGCTTCTGCGTCTCCTGGCGGGACATCTCCGCACCGCCCAGACGCCCCTTGCAGATAATCTTGATGCCAAGCGCCCCAGCCGCCATCGTCGCCTCGCAGTGCATCTTCATAACGCGGCGGAAACTACCCCGCTTCTTCAACTGCTCGGCAATATCCAATGCAATGAGCTGCGCATCGAGATCGGGATTCTTGATCTCTTTGATGTTCACGCTCACCTTGCGATCGATCAGGTCTTCCAACGCCTCGCGAAGCTTGTCCACTTCCGCGCCCTTGGGACCGATGACCATGCCCGGTCGGGCAGTCGCCACCTGAACCTTGACCTCATTGCGGGTGCGCTCGATCTGAACGCCCGAGCAACCGGCATAAGGCGGCGTTCGATTCAGCCGCTCATGAATCAGCTTTCGAATCTTAAAGTCCTCAATCAGGAACTCCGCGTAGGCCGCCTTCGGGGCGAACCACTTGGAACGCCAGTCCTCGGTCACGCTGATCCGAAATCCAATTGGATGAACCTTCTGTCCCATGTTGGATTACTTCCTCGGTCCTTCCGCCACCGTCACTACGATGTGGCTCGTTCGCTTCATGATTGCATGTGCCCGACCGCGGTCCTTCGGCTGAAACCGCTTAATGATCGGGCCCGGGTCCACCCGAGCCTCGTGCACGAAAAGACCTCGAACGTTGGCCTCTTTTTCGTCGGCGTCCGCCATCGCTGCGCGGAGCACCTTGTCAATCAAAACGCTCGCCCGCTTGCGCGTGAACTTCAGCAGATCAAGCGCGTCGTCCACTGGGCGACCGGCGATGAGCTGAGTCACCAGCCGAGCCTTCCGCGGGCTGATCCGGGCATATCGATGTATGGAGGTCCATTTCGCCATTGGATTACCCAATCACTTACTTCTTCGCGTCCGCGTCAGCCTTCTTCACGCCGGAGTGGCCACGCCAGGTCCGTGTCGGAGAAAACTCGCCCAGCTTGTGTCCCACCATGTCTTCCGTCACAAATACTTTCTTGAATATCTTGCCGTTATGCACATCAAACGTGCGACCAACGAACTCAGGCGGAATCGTGCAGCGCCGCGCCCACGTCTTGATGGGTTCGTGACTGCCCATTGACATTGCCTTCTCGACCTTCTCATAAAGCCGAGGATCGACAAACGGTCCCTTTTTTAAGCTGCGTCCCATACGTTTCGCGCCCTAATCCTTCAGTCCAGTTTCTTGCGAGCCTTACTTGCGCCGCGGCAATGATACCTGTCCATAGCGACGACTCTTTCGCCGCCGCAGAATTCGTCGATTCGAGTTCAGTCGCGGGTTACGCGTCCGACCACCCTTGGCCAACTTGCCCGTCGGGCTGCACGGATGACGTCCGCCGCCGCTACGTCCTTCGCCGCCGCCCAGCGGATGGGCGACCGGATTCTGTGCCGTCCCGCGAACATGCGGCCGTCGGCCCAAATACCGCCGACGACCCGCCTTTCCGTACACGATGTTCTTAAAGTCAGCATTGCCGACCTGGCCGATCGTCGCGCGACAATCCGCTCGCACCTGCCGCATTTCCCCCGAAGGCAGAATGATCGTCGCCCAATTGCCTTCTTTGGCAACGAAGCGCGCCGTCCCACCGGCGGTCCGACACATCTTGCCCCCCTGGCCGGCGATGATCTCAATATTGTGAATGTCCAGGCCGACCGGCATGTCCTTCAGCGCCATCGCGCAACCGACCTGAGGCTCAGCCTTTGAGCCGCTCATCACCTTTGTCCCCGCCGTCAGGCCGTTGGGGGCAAGGATATATCGTAGCTCACCATCTGCATATTTCAGCAACGCGATAAAGCTGTTGCGGTTCGGATCGTACTCGATCGCCTCAACCACGGCCGCAATGTCGTCCTTATTGCGCTTAAAGTCGATCACACGGTACAGCCGCTTGTGGCCGCCGCCCCGAAATCGCGATGTCGTGAAGCCCTGGTTGTTTCGACCACCGGTCTTCGACAACGGCCGAACCAGCGCCTTGACCGGGCGACGACTCCGCGACGTCAACTCGGCGAAATCATTGACGCTCGACTGCCGCCGGCCGGGAGTCGTCTTCTTATGAATTTTTACGCCCATGTCGCACGAACCTGTCTAATTCGTCGCACTAGCGACGAGTCAATTACTTCCCTAGAACAAATCGATGTGGTGCTCGGGCTTGAGAACCACCACCGCCTTCTTCCACTCCCGAGTCATGCCGAACTTAAACCGCGTGCGACGCTTTTTGCCCGCACAGACGCTCGTCCGAACGCTTTGAACCTTGACGCCATAAATCTTTTCAATCGCGTCGCAAATCTCGATCTTGTTTGCGGACGGATGAACCTCGAAGCTGTATGCGCCGCCGCGGCCTGGCCGTGTGTGCGATGCACCGTACGACTGGCGACTCTGGTGAGTCCCCTTCTCTGTGACCAGTGGCCTGCGAATGACGTGGTAGATATCCATCGCTCCACCTTACCCCTGCACGGCCGCGCGACCGCCCAATACCGGATCCTTCGTCAGCGACTGAAACGCTTCCGGCGTAAACATAAGACGCCGCGCCCGCAGCACTTCATGGGCGTTCATGTCCCATACCTGCTTCAAGCAGAACCCCGGAATGTTCCGTCCCGACAACAACAGATTCTTATCAACCGCCGACACTGCGAGCAGCGCCCCGCGATCCGACTTTGTCGCTCGCAGAACGGACGCAAGCGTCTTCGTCTTTGGCGCGTCTAGCGTCAGTCCGGTCAGGATCACCGCGGTGCCCGCCTGAGCCTTTGCCAGAATCGCCGAATTCCGAGCCAGCCGACGCATGTTCTTCGATAGCTTCTTCGAGTAATCTCGATTCGTCTTGGCGAAGGCGTGTCCGCCGCCCACGCGAACCGGTGTTCGCAGGTTTCCGGCGCGAGCGCGACCAGTCCCCTTCTGACGATACAGCTTCCGCGACGACCCATGCACCTCCGCACGAGTCTTCGTCTTGTGCGTGCCCTGACGCTGGTTCGCGCGGTACGTCACGACCGCCTGTTTCAGCAAGTCGATCCGCACGCGACCGCCCAGGAGCTCCGGGTCCAGCTTCTCGCTGCCAACCTGCTCGCCCTTCGTATTCAGAATGGGTATCTCGATCATAGCGACACTACATCTAAAAAGGTCGCCCCGGCTCTCACCGAACGACCTGTCCGTTGGTTAACCCTTCGTTTTCGCCTTGGAGATGATCACGTATCCGTTCTTCGGACCCGGGACCGTCCCCTGAATAAGAAGCAGATTACGATCCTTGTCGATCATCACCAGCTTTTGATTGCGGGCCGTGCAGCGTTCGTGCCCCATGTGACCCGACATGCGCTTGCCCTTTTTAATACAACGTCCAAGGCCGCGATTGCCGGAGGAGCCGATGCCACCCGGCGAGCGGTGCTTCCGCTCGGTTCCGTGCGAGGCCGGCTGTCCCTTGAAGCCATGCCGCTTCATGACGCCCTGATATCCCTTGCCGATCGACGTGCCGACCACATCCACATACTTCACTTCCGGCGACTCAAACAACTCTACCGTGACGACGTCACCCGCCTTCTGCTCCGTCGGAGCCGCCAACCGAATCTCCCGGACAAATCGCTGTGGCACCGTCTTCGCCGCATGGGCATGACCAATCTGCGGCCGAGTGCTCCGGCTTGCCCGCGCATTCTCAAACCCCAGTTGAACGGCCTCGTACCCGTCGCAATCCTTCGTCTTCACCTGAAGGATCGGGCACGGACCGGCCTGCACCACCGTCACCGGAACTGATGCGCCGTCCTTGGCGAACACGCGCGTCATGCCGATTTTTTTTCCAAGGATGGCCGCGGTCATGAGGTACAAAATCCCTTCCCTGACGGTTAATGAAACCGCGCGATAAGGCTCACGCAACGAACAAACTGCGCTGTATCAAAAAGAAGTCCGGACGCCGATATCGGTGCCAACGTCAGGTCACCGATCCTGCATCACGCTCTGATTTTTACAAATACGCCTGCCGGAACAACCAGCCGATTCAGTGCCTCCACAGTCCGGGCCGTCGGGTCGAAGATGTCGATCACACGCTTGTGAGTCCGCATCTCGAATTGCTCCATGGACTTCTTGTCAACGTGGGGGCTTCGAAGCACCGTATAACGCTCAATTCGCGTCGGAAGTGGAATAGGGCCGCTTACGCGGGCGCTCGTCCGCTTGGCATGTTCGCAAATCTCACGCGCTGAAATATCCAACGCCTGATGATCGTATGCCTCCATCCGTATTCGAATTCGATCCAGCGCCACAGGTGTTTCCGATCCGTCTGAGTGTTTCGCCTCGCCCCCTGTCAAAATTGGGGCAAGACAGGAAAGCGTACCAGACCGTCGATCAATGTCAAGCAACCTGGGCCCTAAAACCAGATTCTTCGCAATCAGTCATAACTTCCTGAATTAACACGACTTATGGCAGGGGCAGTGGGCCGGGGTCAATTTGCAGGCCTGATGCACCTGGAAATCTTGATTTTTGACATTTCCGCGAACTCTTTCGCCATACCCCAGTCCCCTCCGAGCCGGCCTTTCTCGACTGGCGAACGTTTCCAACACCCCGATCCCCAACCCGTTGACCGCTACCGAACCGTTTATGTCAACACGGGACGTCAATGTCGCCCCCTCTTTAGTCACTGGGTGATCCACCAGTGGAATTGATGGACTAAGCCCCGTACCCGTGCAGCTTGAGCAGGGCCTGTTGTTGGGCCGGCGGCATCGCTTCGTAGGCGTGCGGCTCCATCGAGTAGCTGGCCCGGCCCTGGGTCAATGTTCGAAGCTTCGTCGCATACTGAAAAAGCTCCGACAACGGTGCAAGGCCGTGGATGATTCGATATTGCCCGCGGCTTTCCGTGTCCTCAATGATTCCGCGCCGAGCCGCCAGATCACTATTCACCACACCGAAGAAATCCTCCGGCACCGTGACCTGAAGCTTCATCATCGGCTCAAGCATGATCGGACCCGCCGCCTTACAGGCCTCTTCAAAAGCAAGCCGGCCGGCGTTTTCGAATGCAAGGTCGGAGCTGTCCACCTCGTGCTGTTGCGCATCGATCAGCGTCACGCGCACGTCGAGAATCTCGTAACCCGCCAGCACGCCCATGGGTAGCGCGTCACGCACGCCCCGCTCAACCGCCGCGACGTAATCATGGTCGATCGACACGCCGCGAAGCCCATTGTAAAACTCGAAATGATCTCTGCCCTTTTCGCGTGCCAATGGTTCGACGCGCAGTTTGATGACCGCATATTGTCCCCGACCGCCTGTCTGCCGGATGAATCGGCCCTCCGCCTCCGCCGCCCGGGAAATCGTCTCCCGATAGGAAACACGCGGCTTCCCCACATTGACCGGCACGCCAAAATCGTGAGCGAGCTTGTACGCGAGAACTTCCAGATGCAATTCTCCCATACCGCTGATCAGCGTCTGGCCTGTTTCAGCGTCAAAGTGATGCTTGAACGTAGGATCCTGACGCTCTAGTTTCGCGAGCGACTCTCCGAGCTGATCCTTGTCCTTGGTGTTCTTCGGCTCCACGGAAACACTGATGACCGGCGCGGGAAACTCGATTCGTCCGAGTACGACCGGCGCCGACGTCTCGCAAATCGTGTGGCCCGTCAGCGAGTCCTTCAGTCCCAGACATGCGACGATATCGCCCGCAGGAGCTTCGTCGATCTGCTCCCGGCGTTTCGCGAACATGCGAAACATCCGGCTCAGATTCTCCTTCTTGCCCGTATTCCCGTTCAGAAGACGCATCCCGCTTTTGAGCACCCCGCTATAAACGCGGATGTAGTACAAGTCCATCGGCTTGTCTGAGACGATCTTGAAGACCAGGCCCGCAAGCGGCTCGCTCCTCGATGGACGCCGGATCACCACCGTTTCATCATTAATCGACTTCACTCCCTGGACCGGCGGCCGATCGAGCGGGGACGGCAGATAGTCCAGCACGCCGTCCAGCAGCGGCTGCACACCGATCTTCTTCAGCGATGACCCGCAAAACACCGGCTGCAGCACATTGCCGATCGTCGCTCGTCGAAGCGCCGCCTTGATCTCCGAAACCTCAAGCGGCGTCTCTTCCAGATACTTGTGCATCAGCCCGTCGTCCGTCTCGGCGACCTTTTCCTCAAGCTCGTGGCGAAGGCTCCGCGCCGTCTCCATCAGGCTTTCTGGAATAGCCTCTTCAACAACCGTAACTCCCTCCTGTCCGGTGAATCGAAGTGCTCTCATCGAGAGCAGGTCGATGACGCCGCTGAACCCCGATTCCGCCCCAATCGGGAATTGCACCGCAACCGGATGTGCCTCGAGGCGCTTTCGAATCGACGCCACCGAGCTTTCGAAATCGGCCCCGATCTTGTCCATCTTGTTCAGAAAGCAGATCGTCGGGACGCCATACTTCTTCGCCTGTCGCCACACGGTCTCTGATTGCGCCTCGACGCCTTCCTTCGAATCGAAGACAACAATCGCCCCATCCAATACCCGAAGGCTGCGCTCCACCTCTGCCGTGAAATCTACGTGGCCCGGCGTATCAATCAGATTGATGGTGTGATCGCGCCAAGGGCAGGTCACCGCCGCGCTGAAAATGGTGATGCCGCGATTCTGCTCTTGCTCGTCAAAGTCAGTAGTCGTCGTTCCGTCATCGACCTCTCCGATTTTGTGCGTCCGCCCGGTGTAAAAGAGGATTCGCTCCGTCGTTGTCGTTTTTCCGGCGTCGATATGGGCGGCAATCCCGATGTTCCGCACGCGGTGCATCGGGTCGCTCGATTGGCCGGGCTCCTCCTTGGTTGACTGTGGTTTCATGTTTCTAGAATCCTGCATGGCTGGAGGAGGAAGGGCGTATGTCCACCCCTCAATATTCTCGATCGCAATCCATCTAATGGTCGAACGGGGGATGATATAGGAAGCAATTGACCCTGTCGTCTCGTCTCGTTTGATCAACCGTCTGTCCGCGATGACATTCGAGCCAACACAGAGTGGATTGTGGTTGCGGAGGCGCGGGGAAGGGAAAGTCCTGGAGTGGAGTTGTGGGATCTACAAAAGAAAAAATACCGCGACTGCACAAGGCAGCCGCGGTACTTTGATCACAGTGAAACCTGAAGGAGCCCGAGAGCTCCGGTTGATATTTACTTGCGTCGGCGGGCGAAGAACACCAGGCCGCCAAGCAGCAGACCAAGCGTCGCAGGCTCCGGCGTCAGGCTGACGGTCAGCAGGTAGGAACCCGACTCAGGATGCGGACCGCCGAAGATGTCGTCGATGCCGTCGAAGTCGAAATCGGCATAACCCGAAACCGACAGCCAGACCATCTGGGCAACGCCGCTGTCATTCGAATAGCGAACAGCGCTACCGCGGGTCGGACCGGCAGGGCCAGTCGACCAGGAAGCATCGTCACCGGCATCATCATTGTCGTTCGCGAGGCCAAGGCTATCCCAGACACCCATGACGGTGTCAGGCGAGCTCGGGAAAACACCAAGCGGCGTGGTGATAGCCGTCAGGATGCACCCGCTCGGAATCGTCAACTTATAAAAGTCAACGTCGCCTGCCGAAAGGCTGGCCATGCCGACGTCTGCGCTCAACGCGCAGGAGCCATCATTCCAGTCAGCCGTATTGCTGACAAGCACATCGGCTGTCGCCAACGTGTTGTTGCCGGCCGTGTCAAAGCCAACGAAGACGGCATTCGCCGACGTCGCGGCCATCAATACGATTCCAGTGATAAGTGCTGTGATCCGCATTTCATCTCCTCCGATTTTCTGCCAGCCCATTCTGGGCGAACATTACTTCTGACCCATTCCTTAGAGTTCTGCTTACTGAACTCGAACCGCAATGTACCACGTCTCGCTGGTCCGAGTCAAGCTTTGCAGGACCCTAATTCCTTTTTTTGGTAGTAGTTTTATCCGACCCCACCAGCCCAAAACCATGTCGCTAAACCCCCCGGCCTCTGACACATAAGTACCTGTAAGAACGGATGTTATCTCCCGTCACCGGCGCCTGCCGTGCAACTACCACTACTCTCATATCCTGCCCGTACGGGTCCGGATCCTGTCCACAAACCCCTCTTCCGCCGGGGTGATATTCGCCTCCTGCCCCCCGCCCTAATTCTTTCGAATTACCCAGATTATCGCGAGTCCCATAGTCCCCAGGCCCCGGAATCCCCCAAGGCAGCCTCAATCCAGTCGGGATCACTACTCCTTGAGTAGGATCGGCTCGCCAGGACAGAAAATGTCACGGGCCCGCCCGAGACCCATGTCTATTTGAGGTAATATGGACGCCGGATCGTGAGTCTCCCGGGGCGTTGCCGCCGGCCCAGCCGATGCATTGTTACGGACCAGGACCGATCCCCGCCGGAACGAAGAGGTGCTTGATGAGAAGGAAAATAACGATCGCACTTTGGTTCGTTGGCTCTGTCTGGCTCATCACGAATAGTGCCGTCGTCGCGGAAGAATCGATTCCTTCCATCGAGGCTCAGGCGATCGCCGCAGCGGAGAAAGTGGATGCCGTCAGCGCCAAGATGCGAATCAATACGTTGGTGAAGATGGGTGATGCGGACATCGAAAGTGAGTCTAACGGAACCTACGAGCATCAGCGGCATGGCAACCGAATCGTCTTTCGAATCGACCTCAACAACGTCGTCACCTCAAGGCATCAGGGACAAACCCGAAAGGCCGAACAAACCGTCCTGACCATTAGTGACGGCTCAGCCTGTTACGTAATCACCACCCAGGCCGGACGCAAGCCGACAGTCACGAAGTCGATCGCCCAGCCCGGCCAAAACATCGTGGCCGATGAGAATTTCTTCACCAGCCTCAAGAAGTCATACGACCTCCGCGTCCTGCCCGACCAAAACATTGAAGGCAAGAAAGCGTGGGTCATCGAGGCTACTCCCAAGGCCGCTTCCGACGACCAGCCCGCCAAGACCATTCATTACATTCAGAAGGAGTCCGGCCTCCGCGTTAAAAGCACGGGACATGACAAGACCGGCCGCCGCATTCAGCTCACCGCCCTGTCGCAGATCAACCTGAAACCCGACATCAAACCCGACAGATTCCTGGTGGAGCTTCCCGACGACGTGACCATCGTGGATATGACCGGCAAGTAGCCCACCCTTGCTCACGCCGACCGCAACTCCCCTTGTCGCATTTCTTCAAGGCTGCGTTCGTCCCCATCCAGCGCTTTCCCCACAAAATCTGCGGATTCCGGGAACAAACGAACCGCGGAACCGGTTCTCATTTCCAGACAGTCTTCGCGCTTTTGAGCTGGCTGATGCCGAAGACTGCTTCGAGAAACAAGACACTCCCTCCGGCCGAATACCCCGGACTTTGCATTTGCGGGCTCCGCTATTAAATGAGCAGGTACCGCGCCCCACCGAAAGACTCAGCGCCCACCCAAAACCCACTCCCACTCCACCCTTGGGCGGGCGTGCCTGGCAGTCTCGTTCGCGAGACTGCCAGGCGTATCTTTTTGTGGCCAGTGACCCTCTCCCCCCATCATGGATTTGGATTCGTCTTGCCCCCGCTGTGGCGATGTAGAATAATCCCGTTTTTATGCCATCCCTTTCATCGAACCGTGCCGTCGACGAGACATCCGAGGAAGCCCTCCTCGCCGGTCTTCGCGCCGAGGACGATGATGCCTTTACGATTTTTGCGCACCAACATGCCGGCCCGATGCTGGCCGTGGCCCGGCGAATCGTAGGCAACGAAGAGGATGCCCGCGACGCACTTCAAGAGGCCTTTCTCTCCGCGTTCAAGGCCATCAAGTCTTTCGAAGGCGGCTCAAGGCTCTCCACCTGGCTGCATCGAATCGTCGTCAATGCCGCACTGATGAAACTGCGCTCCCGCAAGCGGGTTCAGGAACGATCCATCGAAGACCTGCTGCCGAAGTTCCTGTCCGACGGCCATCCGGCAACCCCGGCCTCGGCCTGGCGGGAAACAGGCGATTCAGAGGCACAGCGAAAGGAAAATCGGACGCTGGTCCGGGCAGCCATCGACGAACTACCCGAGATTTACCGTACCGTTTTGCTCCTCCGCGACATCGAAGAGTTGAGTACGGAGGAAACAAGTGAGGTGCTGGGAATTAATAACAACGCTGTCAAAACGCGACTTCATCGGGCACGGCAGGCCCTGCGGACCCTGCTCGATCCCCATTTTCGGGAGGGGCCGTAATGGGACTTTGGTCTCGCATGATCGCAAAGTTGCACTTGTTCGGGGCCCGGCGCGGTCTGCGCGAGCCGCTTTTGACCTGCCGTGAAGTCATCGATTTCATCGAGGCCTACCGAACGGGCGAACTTCCGGCCGAGCAGCGCCGCGAGTTTCAAATCCATATCGACGTGTGCCCTCCATGCGTGTCGTTTCTCGACACCTATGAGACGACCATCAAGTTGGAGAAGTGCTGTCGCGATGATTCGGCTGACATTGAGGTACCGCCCGAGCTGATCAAGGCCATTCTCGCCTCCCGCGAAAAGTAGCACCCAACGAGAGAAGCCCATGGACGGGCAGTCCACGGGCTCCTCATTGATCCACTGATCGCCGACGACGATTCGTTACTCGCCTTCGGTCACCTTCACCTTGACCGGGCTGTCTTCCATCGCCTGATCGAGCGCGTCCTTCAGCTCGACGTGCATCGTCGCGGGATTGCTGCTGGAGACGTCCATCAGCTTGATCTGGCGGACGTTCTCATTGCCCGCATCGCCGCTGGTCCATTTGATGGAAATCAAACCGCTATCCTCCACCGAGACTTCCGGCGTGCCATCGAATTTCTCTGCCGGCAGTGTCGCCAGTCGCTTGATGCTTAATGCGCCACCTTCCTCAACGGCCGTGGTAAAGACGCTCAGGTTCTCGCCCGACTCATCTTCGATGAGATAGAGCGCCCGATCCGAGCCGGCCGCGTTCGTCCACTCATGGACCGGCTCGGCATCGCCCAGATCTTCAATCGTTGCCGCGATCGGGCCGTCCGTGCTGACGCGCCGCCTGGAGACGTTCACGTCCTCGGTCATCTGGTCTCCGTCGTCCAGGTTGACCTGCACGCGCATCTCGTGCTCGCCGGCATCGGCGTTCTCCGTCTTGCGAACCTGCACATGCGCATCCCGGCCGTCGGCGAGCGTGGTTACCAGCTCGCCCTCATGTGTGCCGTCGCCGACCGGCTGAAGCTCAACGTCCAACTGCTGGCCGTCGATCTCCACCGTCACGAACAGGCTCTTGATGTAATCAATCCCGCCGCCGGCCGCGAACGCGCCGCCGCCGAGCACCAGAATCCCCAGCGCCGCGGCCACTGCCGGGCGATGAGCAAATCGTCGCGAAACCGTCGTCTTATCGAACTCCTTCATCAATTTCTCCTCGAGTTGGGGGTCAAACGAAGGCCCGTCATACTGGACGGACCGAAGGGAACCTAGCGCGCTATCTACCATGTCACGATCGCGATTCATGCTGATACGTCTCCTTTCGGAGCAACATTCGAAGGGCTCGTTCCGCTGCTCGCGGCGCCGGCTTCAGGCGGCCGGCGTTTCAATAACCGCTCGCGCATCGCGTCTCTGCCGCGCGACAGCCGGGACTTCACAGTCCCCAGCCGACAGCCAACAGCAACGGCGATGTCCTGCAGACTCAGACCCTCGAGATAATGCAGTGATAAGACAGTCTGGAATTTCGGCGGCAGCTCCAAGAGCGCCAACCGGGCTCGCTCGGCATCGGTCTCGGGCAGGTCGTGTCTGACCGAACCATTGCCGCCGCTGCTTGCGCCGTTGCCATCCGTCGGCCCGCGCATCGCGGCGAAGAACCCCTCGATCACGCTGCGCCGCTGTTGCCTTCTCACCCATCGATTAACCGTGGTCGTCGCAATTCGGTACAGCCACGCCTTGATCGGCACGCCCCGCTGCCGGTATCGCGGCAGGTATCGAAGGGCAGCCGTGAACACATCGGCCGTCAGGTCCTCGGCGGCATGGGCATCGCCGATCCGCCGGAGAATGTAGCCGACGATCATGCCGTAGTGCCGCCGGTACAGAATGGCAAAGGCCTCCCGATCCCGCTTCGCCCGCTCGACCAGGGCCGCCTCGGCATCATCGATGGTCAGGTGAGTCTGAGGAATGGGTATGGCCAATTGCACGGTCCGACTCCTGGCGTCTTGTAATCCGCGGGTCAAATGATGCGTTTCCTTCCGCTGTCTGCCATATAAAAGACGCGAGCCCGGGGGCCGGTTCCGTCGGAATCTGCGAATTTGCTCTCCATGGCCGAAACAATGGACCAACGCCGTAGTTTCGCAAGGTGACATAAGGTGACACAAGGCCTTCGAGAATCGTGCCAACACTTGTGGCGGGCATGTGTTGGGGTGGTGCAGGTTTTTGGCGGTTTTTCGGTGAAAAAGGCACGAGATATGCGGCCCTGGACTAGAGTCGGGGAGGGGTCAACAAGGCAACGGGTCGAGGGTCTTAGAGTGTTCATCGCTCGGCACCTCATGCGCCAGGGTCAAATTGGGCTCCATATATGAAATCTTGCTCCGCGCCCGCGCCTGCGGCAACTGATCCTGATGCCCTTCCAATTCGCACTCCACGCCTGAGAGCATCATCGCAAGTAAGTCTCGTGGGATTCCATTTTTAGCCCCCCAAGGGGGCGTTGGAATGTAGCCACGGGTGGAGCATCGCCGAGGCGCCAGCCGTTGGCGATGCGGAACCCGTGGAATGGTTCGACGAGTATGATAAGCCCCGAAGGGGCGTTGGAAGTCTCCGTTGACCAGCAGGTGTCGCATGCCCGGCACGTACTCGCAGGTTCTGTTACACGTCGTCTTCAGCACCAAGCATCGCGAGAAATGGATCAGTGCGCAGATCGCAGAGCGTCTCTTCCCATACATCGGCGGGATCATTCGCACTGAGAAGGGGACACTGCTCGACGTCGGCGGCATGGAGGATCATGTGCACCTGTACTTGCGCTGGCGGCCGGACGAGTCGATTTCAAATCTGATGCGAGTCGTGAAAGCGCGGTCGTCGAAATGGGTCCATGAAACGTTTCCAGAGCTCGCCGCGTTTGCATGGCAGGAGGGTTACTCCGCCTTTTCGGTCAGCAAGTCGCAGGAAGACGTGGTTAAAAAATACATCGCGAATCAGGCCGAGCATCATCGGCGTGAAGATTTTCGATCGGAGTTGCTGCGATTGCTGAGGGCGCACGGGGTCGAGTTCGACGTGAAGTATGTGTGTGATTGATGCACCTCTGCCCAGTCGAAAGCTTCCTCCGCCCCTAGCCGGGGCGGGGAGCGCTGCGCGATCAATTCCACGGGTTGCGCTCGGCGGCATGCGCCGCCTTCGCTCCACCCGTGGCTACAATCCGTCACCCGCTTCGGGGCGAAAAATCATTCGTGCGAGAAGGAATTCTCGCACGAGCGGCTTTGAGATCGGCCCGCCCACCACCGGTTGAAACCGGTTGCAAACACCGGCCGGCTAAAGCCCGGCCTCTGGAAGAACCGGCCTAATCTGCGCGCACATAGAGCAAGAATCCTTAGATGGAGCCCAATTTGACCCTGGCGCATGAGGTGCCGCGCGATGAGCACTCGAAAAAAGACCCTCGGCCCCTTGGAACCTCGACCCCTCGGCCCCTTCTTGTGTCACCCTCCCGGCACATTTTTCAAAGACTTACAAACGAAATTCCCCGAAATTTTCCGTGCTCTTTCGGGCATGTACCGGTCGTGTTTCACCTTGCGCATTTTCACGAAAAACCGCCAAAAACCCGAAGCGCCCCAACTCATGCCCTCCACAAGTGTTGGCACGATTTCCAAGAACCATGTGTCACCTTATGTCACCTTCGATTTTGCAGCACTTGCGCGCGATCAACGCCCTTGTTTTCACCCTCGGCGCCTCGGCCCCTCGTTCCCTCGGCCCCTTTTTCCCGCCTATTGTCACCCTGGATTTGTCGACGCCCGAAACGGCGTTTCAGCCCAACGGCGCGTGGCGCGGCAGCGGCCGGGCGGCCGATGACTATAATGCCCGACCCGCACGGACAAGGCCCCGAACCGGGCCAACTTGGAAAGGACTGAATGATTTTCGGAAAATGGATCGCACCGCGTGTCCTCATTGGATTAACGATTCTGGCGGCTGGTTGCCACGAGCCGCCGGTCAAGCTGAGCGAGGCGAAGCTCGACGGCGCAGAGAATCAAAAAACTTCGGCGCCCAGATACTGGGAGCAGGAGCCCCAGCACATCCCCCCCACCGGCTATCGCAAAGTCGCCCTGGTCGAATTTGCGATTGAATACGTCACCGAAAAGCTCGAATCGCTCTCCGACAACCAGCCCGGCGTGGTGATCCACGAATTCATCCCCATCGGCTTCGTCACCTCGATGGCCGGTGCAGGCCGGATTCGCATTCAGATCGACGAGGCACTGCGCAAGGAGTTCCCCGACGAGCTGCACGACCACTTCGTCGGGCTGCTCAAGGCCGAGGGCTACGAATTGATCCCGCAGGAGGCCGTCCGCTCGGCGCCGTCTTACAAGAAGCTGGTCCTCGGCGAGCCGGGCCACAACGACCTGGGCCATGCCTTCAACGTGGCCGGGACGGATGTCGGCGTGCCGCGGCTGCTCGTCATCGAGCCGGCGACGGGCTACGACGTCATCTTGGGGACGAACGACATGCGCACCGTGGAGCAGGTGGAGCAGGACCTGATCGAGGAGACCGGCGCGGACGCGGCGCTGCGCGTGCGATTTCGAATCAGCGTTTATCGCCAGGTGGCGTCGATGGAGAAGTGGTCGATCATGCGCGTGACCAAGGGCGAGAAGTCCGGGTTTCACTTCGCCGAGCGATCGCTGATCTCCGACGAGACAGTTGTGGAGAAGGAAGACTTCCTGCCGGTCGCGGGCATCATCAAGAAGATCAACACCGATCAGTACCGCGAGGCGATCCGCAAACTGTATCCGCCCTTCCTGGCGATGGCGGTGCAGACGCTGGTAGCGGAGCCGGTGAAGACGGAGCTGGCCGAGGTGAATTAGCCCGGCTGCGGGGCAATGGCTGGCTGATGAGAGGGGTTATTTGAGGCTGCCGTCGACGAGACGGATTTCTTCGATGTTCACGAACTGGATGCCGTGGACGCCATCCTGGGTGGGATCGGCCGAGCCGGACAACGTGACCGAGACCATTCCGCCGAATGCGGCGCCGCCTTGGGTGTAAGACCCGCCGATGAAGTCCCCGGGTGTCAGGGTGCCGACACCCATGACCGTCACCGTCCAGCCGCCGCCGCTGAGCTGAAGAACGTCAAAATCCTCCTGGCCGTCAAAGGCGTCGGAACCGTTCTCCGTGAAGAATCCGCCGGTCATTCGACTGTCGGACATGTAGGTGTCGTTACCTGTCCCTGCAAAAAAAAAGTCGGGCCCAAGGCCGCCCGCGGCCATATCGTTCCCGGGACCGCCGGTGAGGGTGTCCGCGCCGGGTCCGCCGAAGAGCATATCGTTGTCGTCGCCGCCCTCGATCATGTCCGCGCGGTTGCCGCCCTGAATCGTGTCATTGCCGTCGCCGCCGAAGAAGGTGATCGACTTGTCGAAATCGGACGGGCCGGAGCCAATGTCCGGGAGCGTGACCATGTCATCCCCGCCGAGCGCGTCGTAGTACTCAGTCTTGCTGAACTGACCGGCCACAAGGGTGTTGAAATCGACCGCGTCGTTTCCCTCGGTGAAGAGGGTCAGGGCCTGCATGGTGACGGTGACGGTGAGCGTGTCCATCGTCGACGCCATGTCGTTGTTGGAGGTCTCGGTGGCGGTCGCTGTGACGCTCAGCATGACTGTATCGGCGGTCATCGCGGTGAGGGTGAGGCCTGCGAGGTCACCGGGGGCGAGGGTCCAGGAGCCGCCGCCGTTGTCTGTTCCCGCTGAGAGCGTCGCGTCGAGCGGGACGTTTTCGACTGTGATGGAGAGCGTTTCGGAGCCGTCGGAGTCGACCAGCGAGGCTGTGATGTCGAGGGCGATGGCTTCGTTGGTCAGGCCCGACGTGTCCATGACGGAGAGGTTCGGCGCATCGGCGACGGCGGCGACGTTGATGGTCACCGTGCTGCCGACCGTGGCGAGGCCGTCGGTGACGTCGTAGGCGAAGTCGCCGGCTGGCCCTGATGCATCGAGGGCCGCGTCGAAGAGCAGGCCGGTGAGATCGGCTTCGCTGAGGATGTCGGTGACCATGACCGGCGTGCCGTCGGCGAGGGTGACGGTTCCGAGCATGGCATCGGGCAGGCCGGTGACGGTGATGGTCAGCATGTCGCCGACGTCGGGGTCGGTGGGGGCGACGATGTTGAGGGGGTTGTCCTGGGAGTCTTCGTCTACGTTCAAGACGGATGGCTCGGCGACGATGGGTTCGTCGTTGGAGCCGTTAACGGTGACGGTGACGGTCGCGGTGCTTTGCGCGCCAAAGGTGTCTTCGATGGTGTAGGTGAAGGTGTCGGTGGTCGATTCATCCTGGCCGAGATCATTGAAGAGGCCGGTGAAATCGTAGATGACATCGTCGCCGACGATCGAGACGACGGCCCCGGCGATGGAGTCGGTGACGTTGGAGATGAAAAATGTGTCGCCGATGTCAATGTCGGAGTCATTGGAGAGGATCGTCGCGATCGGGATGACGAGCGGCGGAGCGTCCTTGAGGACTTCGACCATGTCATCTTCGGCGACGGGCGGGTCATTGACTCCGGTGACGGTCATGGTGACGGTCGCGGAGGCGGTGAGGCCGGCGAGGTCCTCAATTGTGTAGGTGAAGGTGTCGGTCGTGTTTGCGCCGGCGGCGAGCTCCTGGAAGAGGCCGGTGTGGTCGTAGATGACGTCGTCGCCGACGATGGAGACGACGGCGCCGGCGGCGGAATCGGTGACGTTGGAGATGGCGATGCTGTCGCCGATGTCGATGTCGAAGTCGTTGGCGAGGAGGTCGGGGCCGAAGAGGGTGACGGGGTCGCCGTCTTCCGTCGCCTGGCCTTCGTCATCCATCGCGACGGGCGGATCGTTGACGCCGTTTACCGTGACGGTGACGACGGCGGTGTCCTGGCCGCCGTGGGCGTCGTCGATGGTGTAGGTAAAGGTGTCGGTGGCGTTCTGACCGGCGCCGAGTTCGAGGAAGCTTTCGCCGGGGTCGTAGGTGACTTCGTTGCTATCGAGCGAGACGGCGCCGGTGGCGCTTGCGGCGTCGATGGAGACAATTGTCAGGACGTCGTCGGCGTCGATGTCGGTGTCGTTGGCGAGGAAGAAGGAGGCGGGCTGGGTCGTGGCGGGACCATCGGCGTCGACCGCGAATTCGTCGTCCGCGGCGATGGGGTCGTCATTGCGGCCGGTGATGTTGATGGTGACTGTGGCGGTGCTGGTTGCGCCGGCCAGGTCCTGCATGGTGTAGGTGAAGAGGTCGGTTGTGTTCGCGCCGGCGGAGAGGCTCTGGAAGAGGCCGGTGTGATCGTAGATGACGTTGGTGCCGACGATGGTGACGACGGCTCCGGCGAATGAGTCGGTGACGTTGGAGATGGTGAGCATGTCGCCGGTCGGCAGGTCCACGTCGGTGTCATTGGCGAGCAGGGTCGCGAAGGGGAGATTGAGGGGCGGATCGTCTTCGAAGGTGGCGCCGACATCGTTGAACGCCATGGGCGGATCGTTCAGCGGTGTGACGGTGACGGAGACGACGGTCGTGGCGCAGAGGGGAACCGCTCCGGCATCGCAGACTTCGTAAGCGAAGGCGTCGGGACCGTTGAAGTCTGTGTTGGGTGTGTAGGTGATGGCGCCGGTCATCGCGTTTACGCTCGTCGTGCCGCTTGCGGGGGCGAGGACGATGCGAACGGACGAGACGGCGAGACCGAAGTCGGCATCTTCATCGTTGGCGAGCACGTCGATGGTGACGGGAGTGTCTTCGGGCGTAGTGGCAGCGTCGGGCCGGGCGATCGGGGGCGCGGGGGTTGGGAGCGGTTGAGAGCCGCCATCGCCGTCGTCGCCGCCGTCGTCGGGCTGCTGGGAGAGGTAGTTGAAAATGACGTCGGCGATGATCTGGAAGATTGTGAAGAGAAGCAGATAGCCGAGACAGCCGGGACAGAACTGGAAGAGAAACGCGAGGAGAATGACAGTGGGGTCAATGACGAGTTGGGCGCTGTTGTCCTTGCCGCTGAGGCTCAGGACTTCGTCGACCTTCGTGGGATCGACGACGAGACTCATCAACTCCGGGTTAGCGGCAACGTAGGCGTCGACGCCGGTAAGGCCGACGGGCAGCTCTCGGGCGGATAGGACTTTTTCCGGCTGCCACTGGTCGCCCCGTGCGGAGATGACGCGGGTGACCTGTTTTGTCTTGGGATTGAACTCCATGGAGGTGTTCTTGCCGCGGCGGCTGGTGGCGAGGTTTGTCAGTGCGAGACCATCGCGGCCTTCACCGTAACCGCCCTGGATGTTTCGATCGGGCTCGGGGTAGATGAGTCGGAATTGGTTGGAGGACGGGTCAATTTCGAGTGCGATGGCGCCGCCGAAGGCGGTGTTGTTGAGTTCGAGTGTGAGTGGATGATTGGGGGTGAGGTTGATCCGGATGGCTCGGGCGGCGTCGAAACTGTTTGCGCCGCAGCCGGCCCAGTAGTTGATGTTGAGAATGAGGGCGGCACAGAGCAGGGCTTTGAGCCGAAAGAGGAAACGGCGCCGTCCAGCGAGCATGATGCAATTCTCCCCTGTCGCGATAGCGATTGAGCGCATGAGCGCGGTTGCGAGGCGGCAATGACGCCGTCGGTCGCCAGGCCCCCGGTGTGCGGGATGAGTTTCCCCCTCCGCCTGCGACTAGTTGACAGTCTAACGGAGTTTGTGAGATCGGGTCAAGAAAGAGGGCCGGATTTGAAGGGGAAACGCGAAAAGCGGGGCGTGCCCCACGGCCCTTTCGGCGCGATGACGGAGTTGTTATGACGAACTGTTACGCACTTCCCGCCACTTGACGATTTTCGTCTTGGTGGATTCGCAGTCGGAGGGCGAATCACTCGCTGCGCAGGAACCGACGACGGTCCAACCGGAGTTGCCCGCGAGGCCGGAGACATCCGAGGCGGTGTGTGAGGGGAAGAAATAAGTGGCGCCGTCGTTGATCTTCACCATGCTGCCGCAGCGCAATTCAGGACAATTCGTGTTGGTCGTGACTCTGGAGGCGGCGTCGAAGCGGAGAATCCCGCCGGATTCGACGATGAGTTTACCGGCGCTACCGTTCACGGTGAGATTGTGGCCCTGAAGGTCGAGCGTGCCTTCGGCGATGATCAGGTCCTGCGAATACTGATTGAGGACGAGATCGGCATTTAGTTTGACAGAGCCGGCCACGCAGCGACTCTTGTTAATGGTGATATCTCGGGGGAGCTTGCCGGCGCCGCCGTTGGTGTCGATGGTCTGATCGCCGTCTCCATCGAGGACCAGCGTAACGGCATTCCAGCTTTGGACTGACGAGTCCGCGGTTGAAATGTCGCCGGCCACGTAGATCGTTCCACCCTGAAAGTAGTTGACGCTGGTCAGGGTGAAGCTGCCGTTGACATCCATCGGCCCGTTGACGGTGACACTGTTACCGCCGGTGCTGATTTCTACATTGCCGTAGCTCATGGTTCCCGGCGTGATCGTCTTGTCGTAGCCGACAAAACGAAGGGCCTGGGGGCCGGCGTCGACGTTTCCGGCGGTATGGGTCCAATGATTGAAGACCCCGATGGGCCCGGCGATGGTCAGGGTTCCGCCTGGCTTATTGATATCCACGCTGGGAACCAGTGCATTTGGAACACCAGCGGTGAGCGACTGATCGCCGGCGCCATCGAAACGGATGACGGTGCCGGGATAGCCGATCAGGGCGGTGTCGTTGGAGGTGACGTTGCCCGCCACATTGATGGCGCCGCCGTTCATGTAATTGACACTCTGGATGGTGAATGAGCCGTTCACGTCCATCGTGCCGGACGTCGTAATGCTGTTGCCGCCGGTGTTGAAGACGACATCGCCGTAGGTCATTGAGCCTGGAACGATGGTCTTGTCGAAGCCGACGAACTGGAGCGGCTGGGTACCGGGATCGACGAGACCGGCGGAGTGGGTCCAGTGATTGAAGACGCCGATCGGTCCGTTGATGGTGAGGGTTCCGCTCGGCTTGTCGATGTTCACGCTTGGAACCAAGGCATTGGGAACACCGGCGATGAGGGATTGGTTGCCGGTTCCGTTGAACAAGATGACAGTACCGGGATAGCCAATCAGGGCGGTGTCGTTGGAGGTGACGTTTCCGGCGACGGCGATGGTTCCGCCGTTCATGTAATTGACGGAGCTGATGACCAGATTTCCAGCAAGCGTAATGGTTCCGGTAGTCGTGACGCTGTTGCCGCCGGTGGCGATGGTGAGGTTGTTGAGGACGGCGGAGCCGACGTTGACGGACTTGTCATAGGTGTCGAGGGTCACAGTACCGCCGTTGTGAAGAAAAGTGCCGCCGGAGATGGTGAGATTTCTGAGTACAAAAAACGTGCCGGAGGTCGATTGGAAGGTTCCCGCGCTTTGGATGAAGGGGCCGTTGCAGTCGATCATGGCGTCGCCGCCGCGAAAGGTCCCGTCGGCGAAGAGTATTCCGGTGCTGCCGACGGTGAGCTGGGCCCCTGCTGCCTGGGTGATGGTGCCGGTGTAGCCTGCTTTTACGTCCAGGCCGTTGATGCTGACGTTGGTGTTGATCGTGACGTCACTGGTCCCCGATGCACTGAATTGGGCGACGTCGCTGGTGGTCGGCAGCTTTCCGCCGGACCAGTTGGCGGCGGTGCTCCAGTTGCTTCCTGAGCCACCAATCCACGAGACCACAGCCGCCGGGCACCAATGAGCGGTCATCGGAATCGTGCAGACGAGAGCGAGGATCGAAACGAACGGAAACCGGCGAATGCCTATGGACGGCCTTGGCGAGTTGGACGGTACTGGTGTGCGGGTATTCATCTGGTGTCACTTCCAATTGCTCCGGGGCCCGGGAGGCGACGGTCTGTGCTCGCACAGCGATTCTTCGCCTGGCAATCTTCTCGGCCATGGCGGGGACTCGGCACAGATCGGGCCACCGCCAACCAAAGCATCGGAAACAAATCTCGACGTGCAAAGGACATAGTTCCGCAGACGTCCGGAGTGGTTTGGGGGCGGGACGGCGACTGCCCGATAGAAAGGCGGCGGCAGCGCGCGGCGTCGGGACAGCGGTTGTAGGAGGTAAGCGCGGAGGCCTTTTCTCGGACGAAGGTCAAAATTTTGTTTGACTGGTGTTTTATGGACCGGATATACTAAGGGGCTCGGCCTTAACCAGCCGATCAGACCGCCGAATCGATTCTCCCCCTTTGAAATACCAAGGGAAGATCGTCGCCGAACCGCAAAACGTCGCGGGGCGGCAAGGTTTCAGCTCCGCAATTTTAGCGGCAGGCTGAATTGGAATGAATGTGCATGTCGAGACATGCGGAGTTGACGAGATGGCCGTTTCGACGAAAGTCAGGACTACGACCGAAGGTGATGAGATGAACGCGTCGCCCCTATCACATTTGCGCAACGTCGGGATTTCCGCCCATATCGATTCGGGCAAGACCACGCTGACGGAGCGCATTCTGTATTACGCCGGCCGAATCCACAAGATTCAGGAGGTGAAGGGTAAGGACGGCGAAGGCGCGACGATGGACTATATGGACCTGGAGCGCGAGCGCGGCATCACGATCACCAGCGCCGCGACGCGCGTCGAGTGGAACGAGAACCCGATCAACATCATCGACACGCCGGGGCACGTGGACTTCACGGTGGAAGTCGAGCGGTCGCTTCGCGTATTGGACGGGGCGATCCTGGTACTGTGCGGCGTCGCCGGTGTGCAGTCGCAGTCGATCACGGTCGATCGGCAAATGAAGCGGTACCGGGTGCCGCGAATCTGCTTTATCAACAAGCTCGATCGTCAGGGCGCCGATCCGGTCAACGTGATCAAGGGCCTCGAAGAGAAGCTCGGCCTGACGACCGTTCAGATGCAGCTCCCGATCGGTCTGGGCAACGACCTGCAGGGAATCATCGACCTGGTTCGGATGCAGGCGGCCTACTTCGACGGTGATCGCGGCGAGAGGATTCGGTGGGAGCCGATCCCTGAATCGTTGAAGGATGAGGCCCAGAGCGCACGGGCCGGCATGCTGGATGCGCTGAGTCTTCACGACGACGAACTGCTTTCCATCATGCTGGAGGAGAAGCCGGTTCCCGAGGAACTTATCCACACCATCGTTCGGCGCGGCTGTATTTCGGGCGATTTCTCACCTGTGCTGATGGGATCAGCTTATAAGAACAAGGGCGTCCAGCTTCTGCTTGACGCGATCATTCGGTATCTGCCCAGCCCTCTCGATCGCGAGATCTTCGCGTACGACATGGACAACGGCGAGGCCGAAGTTCCGCTTGAGGCGAGCCCAGACGCTGCCTTTGTGGGGCTGGCGTTCAAGCTGGTGGATGAGACATTCGGGCAGCTTACCTACATGCGCATCTACCAGGGCAAGATGACTCGGGGCGAGCGCTACACGATTTCCCGAACGGGCAAGCCGGCTCGCTTCGGCCGAATCCTTCGGATGCACGCGAACGATCGCGAAGACATCGACAACGCGTCCGCGGGCGACATCGTGGCGGTGGTCGGAATCGACTGCGTCTCTGGCGACACGTTCTGCGGCGAGGGCGCGAGTTACTCGCTGGAGTCGATGCACGTGATGGACCCGGTGATTTCGCTCGCCGTGTCACCGGCGCGCAGCGCCGACCGGGACAAGTTTTCGAAGGCCGTATCGCGATTCGCGAAGGAAGACCCCACTTTTCACGTGAGCAGCGACCCCGAGACGGGAGAGACGATCATCTCGGGCATGGGGGAACTGCACCTCGATGTTTATTGCGAGCGCATTCGCCGTGAGTACAAGGTGGAGCTGGTGGTCGGTCAGCCGCGGGTCAGCTACCGCGAAGCGCCGTCGCAGGCAGTGCCGTACAACTACAAGCACAAGAAGCAGACCGGCGGATCGGGCCAGTATGCCCACGTCGTCGGAACGCTCGAGCCGCTGCCGGATGACCACGAGACCGGGTACGAATTCGAGAACAAGGTCTTCGGCGGACGCATCCCGACCGAGTACATTCCGTCGGTCGACAAGGGATATCAGTCGATGCTGGCGAAGGGGCCGTTGGCGGGCTATCAGATCACAGGCGTGAAGATGATTCTCGAAGACGGGTCGAGCCACGCGGTGGATTCGTCCGACATGGCGTTTCAGATTTGTGCACGCGACGCCTTCCGCGAGGCGTTTCTGGCCAGCAAGCCGGTATTGCTCGAGCCGATCATGAAGGTCCAGGCGGAGACGCCGTCGGAGTTTCAGGGGTCGATCATCGGCGATCTGGCGAGCCGGCGCGGACTTGTTCTGGCGACGGAGAATCGGGGCCCGCTGACTGTGATTGATGCGGAGGTCCCGCTGGCGAAGATGTTCGGCTATGCGACAGACGTTCGCTCGATGTCGCAGGGCAAGGCTTCGTTTACGATGGAGTTCCTGAAATACAAGCGCGTCCCGGCGTCGATCCAGGTGGAAATCGTCGAGGCGGCGAAGAAGGCCAAGAAGTAAGATTGGACGGCGCGGAGTCGTCCCTTCTTTGGTAGAGCGCGAACTCGCGACTCATCCTCGTCAAGATTTGTGATACATCGCACATTCGGAGGTCGCCACCATGCACGAACGATTCAGCGATCGAGCCCGCCGGGCCTTGGCGCTTGCCAACCTCGAGGCCATCCAACTTCATCATGAAAACCTTTCCCCAACGCATGTGCTTTTGGGCCTTTTGAATGTCGGCGGTAGCGTGGGGGTCTTGGCCCTACACAATCTGGATGTTGACATTGAGGCGATGCGTGCCGACTTGGCCAAGCGGGTTGAGCCAGGCAACAAGGAGCTTCACCAGGCGAAGCTGGCGCAGAGCGCCGAGACCCGCCAAGTAATCCTTTTCGCGATCGAGGAAGCCCGCAAGGTGGGCCATAAGTACATCGGAACAGAGCACCTGCTTCTGGGAATCCTTCGTGAAAACACCAACCTGGCGGCGGCGGCGTTGACGGCGCGCGGCGTCAAGATTGAGGCGTTGCGAGAGGAGATTCTGACGCTTCTGCGATCGGCGACGGATGAGAGCCACATGGCGACGGCCTCCGGCCATGATGGTCACGAGTGGATTCATCAGCAGGAGCTGGCCAAGGCATTTCGCTCGCCGAAGTTCTGGCATCGCCTGATTCAGGCTGTGGACTCGGCCAATCGCCTGGGCCACGGCGAGATCCGCGACGAGCACCTTCTGCTGGCGCTCTTACGAGAACCCGACGGATTCGTCTCGCAGATGCTCAATGAGAAGGGCGTGACGCTGGACTGGGTACGGGATCGGATCACGCGGGCCGCAGCGCTCTAAGAGGCGTGCTCGTTTGTCACGCACGTTGGGCCCATCTCAGGCTGAGGGAGACCAACGTCGAACCGGACTCAATTTCGACTGGCAAAGGGTTTGCTGCCATCAACACGAAAGACGAAGTCCTCGGTGCGTCCAATTAGCGAGTCGGGAAGTATCGCGAACGAGGCGTATGTCGGGGACTTGATGTCGCACTTTGCCACCACGCTAAACTCAGATTGAGTCGCATCCAGGATGGTGGTCAAACCCCGATCATTGGTGAAGTAGACGTAGTCGCCGGAGGCAACCGGAGACGCATAGTGCATGCCTCCGAGCCGGTCTCGCCATAGCTTCTCGCCTGTCGCGGTATCCAGACAGACCGCGACTCCGCCGTCGGTCACCGCGTATAGCTTTCCATGTGTGAGAATTGGAGAGGAGCAGTTCGACGACGGAACGATCACGCTCCACACTTCGGGGTCATCGGTGGAGCCGAGCTTAGACTTGGCGAGGGCCGTCGTTCGCTTGGACCCCACGCAGTAAATACGATCGTCATCCATAACAATGCTTGCGACCAGGTCGCCGTCGAAACTGTAGTCGATGGGATGGTGCCACTTCTTCTTGCCCGTGGTAACGTCAAGACCCGTCAGCCCCACGAAATCCCATACGAGAATAGTCGGCTGACCATTGATCGTATCGACCACGGGGGTCCTGCTGCTCCCGCTTTCCGCCACCTTCGGGTTGGTGTCGAACAGTTCCTGCCAAAGCACCTGACCGGTATTGCAATCGACAGCAGTCAATTGCGGGCGATTCCACAATCCGCGCCACACAAAGAGCAAATCCTCATTTGCGGTCAGCGACACCCCGACGCCGTAAATGCTCTTAAATAGCACCTTCTTGTTTTCCCACAGCAACTTGCCATGCAGGTCAATACACATCAGCCCACCGCAACCGAAGAACGAATACAACTTCTGTCGATGGTGGCAGGATGTGGGAGTAGCTGGCGAATTGATCTTGTGTAATTGGCCTTCCGGGGCGTAGAGCCCTTCGGTCGTCCAAACCGTCTCACCGGTTTTGCTGTCCAGACAGACAATCGCCCGGGCGTAGACAACATCGTTCGAAATAAAGTTAACCCGAACGAAGGTAAAGATTGCGACCGCCAACAAGAGCGGCTTAAGCGTTCCTGGAACAATCGGCCGGGCGGCTGCGGACCTACAAAGGACCACAAGTTCATAGACGGCGTAAGCGAACATGATCGCAAGCACCGCGATGAGTGTGGACCAGCCATTCATCGGAATCCATTTCGGCCTGGCCAGGTGGTACGTCAAATACGGTGACTTCGCCACGAGAGAATCGAGAACAAACGCAGCGACCATCAGTCCCGCGGCACATACGAAGAGGGAAGAAGCAAACACCACAAGCGATCGACGGACTGGCCAGCGGGCCGAGTCTTGTTCCGTTCTTGCAATGCCGCTTCTCATCAAGAGGACAAGTCCAAAGACGATTGGGATAGCGCCACACATCCAAATGGCCAACTCATCCATAGGAACGGAGCGTACGCCCCATGAGGTTTCCTCGCCCGGGAGTGGTCTCTGACGAACGATTTTTGCGCCGATTACGGTGCTGATGACGAGGCCCACCACAACGGCGAACGAATAAAAGTATGATGAACGGCGGAGCATGGTCGATCTCGCGATCCCTTGAGGTTCGGCAGAAACCAACCGGCGCGTCATGCCATAGTTTACAAGGCTGGCCAAGCCACTGAGAAAGGGAATCGCCGCGCTTGCCCAAACCACTATTGCACTGGCGCCGAAGTAGCCTCCGCGAAACGCATGGTCTTTGGAGGGGGAAAAGATGAAGACCATGACGCCAAAGACAAGCCCGGCGACGCCCATCACGATGCGCCAGATCGAGCCCGGCGCGGCGTGGTATTCCATCAGGAGAATGCACAGGCCGACCATAATGCTTGAGCCGAGCCAGGCACGGATGACGCATCTTTCGTAGTCGATTGCGGCAGGCGCAAAGAAGACAAAGAACCAGATGAGGCAAGCGGCGCCGATGAATGCAGCCATGGTTGTGACTTGACTAACGATTCCATAGCCCGGGAAATTCGTTTGGCTGCTCCGAATGATAATTCGCACAAATACGAGACCAACCAATAGGGCCAGCGCCGTCAATCCGTATGAGAAAAATTGCTCGACCCAAGCCATTTGAACAGAGGGGTAGGCCGTCGTGACATAGACGCGATCTGCAACGACGATCGGAGAGGAATGGCCCTGTCCAGGTACGACCGTCTTCCAGCGGAGTCCATCCTTGTCACTCCAACTCGTCGGGGTGGCGCCGTCGGCTCTGACTCCGAATCGTTTTCCGCCCCTCCACTGCGACCACTCCGCATCATCCGCCAAGAGCGGTGATGCAGAAAAGAGCATGGTTATCGTTGCCAGTCTTCCGACGCATTTAAGGTAAGAACAAGACGGCCTCATCGTCCAGCTCCTTGGGAACGATGAGTGCCTCCCTAATTGAAATGACTGCGCATGCCCGAGGAGACCGTCACTGTTCCTATGATTCGCTTAGTATAAATCTGTACAATCGATGATTGCAAGGGTCGCCGGTGAAATAAGACATTGGTACCGCCGGGCGCGGGCGACTCCTGAATGAGCCGGCATCAGGGTTAACAGCACTTCCCGGGTGAAAATTGAGGCTCAACCGGTGCTCTGCATCGCTGCCGCTATGCCATTGACGCTTCTTTGCAACATGAGGCGAAGGGCCGGGCGGGCGGCGTCGGGGGCAACTCGATAGCGGCGGAGCAGCTCCACCTGAAGGATATTCAGCACGTCGGTCGCGGGATTGCGCGCGGAAATCAAAGATTGGATGACGGGGTTGTTGTCGAGCAAGCGAGACTGCCCGGTGATTGAGAGGATGGCGTTTGCCGTGCGTTGGAACTCCGCGCTGATGCGCAGGTGAATATCGCTTGAGGACTTGCTCGCATCGGCATAGAGGCGTGAGGCGGGCAGGCGAGCCCTGGTCATTTCCTGCTGCATGTTGTCGATGATGGTCTTGAAGAACTCCCATTCCTGGTACAGGCGACGAAGTGAGTCGGCGGTCTCGGGTCGATCGTGGATCAATGACTCCACCGCTGAGCCCACGCCAAACCAGCCGGGCACGTTGTAGCGCATCTGCGTCCAGGCGAAGACCCAGGGAATGGCGCGGAGGTTTTCGAACGACAAGCCTCCGGCGTTTCTTGAAACGGGTCTAGAGGCGATCGGCAGGCCGGCGATGTGCTCGATCGGCGAGATGCCGCAATACCACTCCCAGAATTGGTCGTCATCAATCAACTCGCGGTAGGCCTGCATCGACCGGACGGCGAGTTCGTCCATGATTCTGACTCGGTCCTCGACGGAAATGTGTTGCGGGCCGACGGCGCCGGCGAAACCGGCCATGGTTGATTGGTCGGCCTCGGATTGCGCCGTACCGACGAGCATCGCGGAGACAATCTGCTCGAGGTGGCGACGGGTGATCTGCGGGAGGCCGTAGCGAAAGGAGATGACTTCGCCCTGCTCGGTGAAGCGGATGCGACCGTTTCTGCTGACAGGCGGCGACGAGAGAATTGCGCGATTGGCGCGGCCGCCGCCCCGACCGACCGTACCGCCGCGGCCGTGAAAGAAACGCAACTCGATGCCGGCCTGGCGACAGGTCTGTGCGATGACGGACTGGGCTTTTTGCAGGGCCCAATTCGACATCCAGTAACCGCCGTCCTTATTGCTGTCGGAGTAGCCGAGCATAATCTCTTGAAAATCGTTTCGGGCGCGCAGGTAGGCTCGATAGGCGGTTGATGCGAAGAGGCGCTCCAAGAGGGCCGGGGCATTTTCGAGATCCTCAACGGTCTCTACGAGCGGAGCTACGTCCAGTGAGGCGGTGAGGCAACCATCCCGGGTCTCCCAGAGGCCGGCCTCCTTGATGAGCAGAAGCACTTCGAGCACGTCACTGACCTGGTGAGTCATACTGACGACGTAACTTCCGATGGCTTCGGCGTCGATCGCCATGGCGGACTTGAGGACATCAAGGACGTCGAGGATCTGTCGTGTGTCATCGGAGAGGGGCATCGACGGCCCGTGCAGTGGGCGCGGGGTGACCAGTTCCTGCTCGAGAATCTCTATGCGACGGGATTCATCGGTTGATTCGTAGTCCGGGCAAACGCCGGCCACGCGGAGGAGTTCGGCGACGGCGGACTCGTGCAGGTCGCTGTGGCGTCGGACGTCCATCGCGGCCATTGAGAAGCGAAATGTCTTGGCGCTGCGTTCGACGCGGGCGAGCCTTCCACTTCGAGCGAGAGACGGCAGGCCGGCCTGCTCGAGAGAATCACGGAGATGGTCAATGTCTTCGATGAAACGGGCCGCTGGATAGATTGAGGCATCGTCAAACGCGAGGCGGAGCTTGCCGATGATCTGGGCGACGCGGTGACGGAAGGGCTCGTGGGCGAGGAATCGAAGCAGTTCCTGCGGGACGAGGTTTTGATTCGAATCCTGCGCGACAATGCGTCGTAACTCTTCGGGGACTTCGGCGTGGCGATCGGAGACGCTGAGCTCGGCGAAGACGTCTTCCAGGGCGCGGATGTGCAACTGGACTGCGGCCTGGTGCTGCATTGTGAGTGCGGTGCGGGTGACGTCGGGGGTGACGTTAGGATTGCCGTCGGCGTCACCGCCGATCCAGGTTCTATAGCGGAGAAAGATGGGGAGCGGGCCGCTCCAGTCGTAGTAAGTTTCGAGGGCCGCGGCGATGTCTTCGTAGAGCAGCGGGACGGTTTCCCAGATGGTCGAGGTCAGGAAGTGGAGGCCGCTGCGCACTTCGTCGAGGACGGTGGGCCGTTCGCTGCGAATGTCCTCGGTGACGTAAAGAGTCAGCACCAGGGCGCGAAGGTCGTCAATGAGTCGCTTACGCTCGGCCGGTGCGAGGGAAGCATCGTCCAGCAGGAGAAGCACTTCGGCGATTGCCTTGTGTTTTCGAAGAATGGTTCGCCGGCGACCCTCGGTGGGATGGGCTGTGAGGGTGGGACGGATGTCGAGCCGGGCGACGACGGCGAGGACATCGTGAATGTTCAGGCCCAGTTCTTTGAGTTGACGGACGGCGTCGGCGATCGACTCGGCGCGAGGACTCTCATCGGTCGCGACGCGCTGGCGGGCGCGATTGACCCGGATGATCTCGCACTTCTCGGCTTGATTGAGCAGGTGGAACTGGAGGGTGAGCGAATTGAGCAGCCGGTCGATTTCGGTGTCGGAGAGCGCGGCGATCATCGCCAGGACCTCGGCGGACGCCGCGCCGGCCTGGTCCAGCGCCTTTGACGCGCAGCGCTGCCGCAAATCGTTGCACATCGTGACGTGCTGACTGCCCGATCGTTTGAGCATGATGGACTCCATCATGCCGGCGAGGAGTTCGTTATTTGCTTGCATGGTCATGGGGCTTGGGCTCCTGTCCTCGCTTGTCGCTTTGCAGGCGGTAGTCTAACGTCTCCAGAAAATCGGCCTAATGGAGAAACGGAAGATGCTCACTCAGGTTGAATCGCGACGATTTTCCAGCGCGATCATATTACTCGTTGCTACGCTGGGCGGCTTGGGCGGCGTCGCGCGGGCCGACGCCGGTGACGCAGCCGTTTTCGAAGTTCGATTCGACCGGAAACTGCGGGACGAGCCGTTTACCGGGCGAGTATTGATATTCCTTTCCGCGGAACTAAGCGGCGAGCCGAGGCTTACCCATAACTGGTTAAGCCGGGAGCCGATACTCAGCCAGGACGTGAGCGACTGGGCACCGGGACAACCGCTTCAGCTCAAGCGCCTGCAAGCGTACCCTTACGAATTGGGGAAGATTCCATCGGGAAAATACGCCGTGCAGGCAGTGATGCACACGAACATTGACCGACCACATTCGGGCAGGGCGGCGGGCAATCTCTATTCGCGGGCCAAGACGATTGACTTCGATGCTAACACGAGCGGCGTGATTCGGCTGAGGATCGGCCGGAAGGTGAAGGAGGACCGACACGACGTCGATACGGAAAACGCCAAGAGCGTGCGGATTCGCAGCGAATGCCTTTCGAAATTTCATGGGCGGGATGTGTTCCTACGATGCATGGTGGCGCTTCCGACGGCCTATCGAGAGAACCCGACGAAGAAGTTCCCAGCGCTTTACGTGATTCCCGGATTCGGCGGGGACGAACGCGAGGCGATGATGTATTCGAGTTTCCTGGGGTCGTCGAAAACGCCATTTGTGCGGATCGGCCTGGATGCGATGTGTCCGCTCGGGCACCACGTGTTCGCAGACTCCGACAATAACGGGCCGTATGGTCGGGCGCTGGTTGAAGAACTAATTCCGCACCTCGAAAAGGAGTTTCGGTTGATTTCGGAGCCGACGGCGCGCCTGCTCACAGGGCACTCGTCGGGTGGATGGAGCAGCCTGTGGTTGCAGATCACGTATCCCGAGTATTTTGGTGGGACGTGGTCCACGTCGCCGGACTCGGTGGACTTTCGCGATTTCTGCGGGCTCGACCTCTACGACGCCAAGACGAACTTCTTCACGCAATCATCGGGGACGCCGTGGCCGATCATGCGCCAGGGCGGCTCCATCAAGCTGCTCTTAAGGGACTTCGCGAGGATGGAAGATGTGCTTGGGCCGGGAGGGCAGATGCAGTCCTTTGAGGCGGTATTCGGCCCGCGCGGTGAGGATGGCGCGCCCGTGCCGCTTTGGGATCGGCGTACGGGGAAGATCGACCCCGAAGTGGTCAAGGCGTGGCGGCGATATGACATCACCGACAAACTTCGGCGGGAATGGAAAACGCTGGGCCCGAAGCTAACGGGCAAAATCACGGTCATCATCGGGGACGCCGACAACTTCTATCTCAATGGGGCGACGGAACTGCTGAAAAAAGCTCTGGCCGAACTGGGCTCAGATGCGCGTGTGATCATCGAGCCCGATCGGGATCACGGCTCGATCATGTTCTCGCCGTCGTTTCGGGCGATGATGGACGAAATGAGCGCGAAGTTCGCGGCGTCTCATCCGGAGTTTGAGATCGAATCGAAGATCTCGACGACGCAGGGGACGTCGAACGACGACTAAGAAACGAGCAGCAGGTTCAGGGGGCTCTCAAGGAAGCCCATGACGGCGTGAATGAACTTGGCGCCGTCGGCCCCGTCGATAACCCGATGATCGAACGACAGGAAAAGCGGCAGTACCTTTCGAGGGACAACCTGGCCGTCACGAACCACGGGCTTCCAGTCCAGCTTGCCCATGCCGAGAATGGCGACTTCGGGCCAGTTGATGATCGGGGTGGACATCGTGCCGCCAAGGGCGCCGACGTTTGTGACCGTGAAGGTTCCCCCGCGCATGTCCGCGATGTCGAGTTTAAAGTCGCGGGCCTTGTCGGCAAGCTCTTTGAGCTCCTTGGAGATGGTCATCAGGCCCTTGCGATCGGTGTCGCGCAGGACGGGGACCATGAGTCCCCTTGGGGAATCGACGGCGATGCCCACATGGACGTATTCCTTAAAGATCATTGTTCCATTCGGCTCATCAAACGACGCGTTGAACTGCGGAAACTGTCGGAGTGCGCCGGCGACGGCCTTGACGACGAAGGCGGTGAGGGTGAGCTTCGCGCCCTTGTCGGCGAAGATGGCACTTTGCTCCTTACGGAATTGCTCAAGGTCGGTCACGTCGACCTCGTTGCAATGCGTGACGTGAGGAATGGTGGTGACCGAACGGACCATGGCGCGGGCGATGGTCTTGCGAATTTGGGGGAGGGCCTCCTTGCGGACCGGACCCCACTGGGCGAAATCGGGCATGGCGTCTGCGCCGGCGGGCACGGCCATCGGAGCCTGAGTCGTTCGCTGGGGCGCGGATGGCGCCGAAGGGGCGGCTCCGGGCTGGGCAACGTCGGGCGCTCTTCCGGCGCCGCTGGGACCGGCGATTGCGAATCGTTCAATGTCCTCACGGACGATACGGCCGCCCGGGCCGGTGCCGCGGACGCTTTCCAGATCAATGCCCATTTCGCGAGCCTGCCGACGAATGGCCGGCGCCGCGGGGATTGGTCCATTGCCGGAGCGAGGAGCTTCGGCGACGGCCGCGGAACTCCGAGGCGCTGCGACCTCTCGCGGACCGGCGACCGTTGCTTCGCTGCGCATGGAAGGAGCGCTCACGGAGGCGGCAGGCGCACTGGACGTTCGCGCCTCCACGGGAGGGGCGGCTGCCGGTGCGACTGCGGCTGCCGGTGCGACCGCGGCTGCTCCGGGCTCTTCCACGACGAGCAGAACCTCGCCCACCTTGATTGTGTCGCCCTGCTTAACGTTGAGCTTTGAGATGACTCCGGCATAGGGCACGGGAAGCTCAACGGCGGCCTTGTCGGTCTCGACTTCCATGACCATCTGGTCGGCCGTAACTGTGTCACCCTGTTTGATCTTGACGTTGACGACCTGGGCCTCATGGATGCCCTCGCCCAAGTCCGGTAGCTTGAATTCCTTGGCCATGTATCACCCTGTCTCAAAATGCCGAGTTGAAATCGGTCTTGATGGGCACCGCGCGTCCGCGCGATTGCTCCTTCGTTAGTAACTCACTACTTCCCGCACCGCCGTGATGATCTTCCGCGGATCCGGCAGATAGGGCTTTTCGATGTTGAAGTATGGAAGCACGAGATCGTAACCGGTGACGCGCTGGATCGGCGCTTCGAGGAACATGAGCGCGCTTTCGACGATGCGGGCGATGATCTCTGCCGCCGGACCGCAGTTTCTCGGGGCCTCGTGTACGACGACGCATCGTCCGGTCTTCTTGACTGAAGCGGTAATCGTCTCGGTATCCATTGGGACGAGAGAAAGCAGGTCGATGATCTCAGGATCGATCTGGTATTCGTCGACCAGGTCATCAGCGGCCTCGAGCACCGGCCGCATCGTCGATCCATAGGAGATAATAGTGACGTCGTTGCCGGGGCGAACCACATTCGCCTTGCCGATTTCCATCGTCTCCGGCTGGTCGGGCACCTCTTCCTTGAAGGCGCGGTAGCAGGCCTTCGGCTCGTAGAACATGACCGGATCGGGATCGAGAATGGAAGCCCGCAGAAGGGCGCGGGCGTTACGCGGTCCTGAGGGAATCACGACCTTCAGACCGGGCAGGTGGGCCCAGATGGCCTCGCGGCTTTCGCTGTGATGCTCGATGGCGCGGATACCGCCGCCGTAGGGCATGCGAACGACCATCGGGCAGGTGAATCGGCCGCGCGTGCGATTGCGAAATCGGCTGGCGTGGTTCTCGATCTGATGAAAAGCGTGATACCCGAAGCCGGAAAACTGCATCTCAGCAATGGGCTTGAACCCTGCGAGGCAAAGGCCGATGGCAACGCCTGCGATGGCAGACTCCGCGACCGGAAAGTCAACGACTCTCTCTTCTCCGAACTCTTTGAGCAGGCCCTCGGTGACCCGGAAGACGCCTTCGTCCTGCCCGACATCCTGACCGAGGATGAGAACGGAGGGATCCTCGGCGAGCGCTTCGTGCATCGCCAGATTGAGGGACTTGGCCATCGTCAATAGTGCCATTTGCAATCTCACTCCACGTCAGTCGTCAATGAACATTACCCGAGAGCTGAGAGCCGTGGTCTGAGCCCTTGGTCTCGCCGGCTGATGAATCCAGAAAGGCCTGGAATTCGACAAACTGGGCCTCCAGGTGGTTCGGCATGGTCGCGAAACAGTGCTTGAACGGTTCCATAATATCCGGCTGGTACTGCTCGGCACTCTCGACCGCGGCACCGATCTCGGCGGCGATTTCGTCTTCGAGGAGGTCGCGGGCCTTGTCATCCATGATGCCGTTCTTCTTCAAGTATTTATAGAAACGAGTGAGCGGATCGCGGCACTTCCACTGCTCAACTTCCTCTTCGGTGCGATACTTCTTGGGATCATCGGCGGTCGTATGGACGCCAAGCCGATAGGTGACGGCCTCAATCAGGGTCGGACCGCCGCCTTGCCGTGCACGTTCGACGGCCTGATCGGCGGCGACGATCATCGCGAAAATGTCGTTGCCATCGACCTGTATGCCGTTGAAGCCAAAAGCGATGGCCTTCTGCGCGATCGTCGCGGCAGCGGTCTGCTTCTTGCGCGGCAGGCTGATGGCCCACTGGTTATTTTGCACGACGCAGACGAGCGGGAGGTTAAAGGCCCCGGCGACGTTCATGGCCTCGTTGAAATCACCCTCGCTGGTTCCGCCGTCGCCGACGAAGCAAAGGGCGACCGTGCCGTCGTGGCGAAGCTTGCAGCCCCAGGCGATGCCGGCGCCATAGAGGCACTGACTCGCGACCGGCACGCAGATGGGCGTATCGCGGATACCCTGCGGCGTCGACGAGCCGATCTCGTTGCCCCCCCACCAGAGCATCAGTCGCTCCATCGGCCAGCCGCGGTAGATCATGGCGGCGGGCTCGCGGAACGAGGGGATCATCCAGTCGTTCTTGCTGAGGACATAGGCGGGGCCGAGTGATGCGGCCTCCTGACCCAGTGCGGGGCCGTAGGTACCGATGCGGCCCTGCCGCTGGAGCTTGAGCATGCGCTCGTCAAAGCGACGCGCCGTCAACAGCGAACGGAGCAATCGCCGAAGCTCCTGAGGTTCGAGCTTAGGCACCAGGGCCTGGTCGACACTGCCATCCTCGTCGAGGATGTAAAGCGACTCGACGTAGTTTTCCAGTTCCAGCTTTCCTCGGGGCACATTTCCTCCTTTCGGAGTCGATCACCGGTGCGGGCTCCATGCACGCAGCCTTGCAGGTTCAACAGTGGCCGGCGCCTGTCAGCGCGAAGGCCCATTGTCTAGGGCCTGAAGCCGAGCGGCAGGTCGCCGCCTGGATCAGCATCTCGATTCTAGCGTTGGAATCGGATTTGCGAAACAACGCACCGGGAAAGGCGGCCTGTGAGTTGTCAGCCGCCCTTATTCTGACGGACCCACTGGCGCCATGCACCCTCGTCAAAACCGAAGTTCTGGCCGGTAATGGCGATCAGGGCTTCCTGAACTTCGGTGCGATGGACCGAGACGATCTGGTCTTCGTAGTACGACAAATCGCCCATGGGGTACGCAGGGCCGATGACCCCAATGAACTGCGGCTGATAGAAGACTATTCCGCCGCCGTAGCGGTATCGGCGAGCGCATCCAAATGTGCCGTACACGCTGTCGAGAAAGACGGGGAGGCTGACGCGTACCCGCTGCCTTTCGAGGGTGGAGAGGAGTGGAATGAGGTCGCCGACGGCTTCGCGGGCCTTGAGGGCGCCTAAGGCAGCAGCGGCATTGCGCAGGACAAACTCATCCTCATCGGCCAGTGCGCCGCGCAACTCGTCGATGACTCGCGTATCTTTGCGGGGGATCAACTCGGTCGAGGCCATCTGCCGGATCGTGACGGAGGGATCCAACACGGTCACGACGATCAGGTTCATCGTCGACTCGTCTTCTTCGAATTGCCCCAGGGCATCGACCATCAACCGTCTGGCCGCGGGATTGCCCTGACTAAGAACTTTGGTGATGGCGGGGATGGCGAGCGGATCTTTGATGTCCATGATCTGCCGCCGACCGTCGCGAAATCGCTCTGAGTGCCAGCCCTCGCCCTCAAGCCGGCCGCGATGAATAGCGGTGATCTTAACATGCCACTCGGCGATGGCTTTGCGGACGATCTTTTCGTCGCGCTTGGCCTGGCGCATCGCTTCGAGCTCTTCGGGGGACGGCGCGCGGGAGGAGGGCTTGGAACGTTTCACCCATTTGCCGTCTCGCTTGACCTCACCGAGCGCGGCACGTGCCTTCTTATGCTCGGGATCGAGCTCGATAGCCCATTCGAGGTGCCTCTTCTGCTCGGTATGGAGGCCCTGACGGCGACACCACTGGGCAAGATCGTAGTGACCATCGGCGGTGTCGGGGAAATTCTTCTTTTCCTTCTCGTAACGCTCCCAGGGAGACTCGGACTCAGTTCTCTCGGCGATCCGGGACTTTTCGATTTCAAAGATGCCGAGAGTCGTTTGAATCTTCAGGATATCCTCAGACTCTTCAACAACCCTGCCCTCGATGACGCCGCCTTCGGTCAATCGAAACGTGTCGGCCATCAAGGGACGCGTCGTGCTGAGCAGGAGGACAGCGGTGAGGTGGATCGTCAACGATGCTCGATGCCTTGCGAACATGCACATGATTATACGCCCTTTCTTGCCCCCATCGCCTCCTTCATCTACAACCATCCCCCCTTACCGGGCTCCGTGCTGCCCGAACCGGCCCCGTGGACGAGTCCATGCCTGTACTACCCTTATTGCTGAATCCCGAGTCGTACCGCCCATGCGTTCAGAATCTTCTGACCGACGGACCGGAAGTTCAGGATTACTGGTTGACGCTCTTCGAGCGCCATCTTGAGACGCTGGCGCGACTTCCGCTCGGCAACGGTCAATTCGATCAGCATTCCGTCTGGCCCGAGTTCAGTCGAACTTATTTGGCGGGTCTTGCGGCGATTCGACAGCGACCGGACCTGCGCGGCCGGCTGACCGTGCTGGAATTGACCATCTATCGCGAAGAGCAGTTTGCCGCACACGGGATTAACGATCCATTTCATGATCTCAAGCAACGCGAGAATGAGCTTGCACTGGGACTGTTTGCCGCTGTTTTGGCGGACGTTGATGCGGCGGCGCCGGATGAACGAATCGACCTACTGGCGCAGGGACTGTTCGCGGGCAATCTTTTTGACATGGGATCGCGGGCGGTGGTTGAGGCGTTTGAGTCCGGGACGTTTGACTTCCGCTCGGCTCGACAAGGACTCAGACCTCGGCCGTGGCCCATCGATCACCTCGATGCATGGAAGGACCGGCTGGCGCAAGGGCGCTATCGCCGGGCCATCTTCTTTGTCGACAACGCGGGGCCGGATATTCTGTTGGGCGCGATCCCAATGGCACGCGAACTTGCTGACCGCGGCATTCATGTCGTGCTTGCGGCAAACACGCGACCTGCCCTTAACGACATCACCGCCGAAGAGCTTATGTCCCTTCTGCCCCGGCTCATGGAACTGGACACCAAGCTCACCGGCCTCGTTAGGCGAGAATTAATCACCGTCGTCGAAACGGGGTGCGTCGCGCCGCTGATCGATCTGGCGGATCTTTCGGGGACCTGTTGCCGGGCCGCGGAGCAATCGGACCTGCTGGTGCTAGAAGGCATGGGGCGCGCCATCGAAAGCAACTTCGACGCGGCCTTCAAGGTGGACACCTTAAAGCTTGCGATGATCAAGGACCGGATGGTGGCCGAAGTGATCGGTGTCAAGCTGATGGACCCGATCTTCCGGTTCGACCCGGCCCCATAATGAGGACGACCATCGTCAAGGTGCATCAGCAGTCAAGCGGACCGTCGAACACGTTCGCGCCCAGACCCTTGCAGAAGGCTCCTCTAATCCCTAATATCAAGTAGTAGTATTTGACCACGCAGTGGGCGAGGGTTCAGGGCGTCTCCCCGGCGGTCGGAGAATCTCTCGCCAGGGGCCCCTCACCCGAAATCGTCGGCCGCGTCGTCTGAAAACCGGGATTGTTCTATGTACGCCCATGCCGGCGGTCTCAGTTGTAACGTGCTGGTGCTGAACCAGAACTACCTGGCCATTCGCGTGGTGAATGTCCGTCGGGCCTTTTCTCTGCTCTTTAAGGAGCTGGCCGAAGTCGTGCACATCGAGCGCGGCCAGTATGCCTCGTACGATTTTATGGAATGGTGCGAGCTGTCCGAGTTGGCGCGCGAGTTCGAGCCGGATGCGCACGACTGGATTCGCACGGTGCGGTTTGACATCGCGGTACCGCGGATCATTCGACTGGCATTCTACGATCGACTGCCGCGGCAACAGGTCAAGTTCAACCGGCGAAACCTGTATGCCCGGGATGAGAACAGGTGCCAATACTGCGGCAAGAAGCATTCGACGACGGAACTGTCCCTGGATCACGTTGTGCCGCGGAGCATGGGCGGCAAGACATCGTGGGAAAACATTGTCTGCGCCTGTCTGAAGTGCAACATTCGCAAAGGCGGCCGAACGCCGGAGATGGCGGGCATGCACCTGATCAGCACGCCGAAGAAGCCGAAGCGAAATCCGGTAATTACGGTGAAGCTGGCGGACGATCGATATGCAAGCTGGAAGGCCTTTTTGGACAATGCGTACTGGTCGGTGGAGCTGAAGTAGCGCCGGAAAAAAACGTGATTCGCAGTTTCTGAACTCTGACAATCGAAAGCCCCGGGAATATTCCCCGGGGCTTTTTCATGCGCGTTGGTTCGCCGCGGTGTGGACCGGAGGGTTCATGTCTCGGTGCGAATCCCAGTTCCAAGTGAGCATCTGTCCGCCATGCACGGGTCTGCCGGCACGGTCGATGATGGCTTTCACAAGCTGAAGGCGCTTGGCGACCTGAGAGGCGGAAAAGCCCAGCTTTACAATCGCTCGATTGAAGGCCCCGATGTCCTCCATCTTGAGGTCGGAGAGCCGCATCCTGGCGTTTGCCCCGACCCCGCGTTCCGTGTTGATGAACGCGAGGAGGTCCTTCACCGCTTGGTGTCGGTCGCGATAGACCTCCGCCGAGATGGTTCCCCGTCGATTGGGTTCGTATCCCTTCCGTGCCCGAGCCTCCTCGGCGTCGAGGAAGCTGCTTGCAATTTCGAGGATGCTGCCTGAAAGTATGCGGTTGTCCTTCTTGGGTTTGGTGGTTCGCTTGGCCTTGGTCGGGAACGCTCTCTTGTTCTCACCACCACGGTGTTCCAGGACCCAAGCGTGATAGAGGAGCTTTGCTTACGGCTCGCCGCTACGCTCTTTGATGCCGAACCGGTGCCGGCGAGGCACGCCGTCTTCGTCTCTGAAGCTCACGTGCCAGCCGATGCCCTGAACGTTGGTGAAGGAGAGTTTCGGAACTCGCTTGTGGCGGTTTGGACCGTGCTTGGGCACCGCGGTATACTCCGGGCGTCGGCCGCTCACCGTGGCGGCCTACCCGGAGTTGTAGTAGCGGTCGTAGAAAAGAAGTAGAAAACGGCCTTCGCGGGCGTAATTCAGTGGTAGAATGCCAGCTTCCCAAGCTGGACGTCGTCGGTTCGAATCCGATCGCCCGCTTTCTTCATAAAGTCCTTCAGCTTGAGCACTTGCGGTGCCGAGCCGCCATCTGCTGAAGATGCCGAATTGTCGAGTTGCGTCAGAAGTTGCGTCAGATCACCGGCGATCATGCGCTGAGACGCAGCGTTGATGTCGGCCTCGTTGACGCGGAGATAGTGCTGGCGGGCCACCTCGTCGGAATGGCCCATCCACTCGACGACGACGTGGAACGGGAACCCGGCCGCCATCCAATCGTTTTCGCGGTTCTTCCGAAGCGTGTGACACCACTTGGCGTATTTCGCCAAGCCTGCCCGCTTGCGGATCACGCCGAAGTCTCGCCAGACGTTTTGGGCCACGAGTCCGTGCACGAGAAGCGGCTCGCCCTCGGGCGCAATTCGACGCGCGTCGCGAAGAATCGGCAGCAATTCGGGTGCGATCGGCACCACGCGCCGCCGCTTGGTCTTCTGCGCCCAGACGGTCAGCCGATTCCTCTTCCAGTCAACGTCGGTCCATCGAAGAGAGAGCGCCTCGCCCTGGCGTAGTCCGGCAAGGCGGCATAGCGCGAGCAATGTCCGCCATGCCTGGTTGGGGCAAGCAACGATCAGCTTCGCCAATTCGTCCATGCTCACGTAGTACCAGTCTTTTTCAACCGGCGGGAGCCCGCCGGCCAGTCGGTCAAACGGGTTGTACATGATGAGATCATCATCAACGGCCCGGTTGAACATCGTCCGTGCGTTGCGGACGTGCTGGTCCACCGTTCGTGGGCTGGTTTTCTCGAACACGCGCTGGTTGAGCTTGGCGAGTTCGCCTTTTGAGAGCGCGGTCTTGAACTCGCGTGCGTCGTAACGCGTGATCTGGTCGAGGCGGCGATCCTCGCCGAGAAAGCCGTTCAGATACTTCGCCGTTCGCTCGTGCAGCTCGACGGTGCCCGGAGCCAATTCGGTTCGCCGGGACTCGATGTAGGTGCCCAGGAAGTCCTTGAGCGATGGGATGCGGCCGGGGCTGCGAAGTCCGGGCTTCTGGTGAAGTTCCAATTCCTTTGCCTGCCGGCGTTTTTCCGCCTGTCGCTTCGACAGCTCAGTCGTTCGGCCGAGATTCTCGCTATACCGCTTTCCATCGGCTCCGAACCAGCGAAGCTGATAATACGTGTAACGCACGCCGTTCGGCTTCGTGACGCTGTGCGTTGCTAGCGAGACTTCCGGGGTCATGGTTCTCTCTGATCTTTAGCGAGGATTCTCGTTCGTCAAGCGCTCCAGGAAGCGGTCAAGCTCGACACGCCGGTAGAAGACGCTCTTGGACACCTGCGTGCCGCGCAACAAGCCCATCGCCCGATAGCGCGCCAACGATTCGCCGGGATTGCGAAGCCCCCGGATGGTGTCGAGCCGCAGGTAGCGAACCGCCTCGGCCTCGGTCAGCAACTCGGGCCACGCAATCGACAGCGCGCCGGGCAGGATGTGCCCTGTGGAGGCCGCGGTATCGCGTTCAATGACCGATGGATCCAGGTTCTCTCGATTCATCTTTCTCACTCCGGGCAATCAGGACTCGTCCGCGGAAAGGCGCCGCGGGTCGTCGTAATGCGAAGTCCGACGAGTGCGCGAAGGCGCCGCCGAAGTTGTCGCGCATCGCCGAAGTCGCGTGCGAGCGGCGGAGTTCGCTCTTCGACCAGAGTCGCGATGCGGCGGTAGTTGCAGCCGGTCAGCACCAATTCCCGTCGTCCAAGCTCGCAGCGCGCACAATCCTCCGCGAGCATGAGGCCGACGGTCACCGCCAGAAGTTCTGCCTCTGACGGCGGCGGCAGTGGTCGGCCGCTACGGGCAATCGGCGTGTCGGTAAGGTCGTACTGCATCACGACTGCGCGCTCCATTTTCAGTTTTGCCGAGTCAAGCTCGCACCGCATTCGCGGGCGCCTCGTCGGGCGTGCGTAGCGTCAGGTACTCATAGAGCTTCTCTGCGACCAGCGCGAGCTTTGGAAGATCGTCTGGCCGCAAGTAGCCGGTGCTCTTCCACTCGCCGGTTCGTTCGTCGCGGTAGGGTTTTTCGATGCGAATGCTGTGTTGGACGACCGGCCGGCCGTCGAGCGTGGCGGATTTGCCCCATACGGCGCCGCTGATGGCCCCTGCACGCACCTCGTGGATTGGCAGGTCGCTGTTTCTCGTCGTCATCTCCAAGTACTCCATGTCGTGTACGCTTACTTGCGTACAACCGAGACAAAAAAAAGTCCTACCGTTTCGTGGAGCCTTCGTCGGCGAATTCGAGCATCGGTTGACGGTCCGGTTCCGGCTCTATGAGCTTCTGGACAAGTTTTCGTGGCAAGAGGGGCTGCGCGCGGGCAATCCGCGGCTGGATGTCCGAACAGCGGATCACGGCGGCTGCCTTCGAGACCTTGAACTTGCGAGCGAGCGTCGGGAGAAACCGGCGGCGCCATAGTGACTCGGAATCATCGATCGGTTCCATCAACTCAGCAAAGCACTGCGAACGCTTCATGCCCTGACTATCGCAGAGTTGCAGGAGTTCCCGTTCCAGCAGGGCCAGAGGCATCAAGAACGCGGCTGCGAAGCGGTTCGCTTCACGCTCAAACTGGTCGCGGGTACTGAGGCCGTAATCGAGCGTGTCGCGGAACGTGCGCGCCGCCTTCGCGTGAAGGATGATGTGGCCAAGCTCGTGGGCGGCAGTGAATCGGCAGCGCCCCTCGTGGCTGAGAACCTGCTCGTCAATCATGATCTCTCGCTTCGTGGGATAGGCAGCGCCCAGCACGTCCGCACCGAAGCGCGAGAGGTTGCCGAAGCCGAGCCGGACGCGAAGCGGCCCTTCAATCCATTCCTCAACGGGAATGGGAAGCGGCAGGCTCTCCATCTTGCGTTGCTTGCGGCACTGCTCAAGGCACTCCCAAGCGCGGCGATCGACCTGGCGAGAACCCCATCGCGGCTCGAAGTAGCGGTATTCCAGGACGGGTCGCATCGCTCATTTCGCCTTTCGGGGTTCCTTTTGGATCGACAGGCGCTGAGCCTCTTCGATCAGCGCGTCCCATTGGTCACGCGTGAGACGGCGCGCGTTCCGCAGGAGGGCCGGCACCTTTTCCGCCGTCAACGCATCTTGGCTGGCGATCTCGCTGACGATGACGTCCGGGCGGCTCCAGCCAGCCCGGAGCTTCGGTTCGGCAATTCCGTAAGCTTCGCTAATTCGCTTCAAAAGTTCTTCGGAGGGTGTTCGTCGACCAAGCTCCAGGTCGGTGAGATGCGCGGGGGCGATTCCAAGGATCTTGGCCATTTCGCGGAGGCCCTTGTTGAGACCTACACGAGTGCGGCGAAGCAGCTCGCCAACCGGCTCCGGACTGGTTGTTGCGTGTCGTGCCATTGGCTCCTCATGTACTGTACGCTGATATGCTAACAACCGTCCGGATGAAGTCAAGCCCCTGGGTACGGAATTCCTTGGGACGGGTCAGTCGGCCCGGAACGCGGCGAACGGCGGGGCTGGAATGCCTGGAGGTCGCTGATACCGGTAGCGGCGTAAAGCGATGACGGCATGGACCAGGTAGGCGGCCGTAACCCCGACGTAGGCGTCGTACGCCAAGCCGAGCTCGGCATCCACGAGCGACCGGGAGTGGAACAGGACGATACACGCCGCCAAGGCCGTCAAGCAGGCCGCTCCGACGGCCAGCATAGCGGCTGTTCCGGTCCGGCCTGCCGTAGCGCGTTTTCGATTGGGATGTTGGGATTGGAAAACCATCAGCTCCACACCCGCAATTCGATTGACCATTCGCTCGATTTCATCGATGCGGCGCAGGTGGTCCTCCTTGGAGCGTGCGTGTCCGAGCGTCGTGGCAACTATCCACGACAGGCAGGATGGGATGCCTACTAGGAATAGGAGCTGAGTCTCCGCCGGAAGCGCTGGCACGCTGCCGAGCACAACTCCGAGCGCGCCACCGGCGGTTGGGATACGCTGATCCATCGCGCTCAACCGGAACAGCACGAGCTGATATAACGCCCGATACTCTTCGGTAAGCACCGAAACCTGCTCGCGGTCGGTGAGGCGGCTCGCCGTACCGGTTTGAAATTCATTGGTCACGCCCCTTGTACCTCCTCGGCAAGTACCGTACACGTACCTAACTTTGATGCGTCCCTCGACTCGACGATTCAAACCGAAGGAGGTGTGGCATGTCGATGATTCAGGCAGAAACGACGCTGAAATGCAGGGAGAGTTCCGGCGCTCGGGCGCTGGTGCGACTCTTCGAACTGGCACGCGCGGGACTCGATGTCGCCTCGTGCGGTCGAACAGGCTGTGAGCCGTTTCGCAGATCGATGCGGCTCGGGTTCCCCGAGCTCGATGGCGTCACGATTGGGGAGTTGGTGAAGCTGGCGGAGACCGAATTCCCGCTGGAGTTGCGAGCGCCGTTCGAGGACACGGACAGCATCGCAGGCGCCGTGTGGCGTGGGTCCGATGTATTCGACGGCGCCGATGATGGGCTGGTCATGTTGCGATTCGACGCCGGAACGCTCGATCTGCCCATGCATGTTCACGAACGCTCGGACCGTTTCATCGTGGCGCTCAAGGGCTCGGGCTTTTTTCACGTGTCGAATGAAACCTTGGAAGTCTTTTCGGGAGCGGACTTGCGCGCGATCCCGGTGCAAGCGGGCGACGCAATCGCCTTCACGCGCGGCCTCATGCACACGTTCAGCTCGCCGATGACGACGCTGGTGTTGCTGTCGTATCACGCGCCGCTGATTGAGCTGGATGACCCGGGCCAATACACGCTTCCGTCCTTCGTCTGGACGCCGCGAATGGGTCAGTCATTCGCTCGGGAATCTGCGTGTGCCCGGAGTGCTGAAGTACGCTAGGCTCGCGCCGCGAGCTTCGGCTCGTGGTCGTCAGTAACGAAAATCATGTTGCGCGACGCCATTCAGACCGGGCGGCATCGCCCGTTCAACTCGGCCTTACCAACCGAGCCAAGGGCACGGCCTAACCAACCGTGATGATGCCGACCCGTAGAGCCGGATGCGTCGAGAGGCGCTTGTCCGGCTCGACGGAGGCTCGTGGAATCAAAACTCGATGCGGCGCCAACTGCGTCGAGCGAATCTCCGCGTTCTATCCGATGCGTTGTCCCGGAAGCGGGGCGACGGAGAAAAGCCCCGCACTTACCGGTTTCTTGCCGGTGGGTGCGGGGCCGTCGCAATCAAAGGTGGTGCGTCTGCCGCACGGTGGACAAATCCCTCCACGGGGTTCGGACCACAGTCTCGATTCATCGGGACAATTCGGGTGCAAGTCCCGTCAGGTTCGTTCAACGTCGGCCGGCGTGGGGAGCTTCCGTGCCCGCAAGGGTCGGAACCGGGCTGTGACCAGCTCGGCGATCGGGTGAGATAAGCCCGACGGTGAAAAGCTCAACCATGAAAGGCCCGCAAGGGCTTGCCGGTCATTGCCAGCCAAAGACGGAGCCGAATCGCGAATGGCTCAGGTCGGCGGATAAGCGGGTGCTTCTTGTTTCGACCCGCAGAAATCGTCACCGTTTCGGTGGCGGAAACTCTGCCTCGGCGGGAGCCGCGGCAGACGACCTGAGCTCGACGGGCATCACCGTCTAGCAACGTGATTGGCTGGTGGAAGATTGCGACTAATCCGGGAAGGGCTTGAGCATCCGGGGTGGTTCCCGGTGCCTGGTCTGGTCGGCCAGGTGCTTCAAACGCTCAAGTCCAGGAGTGTGCCTTCAGTAGAAGCGGCCGGGAGGCCGGCGGGCGTGGCTGCAAGGCAGTGGCCGCTCGTTCGTGCCGGGGCTGGTAACTCCGGCAATCGCGACGACGAAAGAGGCGACGGGTTCATACCCGGTCTGAATGGCGTACTTAGTGAGGCGCGACGCGCCTCGCGCGTCCCTTGGATGGGGCCTGCGTGGCTGCACGCGGCCGGTCTTGGCGGACCGGCGGCTTGTGGCACACGGAATGACGATGACAGGCTACGTGTGCCTTGCACACGGGCGGTTGTCGTTGGGGTTCCTGCTTGGGGCAGTTCCATTACTGGGGGCGGTCAACTTAGAAACAAGTTCGACCGCCCCGGTCGAAGGGCAGCATTGTGCCGTGGTCGGTCCCATGGATGCGACCGACCGGTTGGCTGGCTGCGATGGGTGAGGGCGGTGAGAGGCGATGACGTCGGGCGATAGCGGGGCGACCGTAAACGGTCGCGACATATTGAGATTCCCGCGAGTCCGAGCTGCGTCCTGCCGCGCTTCCCGCAAGTGGCTGCCGAGCAAAGCGCACGGTTTCCATGCGGAAACGCATAACGGCTTCGGGGATTGTGCCATAAACAATCCCCACCTTTCGGGCAGTATCAGGCGTCGGGCGGGGGAATGCAGTATCGGTGCGTGGCGACTTCGGTGGACGGGTTCATTCAGCAGGTGGCGGTGGCGTACCTGGCCCGGGGCTACTGGTTCTACGTGGCGGGCCGCATCCCCCCGACCAAAGATCCCGAGCATGTAGATCAGAAACTGGTCGCCCGGTACGGCATCGCGGTCTCGCAAAAAGAACGGTGCCGCCGGAAACGCGCCGGCCTGGCCAACATGCAGTACATCCGCCACGAGCGGTTCTTCCTCCTCATGGCGACCCACGGCCAGCACGGATTCTTCGAGGACGAAGCCGGGCAGCTACGGGACGCACGGCGGGTTGCGATTCGCTACGCCGGGTATTCGCTTTCCCACCGTAGCGGGCGAGCTTCGGTGCGAATAGCGTCCGACGAATTTTCCCGCCTGAAGGCGTACTTCCTCGAACTCGCCTGCCGCCGATCTGCGGACGCGCTTTCGACCGAATTCGCCCGGGTCCATTTTCAGGCTTTCGCGCCGGTGAGGGTCCAATTGCTAAACCTGTGGCGGGCGGTCAATCGCGCTCGTTGCACAGCGGGGCTGGAGGCGGTTCCGATTGAAGCTGTGCCTTGGAAACGTCGCATTGTACGGCCGTTTGGCGGGGTCGCCGATAACGGATAGACTCCGCCTGTGGCGTCGCAGGCTGGCGGAAGCTGTCCCAAGAGCGACGTGGCTAGTGATTTGATCCGCGGAGCTGCGATTCATGGCGATCTCAAAGGCTGAAATCGAACCGTTGGCCGGGCTCATGGAAATGGGCCATCTCTCGCTGTGGTTTTTATCCACCGCCCTGCAACAAGAGAATTGGGGTAGGACTGTCGAGGAAGTCTACACAGCCACGATTGGACAAGGAGCAGGCCCGGGCGGCGGGAAACCCCAAGTATTCAACCAAGGGACGTGCTTAATGGCGGCATATCTCATGTTTGTCGTACCAAAAGAGGCCCTCTTCAAAGAATTCTCCAGTCACTTAGCTCCAGAATCGCTGAGCCTGGATGCCTTCACCTTGACGGATGGGTCCGGCGGCCCATGGAATAAGCCGTTGGAGCAAACCCTGAACAAGCTCCGCAATGGAATCGCACATGCAAATGTAGGCGTTGAGCCTGGAACCGATGAGCTTACGATTCGCAACTACCCGCTTGGCAGCAAGGCTTCCGACCCGCCCGATTTTGTGGCGAAGATATCGCTTCGAAGTTTCATCGCCTTCGTTGAATCCTATAAGAATGCCTGGATGAAATGGGCTGATTCTCTCACGTGATCGGTTCAGGCTGATTTGAGCGGTCAATGAAGCGATGGGCGTACAGCCGGAGAGAGCATCGCCGCTCCCAAGAGGACTGACGAATAACTCGCCCCATCCGAGAGCAGTCCCGCATGGCTCATCTCTCGATGAAGTGCATCCCGAAAGCGAGCGACAAGGCCTGCTTCATCGCGCGTAAGCGGACGGGCGTCATGGGGTTTAAGGGCGCCGAACGAACGGACCAAACGCTCAATGGCAAGTGAGCGGTCGCCGCCATCATCGAAGCCGAGGCGCACGACTCGGTTATCGAGCTTGCCGCCCTCTGCCTGAACAATGACCTTCCACACGGTACTCAATCCTGAGCCCGGAAGCTCGACATCGGTTTGCGCCGACACAAAACGCCGCTCTGCCTCAAGTTGTCGGCAACGCTCGATCAACCTTGAAACGGCCGGGTGCTCCAACCCGAGCAACTCGACGTTTTCCTCGCGGAGAGCCTCGTCTCGGTCCGTGGTGAAGGGTGTCTCCGCCTTGTCCGGGTCGATGAGGACGTATCGCGTGCCGCTCTTCGACACGAACTGCCCGCCGAATAGTGCGGCAGCCCGTTGCACAAACGCTACCAGTCGCCGCATGCCCTCGCCGCGGTCGTCGAACTTCTGATACTCGCCGAGATTGAACTTCTCCAGGTCCTGGAACAGCTCGAAGACCACGTGCCGCGCGAGGCTGGCGTTCGACATTGCGACTTCGAGCTCTTCCTTGGTCCGCTGGAGTGAGGGGTCTCGCAAGGCGTCCTGGTAGAGCTTCTCATAACTCAGCCGGCTGCCGAGTTGGCCGAGAATCTGCGAGCGCAGATCCTCCGCGATCTGACCTTGTTCATCCACCTTGCCGAGTGCCGTGGCAATCTCGCGCAGCTTGTCCTCCAGCAAGAGGAAAATCTGCCCCTCAATCGTGTCGGATGCGACGAGGTTGTACACCTGGGCCGTGTGCTCCTGCCCGTAACGATGAATGCGCCCGATCCGCTGCTCAAGGTCCATCGGATTCCACGGCAGGTCGTGGTTGAACAACACGCGGGCGAACTGAAGGTTGATGCCCTCACGCCCGGCGGCGGTCGTCAACAGCACGCACGGACCATCCGGGCGCTTGAAGCGCTTCTGAGCGGCAGTCTTGGCGCCGTGGTCGCCGCCTTTCAGCACTTCGACACCCTTGCCCGGGAACTTCCACTCGATCGCGGTACGCAAGCTGTCGATGCTCCCAAGATAGGTCGTGAAGATCACGACTTTTTCCTGCGGGTTGAGCTTCCAGAGTTGCTCCAGCGCGCCGAGCAACACCGTCGTCTTCGTCTCGGTCTGCGGCGGAAAGCGGTCGAGCAGCTCGCGGATTCTGCGACGTTCCTCCGGCAAGGCAACAAGCACCATGCTCGCCGCTGTGTCGTCAGTCATCGCGGCCGCGGCCTCCGAATCATCCATCGACTCAGGCGTTCTTGTGAATTCCAAAGTCTCGTCGCGCTTTCGGAGCAACTGAACCTTCAAGTCGGCGAGTATCTGGTCCACTTGGGCCCGACCGATCGCGTCCGACGGCAGGCCGTGAAGGTCGCGAATCTGTTCACGGGCCTCGTCCAGTGCCCGGTTTCGTCCGTCCACGTCAAGCGCCTCATCGCGCTCAATCGCCTCTTGAAGCGTCAACATGAGCAGCCGCTTGCGAAGCGTCGCACGCACGGCCGAGAAGCTGCTGGCGGCAATCTTCTGGAAGATCGTCATGACGAAGCCGAGCGCCCGGCTTTTGCCGCCAAGCTGCTCAGCCAGCGCGTAGCCTTCATTGAGATAGTCGGTAAGCGCTGAATAAAACACCTGCTCGGCGTCATTGAGCGAAAACGCCTCGGTATGCACCTGCCGCCGGGCGAACAGCGGCCCGCCGCTCGCATTGCAGGCGTCGGCCTTCGTACGGCGGATTACAACCGCATTGAGCCGATGGCGGTTGTCCACCATGTCCGCTTCGTCTTCGAAGAGCGTCGGGTCCATCAAGCGCACAAGCATCCAGAACCGGTAGTGGTCGCCCTGGTGCGGAGTTGCTGAAAGCAATAGCAGGTCGCGTGAATGCTCTCGCATCGCCTCGGCCAGTTTGTAATTCTGCGTCTTGGTCGATTTGCGCCCATTCTTATACACGCTGAGGTGGTGGGCCTCGTCGAACACGACAAGATCCCAAATAGGCGCGTCCTTGATCCGGCGAAGCCGTTGCGGGCGCTTCAACGTGTCAATCGACGCGATCATGCGATTGTGCTTGGCGAATGCGTTCGACTTGCGGTCCGACACGTCGCCTTCGGAGCCGAACACCTCGAAGTCGAGATTGAACACGTCATTGAGTTCGCGCCGCCAGTTTTCGACCAAACCCGCCGGGACAATCATGAGCGCCCGCTGCAACTCTCCGCGTGAGGCCAGCTCCCGGAGAATCAGCGCCGTCTCGATGGTTTTGCCCAATCCCACTTCATCGGCGATCAGAAAACGACGCGGCCGGGCATTCGCCATTCGATGGACAAGCACGACCTGGTGCGGCAACAGGTCCACCTTCGCCGATGTGAGAACGGCCGCGCTTTCCATCAACGGCAACTCTTCGGCCTCGATGGCCAAAGCGAGCCGCTCAATGGCCTCCGGCGTTCCCGGCCGCAAGGAGGACAGAACGCGCTGCTCCCACGTCAGCGCCCCCGCAAGCGCATCGGCCGGCACCTGCCGCTCGCCGTGGGTGCGGAAATAGACGCGAATGAACCCGGTGGGCTCGACGCCAAGCACCACGCCTTCGCCCAGCTCGGGGTGCGAGACGTTCTTGCCAATCTCGATTTTCGGATGGTCAGGAGCGCGGAGCATAATACCCTCCGCGGACCTTTTGACCAGCCGCCCGGTCCGTTCGCACGAGCCGTCGCATGTCCGTCACGGCCGAGCCGTTCCAAAGCTCGGTGGACAGGCACAGCCGCTCGCCGTCGCGATTCTCAAAATGCACCATCTCCGTTACCGGGTCTTCCACGATCCTCGGCGCCGGAGTGTTCATCCCAAACACAAGCCCACACTCGGTCCAGCGGTTTTGAAACTCCGCGATCAAAGGGCGGATTTGTCGGCGGACGAAATCTTCAGCATCCCGCGTGGGCAGAACCTCAAGCACAGTGTCCAAGCCGCCAAGAAGGACCGTCCGACCGGATGTTGGCGGCGCGCTCGGCCACGACGAAAGCCAGCTCAATGCCTGCCGAAGCGAAATCAGCGCGCCGTCGTTGAGCAACGGCCCGAGCATGATCTTGTCAAAGATCACGCTCGACCCGCGCGTCAGCCACATTTTGGAATCGACAAACTCTTCCATCTACCTGGCTCCACCAATCACCCGTCACTCAGCGCTTCCTGCTCCAGCATCGAGAACAACGTCATCTGCTCCGTTTCGACCTTGCGCGGCTTGCTGCGCCACGCATCGACCAATCGAATCGCCCGGCTCGCGGCGTCTTTCGTGTCCGCCTCGCCGGCCGTGTCGGCATACCACTTCAGAATCGCGTCGGTGGAGCGTTTCAGACTGCCGGCCCAGTTGTCCAGTTCGCGGTCGATGTTCAATCCGCTGCCCGACCTGGCCGCGCCGATCAGGAAATGGGCCTGGTCGAGGTCGGTCTTGAGCGCCGCCTTGCGTGTCCGGCCACGCTGCGTGAAGTACGTCATCCGCTCATCCAGCGGCACGGCATGCACCTTCGTGCCGACGATCCGCGCCCAGCCCCGGGCTTGCAGGTCGTTCGGCTCGACGCCCGTGCCGCGCAGTGTCTTGCTCAATTCGTCGCGGCTCATCTCGTCGCGGTCCTGGAACAGGCTTAGATACAGTCGCGATGCCGGCTCGCATTCCGGCGGTCGCTGCCGGGCGCCTGGCTCGGCGGCGAGCAGGTCGTCGAGTAGCTGATTGATGCCCAGCAGCGCTTCGCGGACCTGGAGCACTTGACCCTCGCCGGTGAACACCTGTCCGTAGTGCTGGCTGTAGAACTCCAGCGACTTGCCGATCAGGATGACGCGCACGTCGGCGGCGTTGAGCGCCCGGCCGTGAACGTGCTCCAGCAGGACCTTGTAGCGGGCCGCTTCGTCCTTCACCCAGCGGCGCATCTTGGCCCAAGCTACCGGCTCGGGCTTCTCCAGCCGCTTGCGGCAGACGTGGATGATGTCGTATTCAATTTTCTTAGAACCGAATGCGGCGGTCGCGCCTTTCGTCTCGTCACTGCGAATCGGATATGTCGCTTCGAGAATGAAGCCAGCATTAAAGAGGGCTTCGAGTACGTCCACCCACGGCGCATCAGCGCTGTGATGGAACGTAAAAGCCATGATGCCGCCGGGTTTCAGCACGCGGCCGGTTTCGGCCCAACAGGCCGTCAACGTATCGCAGTAGAACTGTGACGCCGGTTCGCGCCGGTAAAGCGGATTGCCCTCGCCGACTTGGAGACTATCATCGCCGGAGTTCTGCCGGATTGTTGAGAGCCATCGTTCTTCGATGAGCGACTCCTGCTCCCACAGCTCCCGGTCGTCGGGGTGCTCCACGGAGTTTTGCACGGCCTCGATCGCTCTCGGACTCCGTTCGGGCTCGAAGTAGGCACGCTCGGGCATGCCCTCGTACCATCTCAGCAGCGGCAACCGCATCCAAACGTAGAAGAAATCGGCCAAATCACCGTAGAACAGGTTGTTGCCGAAGGGAGGATCAGTGATCGCGAGGTCAATATTCTCGATCTGACCCACGGAGCGGAGGGAAGTGGAGCTTCCCGATACGACCGTTCCTTCTGGGCGAACCGGGTCTTCTGCGAGAACCTTAGCACTCTTGCTCTTCTCGCCGTCCGCTAGCTTCGCAAGCTCCCACGGCGTAGCGCACCAAGCGAGCGCATCGAGCGTCGTCGTCGTACACGAGGTCCATTTGCCGTATCCGATCTTGCCATAGACGTTGGTTTCAACGACGAGCTGCTTAGGATGGTAATTAGCGTTTGAGAGTGATGGCGCAAGTTTATCGAACGATTGGTGCCAGAAAGAGAACATACACATCATTCGGAGGTACTGTTGAAACGCACCGAGCGCTTGCTCACACGTGTCCAGTGAATAGCGAGAAATTCCGCCTTTAATCGCGGAAAGCAACTTAGTATGCACGATCAACTGGCGTGGATTGAACATCTTCCACCAGTGTGAGTAACCCCATCCGCGATTCACACCGCCATTGGCGCGCATCATGTACGCATCCCAGCACTCGCTCGTCGGCCAGAACCCCGATAAATCCGCGTCTTTTCGGTTCTGCCATTCTCGCTCTGCCACATTGAGTCGGTGGAAATCGTGATCATCCGCGCGTTTGAAGAATCGTCCGCCGTAGTTGAAGCCGGCTTCATCGCAGGCGGGGCAGTGGCACTGAAGCGTGTATGGTACCACTGGCGGTGTATGTCCCGTCTTCCCGACTGCGGTCAGGATGTCCTGTTCAATGCCGTCGGCATCGCAGCGAAACTGAGATTTGCCCGGCACGGTTCCCTTGCGGGTATCGACGGCTCGGCCGTCCCGGAGTGTGATTCGCGCTGGCGGGCCAAACTTCTTGCGGTCGGTCTCGGCTTCACCTACTTCTTCTCCGCCCTCCACGTCTGCCGCTTCGTCGGGCGCCTCCTCTTCCGGTTCGTCATCGGCGGTTGCATCCTCGGCGAGTTTCACGCGGCCGCGCACTTCGATGAGATTCAGCCCCTCCAGGCGCTTTTGCCACCAACGGGCGGTCGCCTCGGGTTCAGCGCCGGCCCAGCCGCCGTACTCCCGACCTTCGGCGTCCTTCTCCGGCGCACCCTCGAACCACTTCGGGTCGATCAGCAGGTACATGTAGACGTGCTTCGATTCGATCCCGAAGTCCTTCTTCTTGATGTCGCCGACGCGCGTGCTCGGCTTGGCGTGCCGGGTGAGCACGCGCTTCACTTCTTCTCCCGCGAACGCCTGGCAGTGCGGGCACGAAAAGCCCGGCTCGGCGTCGATGGCCGCTAGCAGGCGCTCCACGCGCTGCCGCCTTTCCAGCGACGCGCCCTTGGGGTAATCCTTCAACTCCTGGGCGAACGACTGCGTCACTTCGGTGAACGGCGTCTCGCTCTCGACGATGACGCGCTCCGCACCGGGGGCCATGCGCGTCTCGCCAAGTTCGGCGTGGAACTGATATCCGCACGCGGGGCAGTCGATCGGCACGTAGTGGGCCGTGAGCTTCTTCTCGGCGATCACCGGCGAGCGGAAGATCGGCGTACGATGGCCGCACGGCTGGCCCTGGCTGCCGGCGCACGGGCCATGCTTGGCCCAGAACGTATAGATGACTTCCGGGCCTTCCCAGCGAAAGTGCGTGCGCTCCCCCGATGCGAGGTTGATCGGGTCGAGATTCGCGGGCGCGGGCCGGTCGGTGCGCACGTCGATCCAGCGGCCCTTGTGACCGCGCGGGCAGGTCGTCGTATAGAAGGGCTGAATCTGCGGCTTGACCTCGGCTTCGATCTCGTCGAAGAACGCCTTGACTTGGGCCGGGTCGCTGCACGCCAGTTCGTTCTTGACGATGAACCAAGCGACGGGGTTCAAATCGACACCGGTGACCTTGAAACCGAGCCGGCTGCCTTCGACCAGCGTCGTGCCGCCGCCCATGAAAGGATCGAGCACGCGGAGCTTCTTGAAGCTTCCGGCCTTCTGATGGTTGCAGTAGTAGTGGTCCCAGACGAGCTTAGCCGCCTCCTCGGGATTGTCGGGCGCTTCGGTGCCCGCCGCGATCAGCATCGCCCGGAAAATGCTGGAGCGACGGCGGGCCCACCACTTTGACATTTGATAGATGGGCTTGCCGGCGTTTCCCTCCAGCTTCGACAGCGCGTTGATCGGCGCGATGGGGAAATCGACTTCAAGGCACGTCTTGCGACGCTTCGGGTCGGAGAAGCCGGGGACGGGCAGGCGGATGGCCTTGGCGAGATTCGGCGGCTCGAAGCCGTTGGCACCGTTCTTCTTGTTCTTACGGCCGCCGTTAGCGGGGCTGCCGGACGCCGCCTCTGCCGCGCGCGCATCCATGTTGAGCAGGTTGTCCGGCTCCACGTCGATCAAAAGAGGCTGATTCGCGCTGTCGAATTTCGATTTTGCCATGGTCGCGACGTTTCCCCATTACAGCGCTGGAAGCTCGACGAACGGAACCGCCACTTCGAGCAGGCTCATCCCACCGTGGCACAAGTACGGATAGCCGCCCTGGACCTTCCACTTCCGCTGGCCCATCACGACGTGGTGGCCGCCATGCGTGAATACGACAGGCGGCATGAGGTGCTGGTTCCACGCGGCCGATGCAGGCTTGCAGCGTGATGCGCTGAATGTGTCGCGCAGCGCGGTGACGACCTCCTCGTCGGTTTCATTCGTCGCAAAGCTCCGGGCGAGCGCATAGCCGTGATCTGACGTGATGATCAACCGGCGGCCTTGGCGCAGGGCATCGATGAATCGCCAGAAGCCGGGGCCTTGAATTGTTTGCCGGGCGACCGAGTTGACCTGGTCGGGCGAGCGTTCGTGAACGTGGAGAATGTCGTCGAGCCACGTGTGCCACACGAACAGGTCGCGACGCGGGCGAATCGCGGAGACGGAATCATCAAAGGGATGATTGAGCACGTCCACGGCCAGGTCATCGGAAGCGAGAGCAAAACCGGCGGGCGCGGAACCAGTCGCCAAACGGGCGCGGGACTGAGCACCCATCGCGGCGGCGAAGTTGTCCGTGTCGGAAGGAACCTCTGAACCGGTGACGCGGATTTGCGTCGGCACGATTTGCCGCTGCTCCGCCGCGGCGAGCAGAACGAACATTTCGCGCAGCGAGAACGCATCGAGGATCAGGACGGCCCGGCCGGATGCGATCACCGTCGGCCACCATTCGCGGAGTGCTTCGGATGATCGCGGCGCGGCGCCGGGATACGCCTGCCACAGATCCCACCCGGCCTCGGCGAGGAGTCGATCGGGGGGAATCGTCTTGTTGTGCAGCTCAAGCGGGGAAGCGGTCGTTCTAGCGATCTCGCAGAGCGATGCGAACAACTCCGTCCACGCATCGCGGGCGGCGAGATTTCCGAGAATGATGTCCTCCCACGGCCTCATGCGCTTTCACCCCCGCCGTTGGGCCGGAACGTCACTTCGAGCTTTGCCCGAACGTGGGACGGAAGCCGCTGAAGAATTGCCTTGGCCTGTTGAACGGAGAGACCCTCGAATTCGATCTTGGTCATGTCGAGCGACGCATCGGCCGGCACGCCCCATTGCTCGAAGCTGCCGATCAAGTTGACGACGGTTGTGGCGCCGTTGGTTGATCGCACCTCGGCGGGAATCACGGGCGGAATGGGCGTGATTGGCGGCGCCGTACCCGTACCCGGTGTGGTCGGTGGTGGTGTGCCGCCGCCGGGCTGCTGGGTACCTCCCGTTGTCGTTGGCTCTGGCGGGAACAGGGTGCCGGGGGTCGGTTGCGGGGTCGGCTGCGTGGGGGTCGGGCCGGATACGGCGCCGGTGCCGGCTGCGGCGGGCAAGGCGAGCTGCACCTGCCGCATCTCCTGTGTGCCGCGAAACGCCTTCGGCCGGATGTAGCGCAATGCCTCGTCGTCGTCTGCGTGGTCCGGCAGCCGCGCGACCCATGTGCCCGCAACGTTGAAGACCACCTTGCCCTTCGCCGCGACTTTGCAGACTTCCTCGCACGTGTCGCGGTCGCCGAGAAACGGGATCGCGCTCTTCTCTGCGGATGGTGGCGGCTCCCGCAATCCGTCAATCAGCCGGCTCACGTCATCGCCGTTGCGGGCGGACTCGACGACGAGCGTTTGAAACTCCGTCGCATCGAACAGGTCGCGCTTGATCTGCTCATCGATGGCGACCGGGATCGCGCCCTTCTGGCGAACGAGTTCAACGTCGATGCGTTCCACGTCGAATCGGCACTGCTCGGGCTGGCGAAAATTCCAGCGGGTCAGGATGGCGAAGCGGTCAAAGCGCGTCCGCAGGTTGTCGCGTAGCGGGCGCTCGAATTCGTCCTTCAAGCCGCGATAGTGCGGATCATCCTTCCATGCCTGTGAGGTGAGGTAGGCACAGCGCGCGATGAAGGAAAGATCGCTGTCCTGGTACAGGTTCTTCCTGCCGGTCGCGGGCAGAAGGAACCGCACGGTGTTGCGCTTGGATTGCACCTTCGTCGCAAGCCATGTTCCAAGCACTTTCTCGACCGCACCGGCCGGCTCGTCGAGCGGAGCCGGAACCACCAAGAGAATGGGTTGGTTCCAAGTTGCTGGCCGGTCGGCTTCGTCGATATCGCTCCAAGGGTCGTGCTCCCAGTTGGGGCCGAGCACGACGACCTTGGACACGGATTGTCGGTTCTCCGGCTCCAGGATGTAGCGCAGCGTCTTGCGGATGTGCTCCAGGTCTTTGCCGGGATAACTGGTCGTTGCACCGGGCGTGCCCGACGCCGCCCATAGGCGATCGTTGCGTGCGGTCGAACGAACTTTCGTCTTGGCGTTTTCCTCACGTCCGAACCAGATTCGGCCCTGCAGATTGTCCGAGCCGTGGATGTTTACGCTGTTGTCCTTCGTCTTGAGCAGTTCGTCGAGGAAGGCGTTGTCGTCGATGGGCGCGTCCCGCGTCACGTCGAGATGCAAGTCTTCTTTCGTACCGCCCGCTTCTCGGCCCGGCGTCATGGAGCGCAACCACAGCGCGCTGATGATCTCACGGCTGTGCGCCGTGGCGACGCCCGATGCCTTGATGCCGTCGAGGTTTCGCTGAGCGATTTCGAGCAGGTCGCTTTGCGCGCCGTGTGCGGCGATGGATTCGAGCAGAGCTTGCACCCCGTGCGTGTCCGTATCTACGAAGAAGTCGGCCGCCGTTAGCAGCGGGACGGCATCGCCGCGCTCACGGTAGGCAGCGGCCAGAATGCGGATCAGGTCGCGCGTTTCCTGGGCTGCCTGAGCCATCAGGATGTGGTCCTCAAGCAGGTTCACGAGTTCGGGTGAGAAGGGCCAAAGGGCGACGACTTCCTCTGCGATGCGGTTCCGCTCCGACACTGGCAAGTGCGAGAAGCGCAGCCGGTATCGTTCGCCCGCATAGGCGGCAACGAGCTGGTCCACCTGCGCACGGGCGATGTTGTCGCGGTTCCTGAACAGGCGATGCAGCAAGAGAAGCTGTCGGTCCTGCTTGGCTGTCGGCCCCAAAAAATTCACGACCACCGGCGTGTCCCGGTGGACCTGCTGAAAGGCCTCCGTCGTGTTGTTCAGGACGGAGATCGCGAGCAAAACGAGTTCCGGGCGTTCGCGCGAAAGCTCCGACAAGTTCTGGACGAAATTGGAGGCCATCTCGCGCTGTCGCGAACCGTCACGGCCGACTTCAGGCAAGCCGTCGAACCACTTCTGAAACTCGTCGAGGATGAGCACCACGGGCTGCGTGCGGAACATCTCCTCCAGAAGCGAACGCGAAGGAACGTTGCTGCCGCTCTGCTCGAAGCGGCCGCGAAAGCGCTGGCCGTGGGGATGCCGGTCGAAGATGAGGTCCCAGAGGAACGGGTATTCGTGGTTGTGAACCGCCTCCGAGATTGCGAAATAGCCGGTTTGAAGGTCCAGATTAGCCAGCGCCTGGCTACCGAGCCGATTCCCCCAACTCCGAGCCCACTGCTGGACGACATCGGGCGACATCGTCGCGTGGTGCATGACGGCCATGATGTGCGACTTGCCGCGGCCCCGGTCGCCAAGCAAAGCGATGGGTTTTTGCGGCCTGGCGACGCTGAGCGCGCGAAGCGCCATTTGAACGTCGCCGGTGGGGTAAGTAATTTCGAGGATGCGGTCGGCAGGCTGTTGCGCCGCGCCCATGTTGTCGTTTCGGCGAAGGGAGATCGCCGTGCCCGGCGTGTTGGTGCCGAGGAATTCATCTCGTAGCTGAAGTCCGAGCATTCAGGGCAGTCTCCCGCACAGCGCCGAAACGGAGCCGCTGAGTAGCGCAAATACCTGCTAGAACCGGAATTGTACGCGCCAGCGAGCCTGAGTACAGGCTCATAACCCGGCCCGGGACAGCTTCGGGCGGGGGCTGCCCTTCTTGCGAACGGTTCGAAACTGGACCCGGGTTCCCGGCACGATCGCCACGCGCGACGAGAAAAGCCGTATGGCTTCGCGGCGCTCTTCGGGAGTCAATCCGGCGGCATCCAGCAGGCGGTTCCAGTTGTGCCGCAAGTCGGTCAAGCTTTGAAGCCCGTCAAAGCCGGCGCCGCCGGCCTTGCGGACGTACACCAGGTCTTCGGTCTCGCTCACGGTGATTTCGGCGATGGCCGGGTCGGTCAACGACTCCCCAAGAACGTAGCCGACGATGGCCGCCATGAACGGCGACATCTCGGTGAACCGGTCGGGATGGAGCTTCTGGGCCAGCGTGGTCATGGCGACGCCTCGATTCCGTGACGCCATTATGGCGCGCCGTCAGTAGCTGGCAAAGAACGCGGCTGATTTCTCGGGATTGTACCCGCGGCGGTCGTAGAGCTTCGTCGTGGATGGGTCGCGATGGCCGACGGCCTTTTGGACCTGCTCCAGACTAGCGCCGTTTTCGAGGGCCGTCGTGATGAACGTCGCCCGCATGGAGTGGGCGGAGTAGCCGCGGGTTAGGCCGAGCCGGGCAGCGTGCTTGCGGAGCACGCGGTCGATGGCGTCAGGGGCCATGTGCCGCCGGGCTGTCCGTGAGCGGCCGTTATGGCGGAGCGGGCGAAAGAGCGGACCCTCGAAATCGTCGGCATGCCCGGCGGCGGCGAGATATTCCCGGATTCGCTGGGCCGTTTGCGGGTGGATCGCGAAGGCGTCCTTCCTGGCGCCCTTGCGAATGACGCGGAGCGAATCGAAGCCGCGGTTCTGGTGCTGGTCGCCGACTCGAAGCCGGGCAATCTCCGCGCGGCGCAGCCCGGCTTGAAGTCCCACTGAAATGATCGCCCGGTCCCGCAGTCCGGCCACGGTGTCGGCGGGCGGGGCGTCGAGCAGCTTGCGGGCTTGGGCCTTTGAAAATGCTAGCGTGGAGCCCTCATCGCGGTTGATGGCAGGTCGGCGGACAGCCGCAACGGGATTCCGGTCGGTCTGGCCGTGCTCGACGAGGTGCTTGAACAACGACGACAGGGCTGCCAGCCGGCACCGGACGGTCGAGGCCTCCGCACCTTCGGTCTCGCGCATGTAGCGCTCCCAGGCGATCACGGCCCGGTGGTCAACCTGACGAAGCTGCTGGGGTGCGGCGATTCCGCAGAAACGCATGAAGTGCTGCACGTCGGCCCTGTAGGCGCGGCGGGTTCTGGGCGACTTCTGCTTGGCGAGCCAAACGGCCTCCTCCGGAACGGCCGCAAGGGCTTCGATGGTCGTCGTGGCCGGCGTCCGCGCCTGACGTTTTGCGAGCGAATTGGTGGTCGAATCGGCGGTCTTTCCGGGCATGCTCCTCTACGTGATAATCCAGTTTATCATGCACGAGATTACCACGGCATCTCGCCTCGCGGCAAGCATCCCGATATCCCGATAGACCTGACGCGCAAGTTGCGGCGCAGCCGGGACGTGAGCTTCCTGGGATGGTTCTGGCCACCGTCGTCTTCGCGTTTCGTGGCCGCGGATGATTATCAACAATTAGATACCAATTATTCCAACGCGAAAGTCCATGAGCTTCAGGCGATCAGCGTGTTTCATCAAGTTGACCTTGCTGAAGAATGGCAGGTCCTGCGCTGGCTTCGTTGCGTCGGCACCCAATACGACGTAGGCAACGGTCCATCGAGTAGGATCGAATGTCACGCGTCGGAGCTCGGCGGCAGCCGCCGAGTGGCTTGATGGCAGTTTGGCCGCAAGGGTCTTACGGAACGTTCGCTCCTGCCGTATCAACTGCGCCGAGACGGCTCCTTGAGAAAACATGTGGCTTAACCCGCTGCTGTTCTTGTCGCGCCGCTTGACGTGAGCGAGAATTCGGCTCCGCGTGAGGAAATCTGCGGGTTCGATTCTGCTCTGCGAACCGCCGTACGGAATGTTCGCTTTGTCAAGACAGGCTGCATCAGTCCACTGCTTACACGCCCGCAGATTCCATTTGTCTTCACGCTCGTTGGGTATCCACGCGGGTAGTTTGTGCTTCAGAATCGGAATTCGGTTAACGGCTCGGTTCGTTTGTTTAACGAAATCCTCGTTCAATGAAAACCATTCACCGTCGGCCAGGAGATACAATTGGCCCTGGTACGTAACCTCTGCCACGAGGCAGCGATAGACCGGGAAAGCCGCTCGCTGTTGGCCGGAAGACGGATCGACCAAGACAATTTTGTGGCTGTTCTTGGCAGCTAATAACGTGCTGCTCACCCTGCGCTCGCGAGCATCTAGGTACGTTTGCACCGAGCTATCAAAGTCGTTTCCGGTCGGTTGAAACAACTTTGCATCCATGTCGGCCGAGTCTGCAATTATCTCGGGGATGGCGAGGCGTATCCCCGTGTGATTATTGCCGTCAAGTCGGGCCTCCAGCTCGCTATCAAGGGCTACGAGTGTGCTCGGATCGGTGATGCGTTGCACATTATCAATCCATGCGAATTGTCGGGGAAGCTTCTTGGTCGTGTATGCCTTGAGAAGCGCCGCTGCAAGTGCCGGGAGGTCTTTGATAGTCACTCGTGCCCCGACGGTGAGGCTTGCCCATCTCGCGGCGATCCGTTCGCAGACTTTCGGGTCGCGGGAACGAGCTTCCATGCCTCGGAGCAGGTCGGTGTCCAAGTCCATTCGGAAGGCGTCCACCGAAGCCCGGTCGCTTAACTGAACACGGCCAATCCGAGTTCGTTCCTCGATTGTTCGATAATCAACGGCGTTCAAAGTCTCCGGATCGCAAAGCTGAAGCGCCGTTCGAAGGCCAAAGTCCGGCTCAAGTTTCCCCTCCGCTAGCAACGAGCGGCCGTACCCGAACGTCGCCGCAAAGATTCGACCGTTGCGCGGAAAGAAGAGCACGGCCGAGACATGCTTCGATTTGAAATCAGGCAGGTTGGAGCCAAAGCCGGGAAGCAAGAATGATCGCCAGCCTACAGGATTGGGCGGCGGCGCGAGGTAATGAAGTTGTCCGCCAGGAAGGACTGCCGTGTCAGCCACAAGCTTCTTGGCGTGTTTCCCGGCAGCGAGAGCGGATTCTGGCTTCTTCGCCTCGACTTTGAGCAGATACAGGCTCACGTATTCCAAGGGTTTGGTTTGTTTCGCTGGCATGACCGCTCCGAGCCCAGCCCACATCTTCGACATCAGCAATACTGCAATACTTACTCGTCCGCGCAGCAGCGACCGAATTGTTCTTTGCATTTTTGCGTCAAGTATTGATCCATCGCTACTAAAGCAGCGTCTCCAATTCGCCAAGGTCCGCTCTTGTCTGCTCAAGTACATTCCCGAAGCAATCTCGACAAAACCGGCGGGTTGTAGAATGTGGTTTCTGCGGCTGTGGCACGTCATAACAGTCATTGCCCTTGACAATGTCTGCGCCGCAGCGGCTGCACGCACACTTCTTGCCGGCTGTTGCCTTCACCGGTCTGCCAAGAGATGACCCAATCAATGACGGTGTCTTACCCTTCGGCATTTTGTGCCCTCTTAACCTCTCGGACTAATCCATTCAGCACATCCGGCAGAAGCTGCATGGCGGTCGCAAACTCCTCCGCCGACCACTCAGCTCTTTTCTTACCGCCCCCCACTTTCTTAGCTAGCGCCTCGTTCACCATTTGGAACGCCGCGATGAAGTTATTCCTTGCCCCAATCCCTGGCTTGAGCTTGTATGGAAGCTCAACTCCTTCCGGCCTCAGCTCTGTTCGATTCAGAACGAGCTTCGCTGTGCGCTTCGCTTCTTCGTTCAGCCGCCTTTTCGCCTCTTCCCACTGTTTTGCAGGAATCACACTGAACGGCTCAGCGGCGGCCACACTGCTTAGCGTGCGCTTCCCTTCGCGGCTCTTTTCGACAATCTGGCGAGCGAGGGTGGAATCAAGACCGAGGGCGTCCAACTTCTTTTCCAGATCTTGCTGGATGTCTGTATCCTCCGCTGTCGAGAAGTCCTCCTCGAATACGCGATCCACGATTTCGCTTTGGACCACCATGTCCTCACGAAGCTTCATGCGCGCCTCTCCCTCAACTACGGCGCGCGGCGGCTCGGGCTCTTTGCCTCCGGTGACGTCTTCCCAGAATTTCTGGTCATCGTTCTCAAACTCTTTGAATCGCTTCAGCTGCTCGTCCAAATTCATTCCGACATGGGTCACAATGTGACCATAGTTGTCCGGATGTGTTGGGTCTCCCTGAACCACAACACGGAGAATGCGCCCGACGAACTGGATGTACGGGGCAAGCGTTCGGAAAGGTCGAAAGATTGCGGCAACGCTAAGCTTCGGATGATCGAAGCCCTCGCCGAGCATTTGCACCTGGACAATACAATCGAGAGTCCCGTTGAAGAGGTCGCGCATCACGGCGTTTTGCTCATCCTCCTCTTGCTTGCTATGGATAATGGCCGCCTCGTAGCCCCGCTCCTTGTATAGCGACCGAATCTGCTGAGCATGATTGATCGAACAAGCGACTGCAATGAGCTGATGCTTGGTTCCCGTTTGTCTAAGCTGTTCCAACTTTTGAAGGCTGTTGTCAACAATCGAGACATTGCAGGGATTGGAAAGGGCCACGCCCCGGCTGAACCACTCCTCTTCCTTCATCTTCAGCACTTCGTCCAGCGTGTACGTCCGCTCCTCCCCATTTAGAGTGAACGTGAGCTCGGTCGGAGCCACGTAGCTCGCCTTAAGTTTCTTGATGTAGCCCTTGATGCTTGCGCTTTTGAACGGATAGCGGAATATCAAGTCGCCATCGAGTTCTTGCCGATCGCTTCGAAAGGGCGTTGCAGTGAGATTCGCGACCTTCGCGTTCGGGAACTTCTCGAATACTCTTTTCCAACTCGCTGCTGCGCCGTGATGCGCCTCATCGACGATGATCAAGTCGAAGAAGCTCTCCGAAAACCGCGTCAGCCACTTATCAATATTGGTACCAAGCTGTTGAATGTTGGTAATGACAATATGAGATTTTTCGCAGACCGATAGGTTACCGCTGTCGAGCGTACACACGTACGGCCCGCTTTTCATGTCCGCATCCGCCAGGACGCCCATGCGACGCCAGAAGCACTTCTGCCTGTTCGTTATGTCGAGCGCTTTGTAGAGTTCGTCCTTGATTGTCAGGTTAGGCGCGATGATCAGAACGCGCCCCGCCGCAATCCCAAAGGGAAGGATCGCGGCCAGTCCGGTCTTGCCGCACCCTACGGGAAGCTGAATGAGCGCCTTTTTTCCGCCGCCCTCGAAAAAGCTCACCGCCTGGGCATAGGCGTCCCGCTGCGGGTCGCGGAGATTGCTGTTGGTTTCAATGTTCGCCGCAGTGTCTTTGAAGTAGTCCTCAAGGCGTCGACTGCTTCGCATCCAAGCAGCAAGCTCCTCCCGCTCATACATCCACTTTTTGCCGACCTGCTTGGCTGGAATCCTACCATCCCGTGTAAGCTCATAGAGCTTCGTCTTTCCGAGCCCAAGGTATTCCGCCGCCTCATCCGTGCCGATCCATGCATCGCTCATTACGATACGATAGCAAATGACATCAGGCGGTGTCAATATGCCGAGTAGATACCGTGAGTTATAGGACGTCTTTAAAGGGATGCCGATGGCAGGGTGTGACAGGCGTCGGGCGTGGCGGTCCCATCTCACCTGCAAGCTTGGCAGACGTTCGGTAGTCGCCCTGCCGAGCGCCGGCCGAATCGCCGCCGAACAATCCGAATTCGTGGCGTGCCTAGGCTGTGTCTGACGGAGCGAGTTTACGCAAGTAACGCAGCATGATGCCGAGTTTGACGAAGGCCAGGAAGGCCTGACCGAGCTTTTCGAAGCGGGTGCCGAGGCGGCGGCATTCCTTCAGCCAGCCGACGGCCTGTTCGATGCGGCAGCGCTTGCGGTAGGTGCGCAGGTCAAACCGCTCGCCACGCGGCCGCGGCTGGTTGCTGCGGCGGGCGATCACCGGCTCGATCCGGCACGCGTGCAGGAACTGCCGCAGCGAGTCGTAGCTGTAGCCTTTGTCGCCCGCCAACTGGCGTGGCCAGCCGATCCGCCGCGGCCGACGCACGGCCTGCAACAGCCGGTTCAGCTGCGTCGATTCGTGCGTTTGGCCCGCGGTGAGCGTGGCCGCGAGGATAAGGCCGTGGCCGTCAGTAACCAGGTGGAGTTTGGATCCCCATCCGCCGCGGCTGCGGCCCAGGTCGTGGTCGTCGGATTCGAGCCGGTCGCCCGGGTGCTTTTTTTCGGCGCGCCGGCCGCGGCCCGCGCGGCGCGGATGCTGGTGCCGTCCACCAGCCACAGATCCCAGTCGATCAGGCCGTTCTGGTCGAGCCGGATCTGCAGCGCCTTGAGCACGCGGTCGAAGGTGCCGTCCCGCCGCCAGCGGGTGAAGCGATGATGCACGCTCTGCCATTTGCCATAGCGGGCCGGCAAGTCACGCCACGGCGCGCCGCTGCGCAGAATCCAGAGCATGCCGTTGAGCACCGTGCGATGATCCAGCCAGCGTCCGCCGCGTCCCTGACGCGGGAACAGGCCCTTCAGCAAATCCCACTGCGCATCGCTGAGTTCGTAGCGTGCCATCGTGTCCTCCCTGACACGACCCCATCATGCGCACTCGCCGCTCAACGCGCAATGCCTAACTCGCGCCGTACTTCATCCGTCAGACACAGCCTAGGCACGAAAGTGGCCGGGTGGATGCTCGGCCTTCGCGGCAACGCTCAGTGTTTTGATCCTGTCCTGCGACCCTCGTCGCCACGCGACGACGAGTTCCGAGCCGCAGCCATCTGCTCGTGAATCCAGGAATGCGCCTCGTTCAATGCCTTGGCCAGCGGGAGCAGGTCCGCGGGGCCGAACGAGTGCGCGTTGAGCGGCAGCCCGTCACGTTGTGCATGGTCCCCTTGGCCGTCTGGTTCAACCAGATCGCGGCTTTGACCTTGCGGTACCGGACCTCGTGAACCTGCCTGTTTCCCGATTTGGCCAAACGCACCTTCAAACCGTACGCTGCGGCCCGAGCGAACCACCCGGTACCCCGTTAAGGCAAGGTTGTGGCCGGGTGTGCCCCCAAACGACGCGGTGTCGGGTGGCGGGGACCGCTGCGCATGTACTTCGCCGCGAAGGCACCGCTCGGCACGCTGAAAAATCCGGTTCATCTGCGTTTTCCCCGCAGGCGGAGGGCGGAGGCACGGCTGCTGCGAGTTCGACGGCCTGCCGGTTGCTAGTCGCGGCCGTCGGGCACGTGCCGGAAGGACCGGCAGCAGCGAGGTCGCCGGGCCCGCTTCGGCCGGGTCGTAGCCGCTCCCAGAACGGGCTTCAATCGCAGGATCGCCCCAGGTACAATGCGCGGCGCAGGACGGCCCGGCGACGTGGGGCATGTCCGGGCGTCGTGCTCTTTCTCAAGTGCATCGCGTGCTGCTGAGCGCTTAACCCCCTCGTGGGGTTTGCATGCTCCCAAGGCCGGTGAGGGAGCTTAAATAATCATCCGGTGAAGGAAGGTGCGTTTGTCGTCGTTCATAGCCTCGACGGAGCATTGTTGTGCTCACCAGCAGGGAAACCTGCTGGTGTGTGAAGCAAATGCATCCTTAATGGAGGAATATGAAACAACGACAAACAAACAGAAGAATGACCCGAGTGTTCCACGTTGTCAATCCATCTTTTCAGTGGCCGGAGATTCCGTGTGCGGAAGTCCCCGACGCTTTCCAGCTAGTAGCTGAGGTGGACACATACAATTTGGAGCGGGCTATCGGGCTGACGAATCACATCGACCAGGACTGGTCGCTGAATCTCGGTGTCTGGGCAAAAGTGCATCCATGTCGCTCAACTTCGGTTGGCGACGTGATTGTCACTCCAGACAACGAAGCGTACCAAATCCTTAGTAGGGGTTTTCGTCGGCTAGGAAAAGTCTAGCACTCACTTCTTCTTACCTTCCGCGCCTCGGTGTAATAACCGAGGCGTCTTTTTTTGCGCCCTGTTTCATGCCGGGCAATCCCTAGATCTCAGGCGTGACATTGCCACCCGAATATGGTAGGCCGCTACGTATGTCACCGGCTCCCCTTGTTTTTGGCGCGCTGCTGCTTATTGGTTATCCAGGCGCCGCCGCCTACGCCCTGCTACTCCTGGCAGCACTCTTCGCGCACGAACGCCATTACGTTCTCGCGTACGCCACCTTGCTGGGCTTTCTGGCGAGCCAGTGCTAGCCCGGCCGATGTCATCCCGAGACGGCCGGACTTCTTTCCCTTGCGCTTAACGGTTGAAGCGGGGGCAAGGCCCCGAAGACGAACCTTGCCGGCAACCGCACGACGGATCATTACCGAACCACGAAGAAATCTCCTACGGGCACGTCGCTCAGAAACGGGCTGCGGGGTGCGGGTCGCTCGTTGCGGCGCTCCACCGATGTGATGAACAGCCGCTCGCGGGCGCGCGTAATGCCTACGTAGCAAAGACGCCGCTCTTCTTCGATGGCTTCTGGGTCGCCCTCGGCGCTGCCGTGCGGAAGAATGCCGTCCTCCAACGCAGGCAGGAATACAACCGGGAATTCGAGCCCCTTCGATTGATGCAACGTCATGACGGCGACGCCGTCGGTGTGCGCCGCGCCTGTCGCGCACGGTATACCGTGTTGTCGAAACTCGCGCAGGAACGCCGCAACGAGCTTGTGGCTCCGGACGAGCACCGCAATCGCCGACCAGTTCACCGATGCCGAACAAGCGCGAGCCTGCTCAACCACGAATCGCAACTCCTCCTTCTCGTCGGCCAGTATCGTCCATTCCACGGTCGCGCCGGGGCCAGACTCCGCTGACAGCCGCTTGGGCCAGCGCTTCGCAGCCTTTGAGATCACCGCGTTCGCGAGGGCGACGATTGGTGTGCGGGAACGGTAGTTGGATTCCAGCGTGACGGCGCGCACGCCCGGGTAGCGCTCGGAGAAATTGCGGATGCGTTCTACGTCGGCGCCGCGAAAGCTGTAAATCGACTGGTCGTCGTCGCCGACGACGCAAACATTGCATCCGTGGCCGAGAATTGAGGACGCCAGTCGATCCTGCCCCTCGTTCGTGTCCTGGTACTCGTCGATCAAGACGCACTTCCAGCGGCGTTGGTATCGCGAGCGCACGTCGGCGGCGCTTTCGAGCAGCTCGACGGGGCGGAGAATCATGTCGTCAACTTCGATCAGAGTGGCGCTTGCAAGCGTGGTTTGGTATCTCGAATAGGCGGCTGCGACCGCCTGCTGGAAGTCGTTCGCCGCCATTCGGCGAAACTCATCGGGGCCGACGCCATGATTCTTGGCACGCGAGATTGCGGCAACCACACGTTCCACGTCGTCGCCAGAGCCGCCTTCACGGAGTGCGTCACCAATGAGCTGCCGCTGTTCGCAGTCAGCAAGGACACGGAGCGCGCCGCCTTCGCCGGCGACACGGTGGTGCTCCTGCATGATGCGAAGCCCGAGCGCGTGAAACGTGCATACGGTCAAGCCGTGGGCACGAGAGCCGAGCAGCGACCTCACGCGCTGCCGCATTTCGTTGGCGGCCTTGCGGGTAAACGTGAGCGCGAGAATCCGCTCCGCAGCCAGCCCATCGCGAATGAGACGGGCGATACGGGCGGTGATCACACGGGTTTTTCCTGTGCCGGCGCCCGCGAGCACGAGCAACGGTCCATTTGGCGCATCGACGGCCTGGCGCTGCCTGTCGTTCAGGCCATTCATCAAATCTGCATTGGTCATCACAGAACCTCCATCAAAAACCGAGTCTTCGGTCTGCCTTGCCGTCGCGGCGATGCACGCCCCGAACGCAAGGCTCGACTGCCCGAACGATGAGGGAGGAGAAAGAGCGGTTTGGCGCGAAGCGCGGCCGCGCGCTGAGCCGGTCGGCTCGTTCGTGCGCGTGTGGCGAACATGCCATATCCCGGCTGAAAAGGCACGTGCCCCAGCGTCCGTTGGACTGTCGCGTGGAGGTAGAGGAGTGGAGCGGCCGATCCGGCATAGGGGCCGGGTGGATGCTCGGCCTTCGCGGCAACGCTCAGCGTTTCAAACCTGTCGTGCGGCCCTCGTCGCCACGCGACGACGAATTTCGAGCTGCTGCCATCTGCTCGTGAATCCACGAATGCGCCTCGTTCAGCGCCTTGGCCAGCGGTAGCAGGTCCGCGGGGCCGAACGAGTGCGCGTTCTTCCAGGTCTCGCCGTCCCGGTAGGAACGGCAGACCGTGACGTTGTGCATGGTGCCCTTGGCCGTCTGGTTCAGCCAGATTGCGGCCTTGACGTTGCGGTACCGGACCTCGTGGACCGGCTTGTTTCCCGACTTGGCCATAACGCACCTCTAATCCGTGCGCGAGGACCGAAGCATTCCACCCGGTACCCCGTTATGGCGGCATTTCCCGCGAACGTGCCGTCTGATTGTCGTGGCGGCTGCTCGCCCGCAGTCACGCGGTCGGCCCAACGGCCGGAGGCTGGCGAGGCTCCCTGTCGTACGCGATTCAAACCGAATGTGAACCGGAGTGTGAAAAGTGAGCACTCAGCGGCGCCATCCGCCGCTGAGTGCCTCTTGGTGTTACGCCGCGCGAACCCGCTTGCGATTACGGCGCGACTTGTCGCGGTGAGGTCGCTTCGTTCGAGCAACCTTCCCGCGTGCCGGGTGCTTGTCGGTTTCACCCTCATCGCATTCCGCCGACGCTGGATTCGCGTCCGCTGCGGCAATGGGAGACTCAGCGGGCAGTTCGCGCGATGGCTCCTCCTCCGGGGGAAGGCCCCAACTCTTGGGCTGAGGCAGCGTGCGCACGGCTTCGGCCTCGATCTCGGCGTGGTTGATGCCGAGAATTTCGCACATACGTCGAGCCTCGAACGCCTGGAACCCCACGCGGTTGCTGTCGTGCATCGTCAGCCGTCGAATCCAAATCTGCACTACGTCATGCAGCGCTGCCGCAGTGCGCTCGTCGGTTGCTCCAGCGCGCAAACGGTCGTAGCGGTCCCACGGGTCTTCGTGGTACATGCGATCCGCACGGCCGGATGTTCCGAACGACAACAGTAGCGACACGATCTCCAGCTTGGCCGAATCAGAGGGGTCGGCGGAAGCCCCGTCGGCAAGCGCTCGCGACACATCCTCGACGGTCAAGTTGCGAAGCTGCGTCTCGACTTGCTTGACGACGAACGCCTGGCGGCGCTTCTGATGGCGAGCGCGGCGCTCGTCCAGCGTCATGGGCTTCTTCTCTGCTTGCGGCTCGTCCTTGCTGCGACCGTTCTTGCGGCTCGACGCCTGCGGATCACCTGAGTCGATGTACACCAGCTTTCCAGCCTTGGGTCCATCGACCTGCATAGCAGGAACGGCGTTGGGGTTGCCAGCCTTGACGAACCGCGGCGCGTAGACGCGGTGAACGCGGTCACCGAAGGCCTCGTGCATCGCCTGGCTCGACGACCCGCCGCCGACCTGGACCAATGCCAATTCGGGATGGGAGCCGCGAAGTTCGGCCTCGCAGCGCTGCACATGGGCCACCTGCTTGCGCTCGAAGCACGCGGGATCGAGGCAGCGGTCGTCCTTCGCGAGCTTGCCGTTGCTGAAAACTTCCTCCGTGTCAAACAGGAGCGGATGCGCCCCGGAGCGCTTCGGGCAGTTACTGCAAGCACCCGCTTTCGCGTCCAGAGTCTCATCGTTCGGCGACCACGGCATGGCGGCAAGCGTGTGCAGATCGTCGTCGATGATGCGCCGAAGGTCGTCCACGCCGGGGAACCCGCGCCCGAACACCGGGTAGAAGTCATCCTGGGCGAGCGCGTCCTGCGTCTCCTCGGGCAGTCGGGCCAGCAGTTCCAGGTGGGCCGGTGACAACCGGCTCGCCTGCGAATCCGGCGACATCACGGCCTTCCGCCACGCTTCGGTGAGTCGCGTCAGTGACGCCCGCCGGGCTACGAACTGGGCATTCTTGCCGAGCCGCGCGGCCACAGCCTCCACGTCGAAGCCGTGGTCGAAGGCCTTCTGAATGACAGCGGCCTCCTCCAGCGGGTGGAGATTCTCGCGTTGCAAGTTCTCGGTGATGGTGACAGCCAATGCCGTCTCATCGTCGAGCTTGCCGACGATGGCCGGGATGGTCTCCAAGCCGGCCAGCTTGGCGGCGCGCCAACGCCGGAACCCGGCCCGAATCTCCCACGTGTCGGGTTGTTTGGGATGCACCCGAACCAGAATCGGTTGCAGCACTCCGTTCCGCTTGATGCTGCGGGCCAGCGATTTCAGCGAGTTGTTGCTCACCGGCCGGCGGCCGTTCTCGCTGGACGGCACAAGCCGGTCCAGCGGAAGCATGGTGATACGGCGCGCCGGTGCGGCGCGCTCCTTCTTCTTCACGGTAGCCATGATAGTTCTCCTGATCAGGACAATGGAACATCACGCCCGGCCAACGCGGCCGGGCGGTTGCGCATGACGATGGGGAAAGCGAGCGCTGACGGAGGGTGACGCGGGCAGAAACCGCGCCGGTCGCAGTGGATTTAGAACCTTTCTACGTACGACATGGCAGCGCCTCGCGGGCATGGTCCGCGTGACACTGCGACGTCACGGCTTCTACCGCTGCAGGAATGTTAAAGATGGGCAGGGACAGCGTGCCACGAATCACGAACTAATGGAAGGCCCCACGCTTGGAGTCTAAGGGTGCGTGCAATGCGGTGCAGGTTTCCTTAGCGGAGGGTTGTGTGGATGCCGCTGGGCATCCTGAGTTGCGGGCCAAAGGCGGCGATCACGTTGATGGCGCCCGCCCAGAAGCGAGCGGCGTTGCCGTCACCGACCAGCTCAGCCTCGATGCGCATCGCCTCCAGCATCTCCAGAACGAACTCAACGTTCTCGCGACATGCCGCCTGATACTGGGCAGTCTCGGGATTGGGGGGATAAATGACGTGGAGTCGATCCATTCCGCCAGCCTGCCACGGATTCGTTCCCAGCGCAAGCGATGCCACGAACGAACCCCGACGACAGCCAACAGGAGCGGGAGTACACCATGCAAAAGGTAGGGACGAGGGTGCTCAAGAAACGCGACTCGAACAACGATACGTCCGCCTTAATGTCCGCCAGCGGCCACAGAGGGGCCACTTACTACTCAGTAAGTTGTATATGACACACTCTCCGCTTTGAAGAACGACCGCACGAGTGACTTGCGTCGTTTGATGTTCTCGAGGTCGGCATTGACCCGGGCGACCAATGATTCGTTCGCCCGCAAGGGGCGCTTCGACACGCCGTTCTGTTTCGCGTGGTTCCACACGAACTCGTCGGGATTCAGGTCCGGGGCATACGGCGGAAGGAAATGCAGTTCCAGTCGTCCCTCCAGGGATTGCACATGCGCCGACACGCCCTTGGCCTTGTGCGCCGGCAGGCCATCCACGACCAGCAGCACCGGTCGGGCGCGGCCGCGCAGGAAGTCCTTCAGGAAGTGAATGAATACGCCGCTGTTCAACTTGCCGCCATAGGTTTTGTACCAGAACGCGCCGCGCGCATTCACCGCGCTGATGGCATTCACGCGCTGACGCTTGCCGGAGGTCTTCACGATCGGCGTACGACCCTTCAGTCCATAGGTCCGACCCAGGGGGCTGTCCGACTGAAAACCCGCCTCGTCCAGAAAAAATATGTCCGCACCCCGCCTTTTTGATCGTCTCCGCAGTTGTGGATACGTCTGTTCCTTCCACCGCCGAACCGCCTCCTCATCCCGCTGATAGGCCCGACGCAGCGGCTTCTGCGGCGTAATCTCCAGTTGCGCCAACAATCGTCCCACCGCCGGCAGTGTATAGCTTATGCCGAACCGCTCGAAGATCAGCGCGCCCACGATCTTGCGGGTCCACAGCCCGAAGTCGAAACCATACTGACGGGGATCTTTGCCGACGATCCATTGACGCACCTTGCGTTTCTGCCCTTCGGTCAGCTTCGGCTTCGCACCCGGCGCCTTGCGCCGATTCAGCGCCGCATCGCCTCCACGCCGGTATGACCGCAGCCAGCGATAGACGTTCGTTCGGTAGAACCCCAGCGACCGGGCCACGGCAGTCGCCGATTCGCCCGCCTGAATACGCTGAATCGCCAGCTTCCTCACATGTTCCTGGGTCGATCGATCCAGCTTCCGGCAGTCAATTGCTCTCTTCATGTCCCCATCTTAGCGCCTCGCCAGTTGTGTGTCAATATCTATTTACTTATTAGTAATGGGGCTTCACCTCCCTAGCCGGAAGAAACCGAGGCCAGATCGTCGATTCAAAGACGCTGCTGAAATCACGATGACAAGGAGGTCGCCTCAGTCTGAGGACTTGGTACCCGCTCCAAGTAATCCACCCACGTGAAGTATCGCTCGTCGGATGACATACGGGCAGCCGCCGATGCGTCTCTAAGTGCCTCTGTGATAAGCGTTGGGTCCGCATTCATCCGACTGAGTCGAAAACGTGCCTTCGATCTTTCGTAGGCGGCAGAGGCCTTATACTCAGGGTCAACATGCTCGGCGGCTTTTGAAAGGGACTCGATTGACTTTTCCAATAGGGACATCGTTTCCTGACGGGACTCGTCCGGAAGCCGTACAGCCTTCTCACGGCGCGCGACTCCGAGCTTCAACCAGCCGATGTGATATTTGGGCTTGACCTTGACCAACGATTCAAAAAACTCGATTGCGCCATCGAAATCGTCATGACGCATCGCATCAATGGCGTCCGAGAACGACTCCACTTTCTTAGCCTGTTGTTCAGTCGGCGGCACAGGTACCGCAGAGGTGGGCGCTTCCTTCAGCGAAGGCGTCTCGGGCTTGGGGTACTCCGAAGGATGAGGCGGCTGGAACTCTCTAATCCAAATCGCGTTATCCACAGTGACAACGGGACTCTTTTCTGCTTTGAACCGAGTGTATTCCCATGTACCCAAGTCTACGTTCTTAAGTCGTGTGAGAATATAGCCGTTCATGGACGCATCCAAATGTGCAAACGGCACCGACCGCCAATGTTCGTGTTCTTTCCCCTTCTGGTCGTAGGTAAAAAGAAACACAGGCTCGGTGACCGTAATTCCGTCGGGAGGCGCGAATGACGAAAGACCACATCCTCGCAGAAATCTACCACCTTCGAGCATTGCACCTGTCAAAACACCTCGCGTGTTCCACGGCTCGGGGCCATTGTCCTCACACTTTGCGCCAAAAAGCTGATCGGTTACATCTTCCAGAGCAGACGCAATTTCGTCAATTGGCGGTGGCGGAAACGGAACATGGGCATATCTATTTCGAAAAGTGTTGACCTGTCGAATACACTCCCTAACGGCTACACGGGCTCCCTCAATCTTCACTGGGACGTCGCAGGCGTTCCGCCACGCCTCAAGGAAGGGACCCAAACTGATTTGTTCGGCGTTTAGGAATAGTTTCAGTTTTGGTAGGTACTCTCCTGGGGGAGACTCAAGACGGGCCAAGCGCCAGAGTATGTCGATCCAGCGGTCAATGCTCCCGTCAAACGCACCCTGTTGGCCCTTGAAATCGCGTTCCTCTGGATCCCAAGACTGGCCGTAACAAAGCTCTCGACACCTGCGAAGCTCGGCGATGAGCCGACCATCAACGCCGGGCTTGTTGGCCTCGCAAGCCAAGCGGGTGATGCCGACAGCAGCAAGCGTAATCTCTACGGATTCCCAGATATGAATGAGGCGCCAGACTCGCTCGTACCCTTGCGCACCTGACGCCCTTCTGCGAATATAAGTGTCAACAGCATCGGCGATGGTTGGCCAGAGCCAGTCATGCCGCCGAGCCCTTTGCAGCTGAGAATCATCTCGCGCCAATCGCCTCTCCTTGCCTGTCCTGGATCCACGACCGACACCGGCTGCTTCAGCAGTAAGCCAACCAACGCCCGCAACCCGGTCGTGGGGTGCTAGGATGGGTTTAGATTATCGAAGGCGACGGTGGAACTGTCCAGCGAGCGGAAAATTGACGGGGGTCTGCTTGCGGCCCACTAATGATAGGCGTCGACGAGCGGGACGTGAGAATGAGGCCCGGTGGTGCATGGGCCTATGAAGAAACCTTTGATGAACTCGGGTTCACGCCGCGAGGGCCAGCAACGCGCTGGCCCGTTCGTCGGCTTCGGTGCGGTCGCCGGCGTGCTTGATCTTGCCCGCCAGCCGCGTGAGCGCATCGACGACGCAGAAGATGGTAAACCGGCCGCGCTGAGCGGCGATCTCCACGGCTTCCTTGGCGGCGGCGCGTGGGATGCCCTGCTTGGCCAGCACCTTGAGCACGTCGTCGGCGCTGCGCCCCAGCGTGGTTTCCATCGCCTTGCGAATCGTGGCGACGAAACCGTCGCGGCGCTGGTCGCGCTTCTCGACCAGCCGTCCGATGATCTCGCGGATCTGCCCGAAGCACTCATGCACGTTGGCCGTATGCTTGCGGGTGAACTCGACGATCTCGACCGCGTCCCACACGATGTGGTTGGCGCAGACCGCCTGGAACCAAAAGGTCTGCACGCCGACCGAGCGGCGGCCGACCTCGCTGTTCCACAGGAAAAAGCCGGGGGCGAAGGCCTCGCCGTCGATTTCCGTCCAACCGGCCGGGTCGATCAGAAACACGAACATGTCCTGCTCGCCGCAGTACAGCCCGGTGCCGCCCGTGGCCGCGGTCTGCGGCGGCTGAAAATCCGTCGCGAACTCGCGGACCATCGACAGCAAGTCGCAGTTGTACAGCCGTGTGTAGGCGGCGCCGTGAATGGCACGCACGGTGTCCTCGACCGTGAGCGCCTGGAGCGGCTTGCCGTCCGGCGGCAAGGTCTCGAAGAAAATCTGACTGGCGGTGGCCGCGGACACGCGATTGAGCGTGTCCTTGTTCACGCCGGCCAGTCGGCAGAGCTGCGAGAAGCTCCACTCGTTCATGTTGAAATTTCCGTCCTCGCCGAGCACGACCCGGCAGCGGCTGCCGGCCGGCTCGACCTTGATGGCCTGCGGCGGGTGCCAGCGGTCCACCGAGCGCTCCTTCTCCTCCTGGCAATGCCGCCAGAGATCGGAGAGCGTGTCGAACCGCTCGTCGGGGCCGCGCAAGTACAGCTCGTCATGAGCACGCGTGAGATTCTGCATGGTTTGGGTCCTTTCAAAAAACAGGGTTGACCTGGAACAGGCCTGCAAATGCACCACCGGCCTCGGCCGCCGGAAATCAATTCCTGGCCGACGAGAGCGGTCGTGTGATCTTCTGCCCGCGTATCGATTGAAAGGAACAGAGCGCTTCCACGGCGCCCCGGCGCCAACGGCGCCGAATCGAAGTGGAGTCGCCGCAAATGAACGATGAGAGGATGGCGTGCCGCCGGGCGGTGCCCGGAACCAACCTCTCGCGTGAGCGGTCAGGACTGCTTGTCCTGCGAGTGCTCGAAGATCCACGTGTGGGCCATGTCGGTGACCTTGGCGACCAACGGAAGGTCGTCGCGGCCGAACGAATCGGACTGCGCCCAGTTGTCGCCGTCCTTGTAGAGCCGGCGAAGCTGCACGTTGTGCCGCACACC